>NZ_BAABJO010000026.1:0-131737 GCF_039543345.1 Pseudonocardia adelaidensis | reverse complement strand
ACCCCGACGCGGCGGGCGCCGCCGCGGCGCTCGTCGGCGGCGCGGCGGGCGTGCCGCAGGTCGGCCAGCTCGGCGTGCAGGGCCGCCACCTCGGCCTGGGCCGCTTCCGCCTCCTGCTCGGCGGCGGCGTGCGCGGCGGCCACGACGGCGCCGTCGGCGAGATGGCCCGCGGTCACGGCGACGGCGGTCCGGTGCTCGATCCGCGCCACCTCGGCGCGGGCCTGCTCGGCGACCGCCCGGTGGGTGGCGGCGGCGCTGACCTCGGCCAGCTCGGCGGCCCGCGCCGCCTCGGCCAGCTCGTCGGCGGCCGTGGCGACCTCGTCCGCCGCCTCTGCCGCAGCGTCGGCCGCGCGGGCCATCGCGCGCAGTCCCGCGGCGAGCGCGGTCGCCGCCTCCCGGCGCGCCCGCAGCGCAGGCCGCGCCCGCTCCTGCTCGGCGTCCACCACGCGGCGCAGCCGGCGCGCCTCGGCCTCGGCGACGCGGTGGCGCAGCACCGGCTCGACGGCCTGCCACGCGGCGACGTGCCGCTCGGCCTCGGCGTGGGCACCCCGCGCGGTCGCCTCGGCCCCCTGTGCCGCGGCCAGCTCCAGCGCGGCGACGCGGCGACGCAGCTCGGTCGTGGTCTCCTGCAGCCTGCGCTCCCGCACCTCGGCGGCCCGCACCCGCTCCTTCGCCGCGTCGTGCGCCTGCACCGCGACGGCCAGGCGCTCGTCCTCCAGACCCCGGCGGGCCACGATCGCGGCGGCGAGCGCGCGGGCGCCGTCCTGCGCCGCCGCCTCGGCGTGCCGGGCGGCCGTGGCGGCGCGTTCGGCCTCGGTCAACGGGGTGAGGCGCGCCAGCGTGCCGTCGACGAACTCGCGCTCCTGTTCCAGGTCGGCCCGCTGCGCGAGGCGCGTCGCGTAGCCGGAGACGAGGTCGGCCAGGTTCTGCGGCTCCTCGGTGTCGAGCACGGCGCGCAGCAGGAAGTCGACGAACGCCTCGTCGGTGGGGAACGCGAACGCCTCGGCCGCCTCACCCTCCCCGGCGTTCATGGCGCGCTGGTAGCGGAAGAGCTCGGGGTCGAGGCCGGTGTCGGCGAGGTGGCGCGTCCAGTCCCGCGGGCCGGTCTCCCAGACCAGCTCCAGCGCGGGCAGCTCCCGGTGCTGCGCGGTCAGCCGGTCCTTGTACCCGCTGGTCGTGACGCGGCGGCCCGCGGCGGTGAACGGCAGGTCGTCGAGCCCGAAGCGGGGGCCGGGCCGGAAGGAGTACCAGGCGTTGCCGAGCTTCTCCGGGTCCAGCGACGTGACGTGCCCGCGCCACTCCGACACCTTGCCCGTGACGAGCAGCTGCCCGGTGCGGGTGTGCATCCACTCCAGCACCACGTGCGCGACGTCCTCGCCGAGGACGAACTTCTCCAGCACCGTGGTGCTCGTCGTGCCCACGACCTGCCGCCGCCCGGGCAGGAGCACCGAGAACACCAGCTTCAGCAGCACGGACTTGCCGCCGCCGTTCTCCAGGAACAGCACCGACGCGGGCGAGGGCCTGCGTGGCACGCGCTCCAGGTCGTCGGGCGCGAACAGGTCGACCTGCTGCGCCGCCTGCACGGCGGGGCCGACGCCGCGCAGGTCGAGCGTGACGTCCTGGTAGCGGGCCCCGGGCGGGCCGACGGAGAACAGCCGGACCCGGGAGAGCTCATACATCGGGGGCCTCGAGACCGGTCGGGGCGCGCAGGGCACCGCCCGCCGTGGCCACCGGCAGCACGCCGAGCTGCAGCAGCTCGTCGAACGCACGCTGCGCGGCGAGCTCGCGCACCTGCACCTGGTAGCGCGGGGTGGTGCGGTAGGCGCCCTCGGTGCCCACGGCGACGAGGAAGCCCTGGTCGGCGAGGAAGCGCAGCGCCTTGCCGACGATCCCGCGGGTGGTCGCCTCACCCGCGCGCCCGTCCTTCGTGGCCGTGGCCTCCGGCCGGCGCAGCCACGCCCGCCACGCCGCCTCCAGCTGCGGGGCGTCCGACAGCGGGTCGGCGGCGGCGCCCGTCGTGCGCTCCTCGAGCACGCGGCACGCCTCGCGGACGGCCCCGTCGACCTGGTCGACCGACACCCGGCCCACGTAGCTGTCGTCGCCGAGGTCGTCCGGGCGCGGGAAGGCCAGCGCGGCCGCGGCGAGGTGGGCGAGGCCGTGCAGCATCTTGTCGGTCTGGCGGTTCTGCAGCACGGTGCGCCGCGCGTACTCGTCCATGCGGATCTCGAACACCGACTCCTCGACCGCGGCCAGCACGATCCCCGGCTGCGGGCCGACCGCGAGCACCACGAGGCCGAGCCCGGCCGCGACGCGCTGCACCGTGTCGGCGAACCCGTCGTCGTCGCGGTAGCGGCGCACCAGCTCCGCGTAGCCGGCGTCCCGGGACGGCAGCGCCTTGGGGCGCATCCCGTGCGCGACGAGCCGCGCCGCGGACTCGACGTCCTGCGGCTGGATCTCCCTGCGTGCTGCGCCCGATGGTGACCTCGCAGGCTCGGTCACGCGACCTCCTCGACGTCCGGCTCGTCCACGAGCACCGCGGCCGTCGTGACGAGCAGGTCGGACCCCCCGAACTCCGGGTCCCGCAGCACCGTGCCGTCGTCGATCGCGAGCAGGACACCCGGGTCGCCCTGGTTGCGGGCGGTGCCGACGCTCGAGCCGACCGCGTGCACGGCACGCAGCGCGACCAGGGTGGGCAGCTCGGGGTCGATCTCCCGGGCCTCGGCGAGCAGGTCGGACAGCCGCCGCGCGCCCCGGTCCGGGGCGAGCAGCCCGGCCGCGTGGCGCCAGAGGTCCTCGCCGAACCGTTCGGCGGTGGCGGGGGCGAGGTCCGGCTCCACGAGCGGCTCCCCCAGCGGGTCGCGCTCGACGGGCGGCGTCAGCAGCGTCTCCACCAGCCCGGTGAGGCTCGGCACGCTGGGCACCCGCACGCCCGCCCCCGCGCCGAAGAACGCGGCGGCCGGCCCGGTGGCCGTGGTGGTGTCCAGGGCGAGGCACGGGCGCAGGAGCTGGCCGAACACGTCGATCGCCGCCCGCTTCGGCCGCCCGCTGAACTGCTGGCGGTCCTGCTCCGCGCGGAACGTCGCCCCGGCCTCCTGCAGCCGCGCCTGCAGCTGGGTGTGCCGCTGGATGCAGTCGCCGACGACGTCGACCAGTTCGGCGGCCTGCCGGCGGCGCCCGGGCTCGGTGGCCTCGTCGCGGGCGTCGGCGATGTTCGCGAGGATCGCGGTCTCGGCGCGGTAGCGCGACTCGATGTGGGTGAGCGCCTCGTCCAGCAGCTCGGGCACCGCGGAGAGCCAGTCGACGGACCGGACGTCGCGGCGGGTGGCGTCGAGCTTCTGGCGCAACGCCTCCGCGTACTGCACGGTGCGGTAGCGCGCCTGCTCGGCCGCGAGGCGCGCATCACCCAGGCGGCCCCGGTTGATCAGGTTCTCCAGCTTCACCTCGGCCGCCACCTGGGCCGACTCCACGTCGGTGTCCAGGGCGCCGACGAGCACGTTGATCGCCTCGTCGGACGCGCGCAGGTACACCTCACCGTCCGGGGCGGCCACCTCGACGAGCAGCTTGAAGTCGAAGCGGCGCCGGACGTATCGCCCGTCCTCGGTGAACGTGCCGTAGTCGACCTGGAAACCGCGGTCCAGGTTGCCGACGTTGATCAGGTTCTCGATCACCCACTGCGCGACGCGCTCGTGCTCGCCCGCCGGGGCGTCCGGCACCTGCGCCGCGACGAACGGCCGCAGCCGCTTCACGACCTGCGCCTGGTCGGCCCCGTGGTCGAAGTCCATGGCGAGGGTGACCTGGTCGATCGCCTGCAGGGCGATCTCGGCCATCTGGTAGCGCGAGGCGTCCACCCAATCGAGCCGGGTCTTGCGGGCGTCCAGGTCGTGCAGCGGGGCGGTGCAGGCGAGCGCCTTGAGCCGGCGGGTGACGCCTTCGTCCACCGCCCGCAGAGCGCCCCCGTCCGCAATCACGGAGGGGCACTCTACGGGCGGCGCGACCTCAGCTGCTGCGGTGGGTGAGCCGGTCGCGCAGCCGGTCGACCAGCCCCACGCCGGGGCCGACGAGCTTGTGGAACAGCTCCGCGTTCGGCGCGTTCGGGTGCGGCCGGGTGGGCGCCACCTTCTTCGCGGTCTCCACCTTCTCCCGCAGCTTCACCAGGTCGTCGTGCGGAATGTGCTCACGCAGCTGCGGGAACTGGTTCGCCTCCTCGTCGTGGGCGTGGTGGCGCAGCTGCTCGGTCATGGTGCGCACGAGCTCGTCGAACCGGGGATCCGTCGCGTCGACGGACTCCAGCCGCTTCATCGTCTCCTCGAGCTCCTTGTGCTCCTCGATGTCGTGCTCGACCTCCTTCTCCCCGTCCGGGACGTGCTCGCGCACGGCCGGGTAGACGTACATCTCCTCGGCGACCGCGTGCCGCACGACCTCGGCGATCACGGTGTCGGCGAGGTCGCGCCTCTCGACGGCGCCGGTGCTCGCGGCGATCCGGTCGAGGAGGCCGAGTGCCTCGCGGTGGTCGGTGGTCAGCTCGTCGACGACGTCGGTGGTGGTCTGCTGGGCCACGACGGGCTCCTTCCTGCCGGTTCGGGAGCCTGGGTGATACCCCGCCCGCCCGTGGCCAACCGGGCCCGCCGCGCGATGACGCCGACATCGGCGAGGAGCGCCGCGACGACGGCGGCACAGCCCGCGGCGATGCCCGGAAGCGGCGATCCCGGCCTCCACGGCGACCAGGGGCGCCGGCGCGAGGGCCGGGGTGTTGACGACGACGAGCACGGCGACGCGGATGCCGAGGGCGGCGAGGGCGCGGTCGCCGTCCGCCGACCGGGCCGCGGCCGCGTACACGAGCGGAATCTCGGCGACCAGGACCGACGCCCCGAACGCGGTGGGCAGCCAGATGCGCATCAGGTCACACCGCGCCGGCTCTCGATCCACCGACCGCCGGGTACCCCTGGCGCACGGCCGCAACCGCGGCGAAACGACGGGGGAGGTCCACGAATGACCAGCGCACACCGGTGTCACCCGCCACGGCGGGCGCTGCGCGGGGCCGTCTACACGTGCTGGTGCCGCCGCCGCTGGATGGCGTTCGACACCGTCACGATCCGCGCCGGGAGGGTCTGCGCCCTGCGTCCCGACTGGCGAGCGGTCCGAGCCGGTGTCGTGACGGCGCCGGTGTCGTGACGGCGCCGGAGTCGTGACGGCGCCGGAGTCGGGACCGGGTGCGTCGAACGTGGCGACCGGGGTAGCCCCGGTCGGGAACCCGACGGAAGGACCGACATGAGCGAGCGCAGGACCGCCCGGCACAGGACCGCCCAGCCCAGGACCGCGCCGTCCGGGGACGGCGTGGCCGAGGCCGCGCGGGACGAGGCGCGGACCTACCGCCACGGTGAGGACCGCCCCCTGCGGGGCTACGTGCTCGTCATGGCGGTCTTCGCCGCGCTCGTGGCCGGCGCGGCGGGCCTCGTCGCGGCGTCGGGACGCCGGCTCCCGCACGGCATCGGGCCGTGGGACCTCCTGCTGATCACGGCGGGCACGCACAAGCTGGCGCGGACCCTCAGCAAGGACGCGGTCACGAGCCCGATCCGCGTCCCCTTCACGCGGTACTCGGGCACCGGCGGACCGGCCGAGGTCATGGAGGACGCCCGCACCGCGAGCGGGGTGCGGCACGCGATCGGTGAGCTCGTCACCTGCCCGTTCTGCCTCGACATGTGGATCGCGACGGGCTTCGCCTTCGGACACGTGTTCGCGCCGCGGGTGACCCGCCTCGTCGCCGCGACGTTCACCGCGCTCGCCGGGGCCGACTTCCTCCAGCTCCTGTACGCGCGGGGGCAGCAGGCCGCCGGCGCATGACGTCCACCGGGGCGGGAACCCGCGGGACATGGCCAGGCACCCTGATCGGGAACGGGCCGCGATGGTCGAACGCCTGCGTGCCCGGGGGATCACCGACGAGCGCGTGCTGGACGCGATGCGGCAGGTGCCGCGGGAGCGGTTCGTGCCCCGGGCGATGGCCCGCGACGCCTACGAGGACGCCCCGCTGCCCATCGGGCTCGACCAGACCATCTCGGCACCGCTGATCGTCGCGTTCAGCGCAGCGGCCCTGCAGGCCGGACCCGGTGCGCACGTCCTCGAGATCGGCACCGGGTCCGGGTACGGGGCGGCGGTGCTCGCGCGGTGCCACCGCTCCGTGGTGACGATCGAACGCCACCCCACCCTCGCCGACCGCGCCCGGGCGGCCCTCGCGGCGACCGGTTGCGCCAACGTGGTGGTCCGGACGGGCGACGGGGCGCTCGGGGCGCCGGACCGCGCGCCGTTCGACGGGATCGTCGTCACGGCCATGGCGGAGGACGAGCCACCGCCCGCGCTGCTGGAGCAGCTGGCCCCGGACGCGGCCCTCGTCTGCCCGGTCGGCCGCCGCGGGCAGGGGACGCTCCTGCGGTACCGGGGAGGCCGGACGGAGGACCTCGGCGGCGTCGCGTTCGTGCCGCTCGTGACGGGGAGCTGACCGGTTCAGCCCGTGGACGCGTCGACGCGGTCCCGCAGGCCCGTGCCCGCGAGCTCGGAGTTCGCGCAGTGGGCGCAGCAGAAGAACCGGCCACCGGCCTGCACACCGTGCCCGACGATCTTGCACCCGCAGTGCTCGCAGACCGGCGCCATCGCGTGGATCGCGCACTCGAAGCTGTCGAACACGTGGACGGCGCCCTGTGCCCGCACCTCGAACGCCATGTCGTAGTCGTTCCCGCAGACCTCGCAGGTGGCCATCGCAGATCTCCCTCGCAGATCTCGCTCAGTGGTGCTGGACCGGTTCGGTGCCCAGCAGGTCGGCGTAGTCCGGCGGCAGCTGGGCCGCGATGTGGTCGTACTCGTGGCCCGTCAGGCCCGCCTCGAGGGCCGCGAACGTGGCGCGGGCGTGCCGGCGCGCCTGCTGCGGCGAGCACCCCTCGGCCTCCGCGACGCGCCGGCAGAACTCCTGCGCGTCGAAACGCTCACCCGTTCCCTCGGCCGGGAGCGTGGAGGCGAGATCGGGAGGCAGTTGTGCGGCGAGTTTGCGGGTCTGGCCTCCGGCCAGCCTCCTGCCGAACACCCGGACGGTGGAGCGGACGGCACGTTCGGCGTCCTCGTGATCGCCGATGCCGGCGCTGCCGGCCACGGCCGCGACGAGTTCGTGTTGTTGCATGCCGTCCGGGTACCCGGGCCGCCCGGTGCGTCACATCCGCGGGCCCTACGACCAGTCGACCGACTCGTCGCGCCGCCCGGCGAGGAACAGGTCCAGCTCCTCCAGCGTGAGCGGCGCGGGCGGGGCGGCGCGGGGCATCCCGGCGAGCTGCCGGTGGAAACGGCCGAAGCTGCCGAAGTCCCGCGGGTGCCGGCGGGGGTCGACCCCGAGGAACGCGCCGCGCCGGCGGGCCATGGCCGACAGCTCGCGCCACCGGCCGGCCGGCGCCACCCCGACACCGTCGGTGCCGTGCTGGAACAGCGTCACCAGGATCTCCTCGAACGGCTCGACGCCGTCCAGGTAGCGCTCCAGCGCGGCGGCCGACGGCTCGACCGGGAACTCCGACCAGTACGGCACCACGCCGGTCTCGAGGACGAGCCGCGGCTCGATCAGCACGAACGACTCGACGAGGAGGCGGTCCGCCGGCCTGTCCCGCCGCCGGTACCACCACCGGTACAGGTCGGCGACCAGCGGGCTGAGGGCCGCAGGCGCGTCGAACGTCACCCGGCGCAGCCGCCACCCCCGCTCCTCGGCGGTCGCGCGCAGGTCGTCCCACAGCGCGGGGTCGAACCCCCACTCGGCCTCGGGGGCGTCGCCGTCCACGGGCGGCGGGTCCCAGCCCGCGCGGTCCGACCCGTACCGGCGCAGGTAGTCCGCGACGCGGACGCCGCCGGTGCGGAACTCCTCGGCCGGCATGCCGCCCAGCGCGCCGAACTGGAACACGTGCCGGTCGCCGACCCGCGTGACCGGCCAGCGCAGCCGGCAGTCGGCGACCAGCAACGTCGCCCCGCGCGGCAGGGTCTCGGCGAGGAAGCCCGTGAATGCCGGTCCGAGGCGGCGCCGCTTGAGGCGGAAGTAGGTCATCCGGGCCAGCGACAACCGGTCCTGGTTCGGGTCATGCATGTGGTGCAGCGCTACGTCGGGGTTCGCGTCGAGCAGCATCCGCCCGGGCCCGCGGCCCGCGGCGAGGCCGTGGCGGGGGTCGTCCGGGTGCACCTGCGGCTGGGCCACCGGGAGCAGGAACGTCTGCGGCAGGTACGGGACGCCGAGCGCGGCCGCGAGGTGCGCGAGCGCCCCGCTCGACGACCCGACGATCGCCGCCGGGAACTCGCGCCGCGGGTACTGCGCCACCATCCACCGCGCCAGTGCCTCGGCGCTCACGGCGTGCAGCTCGCCCGGCGGAGCCGCCTCGCTGCCGCTGCCGATGCGGTACACCTGCTCGCGCAGCCGCTCGGGCAGCAGGTTGACCGCCGGGACGACCCGCTCCACGAGCGGGGCCACCGGTCGCGGGAACGCTCCGAGCGCCGGCAGGTCGCGCCCGTGCAGGGTCGCCGCGGTCCCCTTCAGGAACGTCGTCGCCGAGTCGAACTGCGCGATGCTGGCGGTGGCGGGCCGGGCGGTCGGCGCGTCGGGCCCCGGGGGCGGGCCGCCGAGGAACGGCCGGATCGCCGCCGCGAGCGGCCCGGGTGCGGAGTAGTTGAGGGCGTGGCCGTGCCCGGGCACCACGGCGAGCCTGCCGTCCGGCAGCGCGGCGGTCACCTCCTCCGCCCACCGCTGTGGCACGACGCGGTCGCGGCCGCCGCGCACGACCAGCACCGGGCGCGCGATCGCGGGCAGGTCGTCCTCGATCCGGTGGGCGAGCCCGTGCCGCGCGGTCCGCGCCACCCGCCGCAGCCCGCAGGCCGCGTAGTCCCGGGCCATGACGGCGACCAGCCCGGGGCGCTCGTGCACGCCGCTGCGCAGCAGGCGCGCGACCTGCCGCGGGATACCGCGACCGTGCCGGTCGAACGTCGGCCCGACGAGCACCGCGCGCCCCAGCGCCTCCGGCGAGCGCGCCATCGCCGACGCCACCACCTGGCAGCCGATCGAGTTCGCCACGAGCGCGGGCGCATCGAGGCCCGCCTCGTCGACCCAGGCCAGCAGCGCGTCGGCCAGCCCGGGCACGTCCAGCACCGCGGGCGCGGGTTCGCTGCGGCCGAAGCCGGGCAGGTCCAGCGCGTGCACCCGGAAGTCCGGCGCCAGCTCCCGGGCCAGCGGGAGCATGTACCGGCTCGACACGCCCAGGCCGTGCAGCAACACCACCACCGGGGCGTCCACCCGGCCCCCGACCCGGGCGTGCACGCGCCGCCCCCGCACCACGGCCCACGAGCCGGCGAACTCCGGGCGTTGTACCCGTGATCCGCTCGCGAGCTCGCTCATGCGGCCTCGAGCGCCAGCTGCCGCACCGGCGCGCTCCACGCACGGGGGTCCGCCCAGACGAAGGTGTGCGCGCCGGGCACCTCCCGGTACCGGCCCGACGGCGCCGAGGCAGCGAGGTCGCGGGCCCACTCCGCGGTGCTGAGCCGGTCGTCGGCCCCGCGGAGGACGAGCACCGGAACGGTCAGCGCGGGCACCGACTCCTCGATCCGGTCCCGCAAGTGCACCCGCACCAGGTGCAGCAGCCCGCGCACGCCCGCGCGGCGCCACTCGCGCAGGTGCGAGCCGGTCAACCCCGGCGGCTCGTGCCGCCCGTCCAACCGCCACCGCAGGACCATCCGCGGGAACGGCCGGGCGATCGGGGCGACGGTCGGGCTCGCGAGGACCACGGCGACGACCCGCTCGCCGGCGAGCACCGCCGCCCGCGCGGCGACCTGCGTGCCGCTCGAGTGCCCGGCGAGCACGACCGGTCCGAGCCCCGCGGCATCGAGCCACTCGACCACGGCCGCCGCGTACCCGGGCACGTCGAGCCTGCACCTCGGCTCCCCGCTCCCGGCGAACCCCGGCAGCTCGACGAGGTGCGCGCGCGTCCACCGGCCCAGCTCGGCGACGGCGGGCATCAGGTAGTCGGCCACGGCCATGCCCTGCACCAGCGCCACCTCGGGCACGCCGGGGCGGGTTTCGCCGACGGAGCGGCTGCGGATCCGGCCGGCGGACGTGTCCCGGTGGCGCTCCAGGGCATCCGGCAGCGGTGGGCCGTGCTCCGTCGTGGCCATGACCCTCTACTACCCGGACCGACCGGCGATCATCCGGCGCACCCGCTCCCGGGGCGACGGCGCCAGCAGGCGGCGGGCGACGAGGTGACCGGACGCGCCGCCCAGCCCCGGTCCGGGATGGGTCGACGCGCCGATGTGCCACAGCCGCGGTACCGGCGTCGCGTGCCGGGAACGCCAGAGGAAGTTCTGGTCCAGCTCGGCCGACCCGCCGTACGGGTCCCCCTCCAGCGCGTTCGGGTTGTACGCGGCGAGGTCGGCCGGGGTGATCACGTCCATCCCGACCACCAGGTCGCGCAGCCCGGGCGCGTGCGCCTCCAGCCGGTCGAGCACGCGATCGGT
The DNA here is from genome assembly GCF_039543345.1 of Pseudonocardia adelaidensis. NCBI lineage: Bacteria > Bacillati > Actinomycetota > Actinomycetes > Pseudonocardiales > Pseudonocardiaceae > Pseudonocardia > Pseudonocardia adelaidensis. Next base: position 121,222 of record NZ_BAABJO010000026.1, on the reverse strand, counting down.
GTACCCGCGGGCCAGCGGGGCGTCCCAGCCGGCCGTCCCGTCCAGCTCGCCGGCCGCGTCCCCGGCCGGGGCGAACGGCACCTCCTGCAGCTGCAGCCACAGCGCGGCCGCCCCCGCAGGCACCCGCGTCGGGTCGAGCACGTGCTGCTGGCCGACCACCACCGTCGGGCGCCGGGGCAGCAGGCCCGCTTCGGCCTCCGCACAGGCGATCGCCGTGGAGGCGGACCCGTCCGAGAGGTGCACGAGCGGCACGCCGGCCAGGACCGGGTCGCGCCACGGCACGGGTCCGGACAGCGCGACGTGCACCTGCATCGCCGCCCGTCCGGGCCGGAAGCGCGCCGCCTCCTCGCCCACGGCGGCCGGCACGGCGCCAGCCGGCAGCAGCTGCCCGTACAGCGCGGCCGGCGTCACCGACGCGAGCACCGCCCGCTCGGCCGCGATGCTCCAGCCGTCGCCCGCGACCCCTGCGGCCGCCCCGTCCCGCAGCACCACCCGCTCGACCCGCCGCCCGGTGTGCACGGTGACGCCCCGTTCGGCCAGGAGCCGTTCCCACGCGGTCACGAAGTTCCCCGCCCCGCCGACCACGACCGGCAGGCCGGCGGCGTGCAGCGTGGCGGCGAAGACCGGCACCATCAGCCCGCCGGACGCGCTGTCGGGCGCGAGGCCCGCGTGCAGCAGCCACGGCGCCCAGAGGTGGTCGACCTCGGGACCCCGGAAGTGCGTGCGCAGCCACGCCCGGCCGCTCGTGGCGACCTCCCGCGCGTAGGCCGCCAGCTCGCGGCGGCCGCCCTCGCGGGCGAGCCCCCACAACGGGCCGAGCACGCCGGGCGAGCGCAGCTCGCTGCCCAGGAGCCCGCCGATGTGCGCGGCGTGCGCCCCGAACCGCCCGATCGCCGCGCGGTAGGCGTCCCGGTCGGCCGGGTCGGCGAAGCCCGCCACCGTCTGCTCGACGTCGCGGTGGGCGATCGTCACCGCCCCGTCGTCGGACACCGACGCCGCGACCGCGCCGTCGGAGCCGGCGTACTCCAGGCCGTGCCGGTGCAGGTCGGCGCCCAGCTCGGCGTAGACGGGGCCGGTGACGAAGAGCGGGTGCCACGAGGAGTACGTGTCGTGCCGGTAGCCCGGCACGGTGCGTTCCCCGCCCGCGACGAACCCGCCGATCCGCGGGTGCTGGTCGACGAGGGCGACCGACCACCCCGCCCCCGCCAGCTGCGCGGCGGCAGCCATCCCGTTGATCCCGGCCCCGACGATGACGACATCGACCTGATCCACACCGGCCAACCTATGCGACGGCCCGCCGTTCGTACGATCCGGCGATGGATCTCAGATCGCTCCTGCAGCGCGCCGCGACGGTCGCATCGGACTACCGGGAATCGCTCCCGGATCGGCCGGTGCAGGCGCCCGCGGACGTGGACGCGCTGCTGGAGCGGTTCGGCGGGCCGCTGCCCCGCACGGGCACCCCGCCGGAGCAGGTCGTGGAGGAACTGGTCGCGGCCGCCCAGGCCGGGCTGATGAGCACCGCAGGCCCGCGGTACTTCGGGTTCGTCGTCGGCGGGGCGCTGCCCGCCGCCACCGCCGCGGACGTGCTCGCCGTCGGCTGGGAACAGGCCCCCTTCAACGACGCGCTCTCCCCCGCCGGGGTGGCGGCCGAACGCGTCACGAGCAGCTGGCTGCTCGCGCTGCTCGGGCTGCCCGACACCGCCACCGTCGGGTTCGTCACCGGTGGCCAGGCCGCCAACACCGTCGGGCTGGCCGCCGCCCGCCACCAGGTGCTGCGCACCGCCGGGTGGGACGTCGAGCGCGACGGCCTGCACGGCGCACCCCGGGTGCGGGTCGTCGCCGGCGCGGAGCGCCACGCCACCATCGACCGGTCCCTGCGCCTGCTCGGCCTCGGATCCGCGGCGATCCGGGAGGTGGCCGCCGGCCCGAACGGCGTCATCGACGTGGGCGACCTGCGCCGGGTGCTCGCCGCGGGCCCGGCCGGGCCGACGGTGCTGTGCCTGCAGGCCGGCAACGTCAACACCGGCGCGTGCGACGACCTGCGCGCCGCCGTCTCGATCGGCCGAGAGCACGGCGCCTGGGTGCACGTCGACGGCGCCTTCGGGCTGTGGGCCGCCGCCGCGCCGGCCCGCGCCCACCTCGTCGCCGGGGTGGAGCTGGCCGACTCGTGGGCGGTCGACGGGCACAAGTGGCTCAACGTCCCCTACGACTGCGGCTTCGCGATCTGCGCCCACCCGGACGTGCACGTGGCGGCGATGAACTACACGGCGAGCTACCTCACCGGCTCCGGCGGCCCCGTCCCCATGCCGGGCGACCTCGTCCCCGAGTCGTCGCGCCGGGCCCGCGGCTTCGCCGTCTGGGCCGCCCTGCGCGAGCTCGGCGCCGAGGGCGTGGCCGAGCTGGTGGAGCGCTGCTGCCGGCTCGCGCGCCGCTTCGCCGAGGGTCTCGCGGCGGGCGGGCTGGAGATCGCGAACGACGTCGTGCTCAACCAGGTGCTCGTCGGGATCGGGGACGACGCCCGCACCGACGCCGTGCTCGCGGCCGTGCAGCGCGAGGGCACCTGCTGGATGGGCGGCACCACCTGGCGCGGCCGCCGCTACATGCGCATCGCCGTCTCGAACGCGGCCACGACCGAGGCCGACGTCGACCGCTCGGTGACCGCCGTCCTCCGCGCCGTCGAGCTTGTCTGATGTGTGCGTTAACATCGCGTCCCGCAACGGCGCGATCGGGAGGTACGAGCGATGAAGCTGCGGCAGCGGACGCTGGTGGCGAGCGGATTGGTGCTGGCGTGCGCCCTCGCCACCGCCTGTAGCGAGGGCGACCCGGTCAGCACCGAGCGCGGCGGTCCCGGTGCTCAGGTCAAGACGATCGGGCTGATGGTCCAGGACCTGTCCAACCCGTTCTTCCAGTCGATGGCCAACGGGGTGAAGGCCGGGGCGGAGAAGATCGGCGCCACCGTCAACGTGCAGGACGGGCGGCAGGACCTCGGCGCCCAGAACGAGCAGATCGACGCGTTCATCCAGCAGCAGATCGACGTGCTGCTGATCAACGCCGTCGACTCCGACGGCATCGGCCCCGCGGTCGACCGGGCCAAGGAGGCCGGGATCAAGGTGGTGGCGGTCGACGTCGCGGCCCAGGGCGCCGAGGCGCAGGTCACCCTGGACAACACCGAGGCCGGCAGGCTCGCCTGCACCTACCTGGCCGACCAGATCGGCGGCGCGGGCGACATCCTGCTGATCAACGGTACCCCGATCTCCTCCGTGCAGGACCGGGTCACCGGTTGCAAGCAGGCACTGCAGGGCTACCCGCAGATCAAGATCGTGGCCGAGCAGAACGGCGACAACGGCCGCGCGGAGGCGTTGACGATCGCCACCGACATGTTCACCGCACACCCGGGCGTCAAGGGTGTCTTCGGGATCAACGACCCCACGGCGCTCGGGGCCACCCTGGCCGCCCAGCAGGCGGGCATCGGCGGGCTGGTGATCGTCGGCGTCGACGCGTCCCCCGAGGCGGTCGCGGAGCTGCAGAAGCCCGACTCGATGTTCAAGGCGACCGCGGCCCAGGACCCCAACACGCAGGGCGCGATCGCGCTGGAGATGGCCCAGAAGCTGTTCGCGGGCGAGCAGCCCGACCAGACGAAGGTGCTCGTGCCCACCGAGATGATCACCCGCGAGAGCCTGGCGCAGTACAAGGGCTGGCAGTAGTCGGCATGGCCTCGCTGGTCAGCATGGAGGGCGTCACCAAGTCATTCGGTGGCGCCCCCGCCCTGCGGGGCGTCGACTTCGACCTGCGCGCCGGCGAGGTCCACGCCCTCATGGGCGAGAACGGGGCGGGCAAGTCGACCCTGATGAAGGTGCTCGCCGGGGTCCACGCCCCGGACGCCGGCACGATCCGGATCGACGGGGAGCAGGTCACCGTCTCGTCGCCGATCGAGGCCACCGCCCTCGGGATCGCGATCATCCACCAGGAGCTCAACACCGTGCCCGACATGACGGTCGCGGAGAACCTGGCACTCGGTGCGGAACCCCGCACCCGCTGGGGCGCCCTCGACCGCAAGCGGGTGCTGCGCGACGCCGAGGAGAAGCTGGCCCGGGTGCGCGCCGACATCGACCCGCGGCTGCCGATGCGCCGGTTGTCCGTGGGCCGGCAGCAGATGGTCGAGATCGCGCGCGCCCTCGCCGAGGACGCCCGGATCCTCGTGCTCGACGAGCCCACCGCGGCGCTGTCGGACCGGGAGGCCCGCCGGCTCTTCGCGCTCATCGACGAGATGCGGTCCGCCGGGATGGGGCTGGTCTACATCAGCCACCGGATGGAGGAGGTCTGGCAACTCGCCGACCGCGTCACGGTGTTCCGCGACGGCCGCTCGGTCGGCACCAGCGAGAAGGCCGAGATCACCCCCGAGCGGGTGGTCACCCAGATGATCGGGCGCAACGTCGAGGACCTCTACGTCCACGACGACCGCGCACCGGGCGAGGTCGTGCTGCGGGTCCGTGGCCTCACCGACGGCGCCGGGATCGGTCCCGTGGACCTCACGCTGCGGGCCGGCGAGGTGGTCGGGATGGTCGGCCTCATCGGCGCGGGCCGCACCGAGATCGCCCGCATGATCTACGGCGCCGACCGCGCCCGAGCCGGCACCGTCGAGCTCGACGGCAGGCCCGTCGACCGCCGCTCCCCCGCCACCAGCATCCGCGAGGGCATCGGGCTGCTCCCCGAGAGCCGCAAGCAGCAGGCGCTCTTCCCGCTGATGTCGATCCGCGACAACCTGGTGACCTCCGCGCTCGGCGGGCTGTCGCGGCTCGGCGTGCTGCGGCGGCGCGCGATCGGCGACGTGGCGCACCGGCAGATGGACGCCCTGCGCATCCGGAGCGCGCCGACGCAGGAGGTGGGGCACCTGTCCGGCGGCAACCAGCAGAAGGTGGTGCTCGGCCGCTGGCTCACCGTCGGCCCGCGGGTGCTGATCCTCGACGAACCCACCCGCGGCGTCGACATCGGCGCCAAGTACGAGATCTACCGGCTGATCAACGAGCAGGTCGCCCGCGGCGTGGCGGTGCTCGTGGTCTCCTCCGACCTGCCCGAGGCGCTCGGCATCAGCGATCGGGTGCTCGTCGTGCGCGGCGGGCGGATCGTCGCCGAGCTCGACCGGTCGGAGGCCACGGAGGAGGCCGTCATGCTGCACGCGACGGGCGTCGCCGCGAGCGGTGACCAGACGAACGGTGACCGGACGAACGGTGACCGGACGAACGGTGACCGGACGAACGGTGGCACGAACGGAGGCACCCCAGGATGACCCGGACCGCACCGGCGGACGCGTCCGCTCGCGAGCCCGCCGATCGGCCCCGGCCCAGCTTCGGCCAGGTGTGGGACCGCTACGGCATCCTCGTCGTGCTGCTGGCGATGGTCGCGCTGATGGCGGTGATCGCGCCCAACTTCCTGAGCCTGTCCAACGGCTTCAACGTCGCCCGCGCCGTGTCGATCAACGCGGTGCTCGCCGCGGGCATGACGCTGGTCATCCTCACCGGCGGCATCGACCTGTCGGTCGGATCCGTCATCGGCGTCGCGGGCGTGACGTCCGTGCTGCTCTGGAACGCCGGCACCCCCGCCCTCGTCGCCGTGCTCGGCGGGATCGTGGTCGGCGCGGCCGCCGGACTCCTCAACGGCCTGCTCGTGGCCTACCTCGCCCTGCCCGCCTTCATCGTGACGCTCGGGGCGCTCACCTACCTGCGCGGCACCGCCTACGCGCTCACCGACGGCCAACCCCTGATCGCCGAGGGCGAGCTGGGCTTCCGCCTGCTCGGCAACGGCAACATCGCGGCGATCCCCTCGCCCGTGGTGGTCATGGTGATCACCTACGTCGCCGTGTGGTTCATCCTCGAACGCACCACGTTCGGCAGGCACATCTACGCCGTGGGCGGCAACGTCGAGGCCGCCCGCCTCGCCGGGATCAAGGTCAGGCGGGTGCTGCTCAAGGTCTACCTGCTCGCCGGGCTCACGGCCGGCCTCGCCGGCGTCATGTTCGCCGCCCGCGTCGAGTCCGGCCAGCCCCGGGCGGGCGAGGGCTACGAGCTGGACGCGATCGCCGCGGTCGTGCTCGGCGGCACCTCGCTGTTCGGCGGCCGGGGCCGGATCCACGGCACGTTCGTGGGCGCACTGATCATCGGGGTCCTCAGCAACGGCCTGGTGCTGATGAACGTCCCGTTCTTCACCCAGCTCATCATCAAGGGCGCCGTCATCGTCGTGGCCGTCGGCCTGGACAGCCTGAAGAACTGGCGCTCCGGCTAGCCGGTGAGCAGGCGGCGCGCCACCACCCCCACCGCGAGCAGCGCCGCGCCGCCGGCCACGACGAAGCCCCACGGGGATCCCGCCACGGCACAGACCCAGCCGAGCAACGGACCGCCGAGCGGCGTGGTCCCGAGGTTGAGCAGCACGTGCAGGGCCATCACGCGACCCTGCATCTCCGGCGCGCTGCGCAGCTGCAGCAGGCTGCGGGCCATCGTGTTGAAGGCGATGTTGGCGACCCCCACGGCGACCAGGCCGGCGAGCGCGACGGCGAGCTGCCCGGCCAGGGCCATCAGGAGGTTCGTCGCACCGAGCGCCACCGTGCAGGCGAGCAGCCTGCGTCCGGTCACGGTCACGCTCGACGCCGCGCCGACCGCACCGAGCACTGCCCCGAGCCCGAGCGCCGAGGTGAGGTACCCGTACGTCGCCGCGTCTCCGCCGAGCACGTCGGCCGCGGTGACCGGGAGGATCACGCGGAAGTTCTGGCTGAACAGGCCCACGACAGCCACCAGGAACAGGCAGGCCCGCAACTCGCGGTGGCCCCACGCGTAGCGCAGCCCGGCCATCGCCTGCCCCCTGCCCGAGGCCGCCTTCGCAGCGCGGTGCAGCGCCGACCGGTCGATGCGGGCGAGCCCGACCAGCACGGCGGCGAAGGAGACCGCGTTGAGCGCGAAGGCCTCACCTGCGCCGGTGGCCGCGATGACGAGGCCGGCCACCGCGGGCCCGACCAGCCGGCCGGTGTTGTGGATCGTGGAGTTCAGCGCCTGGGCGTTGACGTAGTCGCCGGGCGGCACCAGGTCGGTGACGAACGTGTGGCGGGCGGGTGAGTCCACAACGGTCACCAGCCCGAGCAGCGCCGCCATCAGGTAGACCAGACCGAGCGTGGTGACACCGAGCAGGGTGGTGGCCGCCAGGACCGCGGCGAGCACGGCGCTCGCCGCCTGGGTGGCGACGAGGAGCTTCCAGCGGTCGAGGCGGTCGACCAGCACCCCACCCCAGACCCCGAGGAGCAGCATCGGGAGGAACTGCAGGGCGAGCGCCGTGCCGACGGCGACCGGGTCGCCGGTCAGCTCCAGCACCAGCCAGTCCTGCGCGACGCGCTGCATCCAGGTGCCGACGACGCTCAGGGCGTGCCCGCCCAGGTAGCGGCGGTAGTTGGGGTGGTGGAGCGAGCGGACGGTACGGGCGAGGAAACCGGCGGGCGACCCGGGGGTCACTCGCTCACACATAGGTCTGACACTAGACCATTACGGCGCCAGCAGCCCCCAGTAGACCGCCCATGGCACGAAAACCGCGCCCGCAGCCAGCAGCGACGCGTTGTGGTATCCGCCCCGACGCCACATCCGCACACCGAGCGCGGCCGCCGCACCGGTCGCGACGACGGCGAGCGCCTGGAGCGCGAGCCACGGCAGCGGCCTGCCGGCGATCATCGGGCCCGGATCGAACGCGCCGCCCCGGCTCGCCAGCACGGATCCCAGGTAGAGAACGCATCCCGGCACGGCGACGAACCCGGCCACCGCGAGCACCCGGGCCGACCACGGCGCCGCCGAACCGGAGCGCCCGCGCACCCGGCGCCAGGCCGCGGTGACGCCGAGCCCGGCGAAGCCGGACAGCATCACGGCGAGGGCACCGGCCTGCACCCAGACCGACTCGTACCAGCCCAGCGGCGGCACCTCGACAGTCGGGCGGGGTTGCTCACCGGTGCCCGTCACGGACGACGGCGGCGTCCGGCCGGCGGCCACGTCGCCGACCCACGAGCCGACGAGATCGACGTAGCCGGGGGCGAACTCGACGCCCCTCTCGTACCCGGTGGTGCTGGCACGCAGGGCGTGTTCCGCCCCGTCGAAGGTGCGCAGCGTGTAGTGGCGGTTGCCGGCCTGGTCGAGGAACTCCTGGTATGCGGTGACGCTCTCGACCGGCGGCGTCGCCCGGTCGAGAGCGCCCCAGATACCGAGCACCGGCAGCGTGAGCTCGCGCAACGGTGGGCCGGGGTCGTAGTGCGCCTCCGGGAACACGCCCGCGCCAGCGATCAGGCGGTAGAGGGTACGCGATCCCGCGTCGACCAGCGACCCGCGGACGCCGGCGTACTCCAGTTCGCTCGCGTCGGCCCAGGTCTGCTGACGCAGGGGCGCGAGGCCGTTCGCGCCCACCACCACGAGGAACGCGGTCTTCGGGTCCCGGGAGGCGGCGAGGGGCGCGACCCAGCCGCCCTCGCTCAGCCCCCAGATCCCGACCTTCGCCGGATCGACCTCGGCCCGGGCCCGCAGCACCGCCGCGGCGGCGATGGCGTCGTCGGCGAGCCGCGAGTAGGAGCGCTGGGTGAACGAGTAGCCCACCGCGCGCTTGTCGTACGTGAGCGTGGCGATGCCGGCCCGCGCGAAGGCCTCCGCCTCGGCGCGGAGATGCTCGCGCCGAGCGGGCCCGGAGCCGTGCACCAGGACCATGCCGGGCAGACCCGGTCGTGCACCGGCCGGCACGTGCAGCGTGGCGGGCAGGACCAGCCCGTCGCCGGTCGAGACGGTGAGTTCGGCCCGGACGATCCCGGAAGGAGCCGGGACGGGCGGTGTCGGTGGCGGCTGATCCGGCAGCACGGCGATCGCGGCGGCAGCGGCGAGAACCAGCAGGCTCATGAGCGTCCCTCCTACAAAGGAAGCTTTGCAGAGAAAGCTTTGCAAAGGAAGGTGCTATCTTCTGACCGGTGGCAGATCAGGCAGAACCCCGAGAGCTCACCGATCCGGGGCCCCTGAAGGCGCTCGCCCACCCGCTCCGGCGCCGGATCCTGCGGCAGCTGGACCGGGGCGGTCCGGCCACCTCGACCACGCTGGCCCGGGCACTCGGGGAGAACACCGGCGCCACCAGCTACCACCTGCGCCGGCTCGCCGAGCACGGCTTCGTGGCAGAGGTGCCGGGCAAGGGGCAGGGCCGCGAGCGCTGGTGGCGGGCCCAGCGCCAGGACATCCGGTTCCCGCCGCGCAGCACGATGAGCGCCGACCTGCGGGCCACGTTCGAGGAGTTCACGCGCCGAGGAGTCGCCGAGGACTTCGAGGCGTTCGCACGGTTCCAACGGCAGCGCGAGAAGCTGGGCGAGTGGGGCGACGGGTTGCTGTTCGCCCGCGGCGGGTTGCACCTCACCCGCGACGAGCTGCTCGCCTTCTGGGCGGACTACATGGAGCTGTTCCGGCGCTACGCCGCCGCCACCGACCCGCCCGCAGACGGCGCCCGCAGCGTTCTCGTGCGCTTCGTCGTATTCCCGGACGTGGACGACGAGCTATAGGTCTGACACCAGTCCATTATGGGCCGATGACCGACAACGCCACATCCACCCGTCCACCCGCCCCGTCCGGAGCGGGGGTGATCGGCCTCGGCGCGATGGGCGGTCCCATCGCCCGCCACCTGGCGACGGCCGGGATCAGCACGGTCGTGACCGATCTCGACGAGACCGCGGTCGCGGCCGCCACGGCCCACGGCGCCACCGCGGCACCGGATCCCGCGGGCGTGGCCGCCGCGGCCGGCGTGGTGATCGTCGTCGTGGCGACCGACGCCCAGCTGCACGACGTCCTCACGGGGGAGCGCGGGGTCTTCGCGACCGCCCGCCCCGGCACGGTCGTGCTGCTGTCCAGCTCCGCCCTGCCCGACACCTGCCGGGAGCTCGCCGCGGCCGCGCCCGCGGGCGTCGACGTGCTCGACGCGGCCCTCACCGGCGGCGTCCGCTCCGCCGAGGCGGGCCGGCTGACGCTGCTGGCGGGCGGCGATCCGGACGCCCTGGACACCGCACGCCCCGTCCTGGCGCCCTGGACGGCCGCGGTGCACCTGCTGGGCGATGTCGGCGCGGGCCAGGTGGGCAAGACGGTCAACAACCTCGTGCACTGGGCGCAGATCTCGGCGGTCGCCCAGGCCCTGGAGCTGGGCAGGCGGCTCGGCGGCGACGTGCAGAAGCTCCGGCTGGCGATGCAGGACAGCCCCACCGACAGCCGGACGCTGCGCGAGATGGACCAGATGCGCTTCACCTGGTTCGAGAAGGACATCGCGAACGCCGAGGAGATGGCCGCGGCCACGGGCGCCGACCTGTCGATGGCGCGCACGGCGCTCGCCTTCATGCGGTCGTTCGACATCGATGCGGCGCTGCGCCTGCTCGCCGGAGAGGATCCGGGGCTTTACAGGGGCGTGTGAGGAGAGTTACCTTCCTGCGCACCAATGGTCAGTCCGTTAGTCCTCCGGCCTGGCCCTCCCGTGCTGCACGGCCGCAAATCCTGGAGACGACGATGTCACGACGATCGGCGCTTGCCAGCCTCGGCGCCGCGGGCCTGCTGCTGCTCTCCGGCTGCGGCGGTGCTCCGACCTCCGGCCCCGCCCCGGGTTCCGACCAGCCCACCGCTGCGGAAGCCGTCTACGCGGAGGTCGACCCGCTCACCGGCGCCGCACGCCACGACCGCCTCGTCGAGCTGGCGGCCCAGGAGGGCAACACGCTCTCGCTCTACACCTCGCTGAACGCCGACATCGCCGACATCGTGGTGCCGCAGTTCGAGCAGGCGACGGGCGTGCACGTGGACGTCTACCGCGCCGACTCCGAGACGGTCCTGCAGCGCACCCTGCAGGAGGCATCGGCGGGCTTCGCGGGCGCCGACGTCGTCGAGACCAACGCCACGCAGATGGCGATCATCGCCACGCAGGGGCTCACCGGCGACTACGAGGGCGAGCAACGGAACAAGATCAACGAGCAGTTCCGGTACGAGGGCTGGACGCCCACGCGCTTCAACATCTTCGCGCCCGCGTGGAACACCAACCTCGTCCGCGCGGACCTGGTGCCCCACCGCTGGGAGGACCTCGCCGACCCGAAGTACGACGGCATCCTGTCCCTGGAGGTCAGCGACTACGACTGGTACATGACCCTGCACACGTACTACGAGCAGCAGGGCATGCCCGCGGCCGACATCGACCGGCTCTTCGCCGACATGGTGCAGGGGTCGAAGGTCGCGAAGGGGCACTCGGGCCAGGTCGAGCTGCTCTCGGCCGGGGAGTTCGGCGTGGTCGCCGCCTCCTACACCTACCTGACGAACAAGGCCCGGGTGAACGGTGCGCCGGTCGACGACCAGCCGTTCGTCGAACCCGTCGTGGCCCGCGCCAACGGCGCCGGGCTGCTGCGCAGCAGCAAGCACCCCGCCACCGCGATGCTGTTCATGGACTGGATGCTGAACGACGGTCAGAAGATCATCCTCGACAACGGCCTCACCCCGGCCGTCATGCCGGACGGCACCGACCCCCTCGCGGGTCACCAGGTCCTGCCGGTGGACGTGCAGCAGCTCATCGAGGAGGGCAACGACTGGTCCGCCCGCTACGACGAGCTCGTCCGGGGCGGCGAGCAGCTCCCGGAGAAGTGATGGCCACGCTCGCAACCCGGGCGCGCCGGCCGGGAGCCCTCGCGCGATGGCGTGAGGTGCTCCTGCGCCCCCGCACCCTCGTGGCGGCCGCGATCACGGTGGTGGTCGGGTACCTCGCCCTGATCCCGCTGGTCTACCTGCTGTGGACGACCTTCTCGGACGCCCAGGGCTTCAGCCTCGGCGGATTCGCGCGGGCCTACGGCGACGCCCGGATCGGGGAGCTGGTCGGCAACTCCCTGTGGTTCGCGGCGGGGGCGGCGGTGCTGTCCCTCGCGGTCGGCACCGCGCTCGCCTACTTCAACGTGCGCACCGACGTGCCGTTCAAGGCGTTGTTCTTCGCCGCGTCGATCATCCCGCTGATCATCCCGGGGATCCTGTACACGATCGCCTGGATCTTCCTGGCCAGCCCCACGATCGGCCTGCTCAACAGCCTGTTGGAGCCCGTGCTCGGGCCCGGCACGTTCGACGTCTTCACGGTCTGGGGGATGATCTGGGTCGAGGGGCTGCACCTGTCCCCCATCGCGTTCCTCTTCATGGTGGCCGCGTTCCGCTCGACCGACCCCTCCCTCGAGGAGTCGTCGCTCATGAGCGGCGCCACCCGCGTGCAGACGTTCCGCCGCGTGACCCTCCCGCTGGTGCGCCCGGCACTGCTGTCGGCCGCCCTGATCATGGGGGTGCGCAGCCTCGAGAGCTTCGAGGTGCCCGCGCTGCTCGGCCTGCAGAACGGCATCTACGTCTTCACCAGCCGCATCTACCAGGTGCTGCGCAGCTTCCCCGTCGACTTCGCCGGGGCAGGGGCGCTCGCCGTCGGGCTGCTCGCCGTGGCGGCGCTGGGCATCTGGCTGTCCAACGTGCTGAGCCGGGGCCACGCAGGCGGCACGATCACCGGCAAGGGCTTCCGCCCCCGCCCGATCGACCTCGGCCGCTGGAAGCCGGTCGTCGGCGGTGGCATCCTGCTGTACTTCTTCGTCACGGTGCTGGCGCCGCTGATGGTGCTGCTCTACACGGCGCTGCTGCCCTACTACCGGCCCCCGTCGGCCGAGGCGTTCGCGTCGATGAACCTCGACAACTTCGTCGCCGTGTTCAACCTCCCCTCGGTCCCCACGGCGCTGAGGAACTCGCTCGTCCTGGGGGGTGGGGCCGCGACGATCGTGATGGCCCTGATGGCGGTGGCCGCGTGGGTCGTGGTCCGGTCCGGCATCCCGGGTCGCCAGCTCCTGGACCACATCGCGTTCTCGCCGCTCGTCATCCCGGGGCTGGTGCTCGGCGTGGGGATCGCGTTCGTCTACCTGCGCAGCCCGTTGCCGATCTACGGCACGCTGCTCATCCTGCTGATCGCCTACTGCACCCGGTACCTGCCCTACGGCATGCGCTACGCGGTCAGCGGGATGCAGACGATCTCCGCCGAGCTGGAGGAGTCGGCGCAGGTCAGCGGGGCCGGGTGGTGGTCGACCTTCCGCCGGGTCCTGCTGCCGCTCATCGCGCCGGCACTGCTCGCCGGCTGGGTCTACATCTTCGTGGTGAGCTTCCGCGAGCTCTCCTCGTCGATCCTGCTCTACACGCCGGGCAACGAGGTGCTCTCGATCTCGATCTGGGAGCTGTACGCCAACGCGCGCTTCGGCGAGCTGTCCGCCCTCGGCGTGATCATGGTGCTCGTCCTCGCCGTGCTGGTGGCGGTCGCCTACAAGGTCGGCGCCCGCGTCGGCCTCAAGTCCTGAACGGAGGCTCCACCGTGTTGACGATCAGCAACCTCGTGAAGAGCTTCGCCGGGGAGGCGAGCAGGCGCCGGGCGACGGCGGGCCGGGTGCTCGCCGTCGACGACGTCAGCCTGGAGGTCGGCGAGGGCGAGATGTTCACGCTGCTCGGGCCGTCCGGGTGCGGCAAGACCACGACGCTGCGGGCCGTGGCCGGCCTGGAACGCCCCGACTCCGGGCGGATCGTGGTCGGCGACCGCGTCCTGTTCGACGGGGAGGGGCTCAACGTGCCGGCCAACCGGCGCGGGCTCGGGATGGTGTTCCAGTCCTACGCGATCTGGCCGCACATGACCGTGTTCGACAACGTCGCCTTCCCGCTGCAGGTGCGCAAGCGGTCGCAGCGGCCGGGCAAGCGGGAGATCCGCGAGCGGGTGGCCAAGGTGCTGGAGACCATGGAGCTCGGCCACCTCGCCGACCGGCAGGCCACCAAGCTCTCCGGCGGCCAGCAGCAGCGCCTCGCCCTGGCCCGGGCGATCATCATCGAGCCGCCGCTGATGCTGCTCGACGAGCCGCTGTCCAACCTGGACGCGAAACTGCGCGAGTCGCTGCGCTACGAGCTCAAGCGCCTCCAGCGCGAGCTGGGCATCACGTCGGTCTACGTCACCCACGACCAGATCGAGGCGCTCGCGCTCTCGACCACCATCGCCGTGATGAAGGAGGGCAACGTCCTGCAGACCGGGCGCCCCCGCGAGGTGTACGAGACCCCGAACTGCCGGTTCGTCGCCGAGTTCATCGGCACGTCCAACTTCCTGCGCGGCCGGGTCGCGGCGCGCGAGGGCGACCGCGTCGACATCGACACCGAGGCCGGGCGCGTGCGGCTCGAGTCGGCGGCCCGGGTCCCGGTCGGTGCGGAGGTGCTCGCCGCGGTCCGCCCGGAGAGCCTCGAGATCAGCACCACCGGCTGGGGCAACCGCGTCAACGAGTGGCCGGGCACGGTCACCAACCGCGCGTTCCTCGGTGACGCGATCGACCACATCGTCCGGGTGGGCCAGGGCAGCCTCCGCGTGCGCGGCAACCCGTCGGTGTCCATCAAGCCCGGCACCGAGATCTTCGTGGCGACGGAGCCGGGCAAGGTCACGCTCGTCCCGGTGGGCTGATGCACTGGGCACGACTGCTGCACAACCGGGACTTCCTGCTCTTCTGGTCGGGTGTCGTCCTCTCGCAGATCGGGACGCGCGCCACGGTGGCGGCCAGCCTGTGGCAGGTCTACGACCTCACCGGCTCGATCGCGGCCACCGGCCTCGTGGGCGGCGCCCAGGCGGTGGCCCTGGTCGTGCTGAGCCCGCTCGGCGGTGTGCTGGCCGACCGGTGGGACCGCCGTCGCCTGCTGCAGGCGAGCCAGGCCGTCGCGATGCTCGTGGCGCTCGCGATGGCCGCCGTCTCGCTGGCCGGGGTCGCGCAGGCCTGGCACGTGATCGGCGGCGTACTGGTCACCACGGCCGCGGCGACGTTCGACCAGCCCTGCCGGCAGGCGCTGGTGCCGGCGCTCGTCCCCCGGGACGTGCTGCCCGCGGCGATCGCGCTGCTGAACCCCTCGCGCGAGGTCGCCGTGCTCGTCGGGCCCGCGATCGGCGGCCTGCTCATCGCCGCGAACGGCCCGGGGCTGGTGTACCTGCTCGACGGGATCTCCTACGCGGCGCTGGTCGCCGTGCTGGCCGCGGTCCGGGTCCCGCCCCTGCGCCGCGCGGACGGGCCGCGCTCGATCCGCGCGGACATGGCCGAGGGCGTCCGGTACGTGCGGCGGCGGCCGATCATCTGGTCGCTGTGCGGCCTGGACCTGCTGATGACCGTCTTCGGCGCCTACCGGGTGCTGCTGCCGGCCTTCGCCGACCGGCTCGACATCGGGCCCGCCGGGTACGGGCTGCTGTCCGCGGCGCCCTCGCTCGGCGCGCTGCTCGCGACGTACGGGATCGTCCGGCTGGTGTCCCGCTCGCGCAGGCTGGGCCGCGCACTGCTGGCGTCCACGATCGCCTACGGTCTCGTCGCGATGTCGTTCGCCCAGGTCTCGCCGCTCGCGGCCGTCCTGCTGTTCGCGCTGCTCCTGGGTGCCTTCGACGCCGCGGCGACCACGATCCGGCACGCCGCGGTGCAGCTGGAGACGCCCGACGAGCTGCGCGGCCGGGTGCAGTCGCTCTACCAGATCACCTCCCGTGGCGGGCCTGCGCTCGGCGACCTCGCGATCGGGGTGGCCGCGGGCCTCGCCGGTCCGGTCGTCGCGCTCACGGCGGGCGCTGCGGTGCCGGTGCTGGCCGCGATCGCGCTGCTCACCCGGCCCAACGTCGTGCGCGACTACGCGGGGATCGCTGCGAAGGGGGCGGCCGCGTGAACCGGCGGCACCAGGTCGTGATCGTGGGCGGGGGGCCGGTCGGCATCGCGCTCGCCCTCGAGCTGGGACTGCGCGGCATCCGGTGCGTCGTCGTGGAGCAGCGCACCGAGCTCTCGATGATCCCCAAGGGGCAGGGCCTGTCCCAGCGCACGATGGAGCACATGTGGCGCTGGGGTGTCGCCGACGAGATCCGCGCCGCCCGCACGATGCCTCCCGGGTACGCGATCGGCCAGGTCACCGCCTACGAGAACCTCATGGGCGAGTTCTGGGCGGCACCGCCCGCGCGCGAGCTCGTGCAGCCCTACTACTTCCAGGCGAACGAGCGCCTCCCCCAGTACCGCACCGAGGAGGTGCTGCGCCGGCGGCTCGCCGGCCTCCCGCACGTCGGGACGCGGATCGGCTGGCGCGCGACGGGCGTGGCCCAGGACGCCGACGGCGTGCGCGTCACGATCGAGCGGGACGGCGCGCGGCAGGAGCTGCGCGGCGACTACGTCGTCGGCTGCGACGGCGGCCGCTCGCTCGTGCGCGAGCAGGCCGACATCCCGCGCAGCGGCACCGACTGGGACGAGCTCGTCGCGCTCGTCGTCTTCCGCTCCCCCGAGCTGCACCGGGCGCTGCACCGGTTCCCCGACCGCTCCACCTACCGCGTGCTGCACCCGGACCTGAACGGCTACTGGATGTTCTTCGGGCGCGTCGACGTGGGCGAGGCGTTCTTCTTCCACGCACCGGTCCCGCGGGACGCCCGGGTGGGCTCGTACGACTTCACGTCGCTGCTGCACCGCGCCGCCGGGTACCCGTTCGCCTGCGAGATCGAGCACGTCGGGTTCTGGGACCTGCGGGTCCAGGTGGCCCACACCTACCGGGCCGGCCGCGCCTTCATCGCCGGGGACGCCGCGCACACCCACCCGCCCTACGGCGGGTTCGGCCTCAACAACGGCCTGGAGGATGCGGTCAACCTGGGCTGGAAGCTCGCCGCCGTGCTGCAGGGGTGGGGCGGTGCGGAGCTGCTGGACTCCTACACCCTCGAACGGCAGCCGGTCTTCCGCGACGTCGGCGAGGACATCATCGGCGGCTGGATCCGCGACGACAGCGAGTTCCTCGCGACGTTCGACCCGAAGGCCGACCGGGCCGCGTTCGAGCAACGCTTCGCCGAGGCCGCGGCCGGCTTCGGGAGGCGGCTGCGCGACTTCGAACCGCACTACGAGGGCTCGCCGGTCGTGTGCGGCCCGCCCGGCGGCGCCGTCAGCGCGCACGGCGAGCACACCTTCCGCGCGCGGCCGGGTCACCACCTCCCGCCGCTGCAGTTCTCGTCCGGGCGCAACGTCTTCGAGGCGCTCGGCGCCGGGTTCACCCTCCTGGCCCTCGACGCCGACCCCGGCGCGTGGGCCGGGCTGCCGGTGGCGGTCGTCCGGGACACGTACGCGGACGGCCGGGAGGCCTACGGCGCCCGCCTGATCCTGGTCCGCCCCGACCAGTACGTGGCCTGGACCGGCGACGCAGCGCCGCCCGACCCGCGGGCCGTGCTGCGGAGGGCCAGCGGTCACACGTGAACCCTGGTGCTCGCACACCAACCGCAGTTCGTGTGCGAGCACCCGAGTTCATGTGTCAGCGGGCCTATCTGGTGCGCAGGTACTCACGGATCCTCTCCGCGTCCAGGACGACGGACGGGTCGTACTCGGGCGCGTCCTCGATCTGCTCCAGGTCGTTCAGGCCCGAGTGCTTGAAGATCCGGTTTATCGCCGAGATCAGGCGGGCCGGGCGGTGCGGGTCGGCGTTGAAGTGCTGGTGGATCGTGTTCGGTGGCACGTAGATGACGTCGCCCGCCTCCCACTCGAACCGCTTCACCTCGTCCTGGGGCTTCCAGTGGTAGGTGTCGGTGATCTCGACGTCGCAGTCCTGGTGCAGGTCGTAGCCGCGGCCCTCGACGACGTAGAGGCACTCCTCGGCGAGGTGCCGGTGCTTACCGGAGCGGCTCCCGGCCGGGATGAT
This sequence comes from Pseudonocardia adelaidensis, assembly GCF_039543345.1. Lineage (NCBI taxonomy): Bacteria > Bacillati > Actinomycetota > Actinomycetes > Pseudonocardiales > Pseudonocardiaceae > Pseudonocardia > Pseudonocardia adelaidensis. The sequence goes on along the minus strand of NZ_BAABJO010000026.1, from coordinate 103,499 downwards.
CTGCATGTAGGCGTCGACCGTCTCCATGCGGGTGTTGAGGTCCTCGTTGATCAGGTGCTTGAGCAGCCCCTGCCGGGACATCTCCCACGGCATGTCGGCGGGCTTGAGGATCTTGCGGCGGCCCGCGTTGCGCCGGGGGGCGTCAGCGGCGTCCTGCAGGAGGTTGGCGTAGAGCGGCGCGTTCTCGGTGCCTGCCACCCAGGCCGCTGCTTCTCCCCACGCCATCAGTAGCCCTCCGGTGGGTGGTTGAAGTCCGCTTCCTCCTCGCGGACCTCGAACCCAACGCCCTCGGGCGTCGGCGTGGTCTGGCGCGGCTCCACCTGCTTCTGGAAGAGCATGTTCATGAACATGTACATCGGCTTGGTCTTGATGACGAGCGCGCGGGCCGGACGTTCCGGGTCGGCGTTGAAGTGCTGGTGCACGCAGTTGTTGTGCACGATCGCGACGTCGCCGGCCTCCCAGTCGTAGCGCTCGCCGTCGTGGATCTCGTAGCCACGGCCGTCGAGGATGTAGAACGCCGCCTCGTTGACGTGGCCGTGCTTCTGCGACTTCCCGCCGGGGCCGTACTCCTCCAGGTGGAGGTGGAAGGTCTGGGTGATGCCGTCCTTCGGCTCGACGTAGTGCCTGCTGTAGGCCTGCGGCCCGTCGACGAACTTGATCTCGCTCGCCTTCTGGACCCGCGGCATCGACCGCAGCCGCTCGAGCTCCGCGGAGAGGCCGTAGTCGCCCTGGACCGCGCGGACGAACGTGCGGTTCTTGTTGCTGTGGTAGAGCTGGGGCGCGTCGTCGGCGGGCGGCGGCATCCGACCTCCTCTTATTGGACTGACAGTTTTACCTTAATACATGCCAGCCAGCAGCTCGCGGTACTGCGGGGGCGCGGTGACGATCCGCTCCACGAGGGCGTCCAGCTCGGCGCCGCCGAGGAAGGAGAGCTCCCGCTCCTGCTGCTGGGCCGCGGCGAGGAGGTCGGGGTTCGACATGACCGCGGCCATCGCGTCCCGCCAGCAGTTCCTGGCCGCCTCGTCCATCCCGGGCGGCCCGACGAGCGGACGGCCGATCTCGATCAACGCCAGGTGCGCGTCGATCACGGCCCGCTGCTCGTCGGTCATCGGGACGTCGCGGACCCACGGGACATCGGCGCGCAGCCACGCGGGCGGCTGCTCGCCCATGCGCAGGACCGGCGTCTGGGTGCCCTCCTCCACCGCCTGACGACGGCTGCCGGGGTTGCCGGACATGCCGTCGATGGCGCCCTGCAGGATCGCCAGCTCGGTCTCCCCCGACCCGGGGAACCCGGTCACCACCTGGGCGTCGATGTTGAACACCTTGGACAGCAGCGAGGCGGTGACGTAGTCCTCGGCACCCGGTCCGGTGGAACCCCACCGGAAGCCGTGGGCGGCGCGCACGGCGTCGAACGTCTGGTACGGCCCGTTGGCGCTGGTGACGATGAGGGGCGGCTCGCTCACGACGCGCCCGATGTAGGTGAAGTCGGCGAGGGAGAACTGGGCCCCGTCGGCCCCGGCCAGCGACGAGCCACCCGCGCCGACCCCGTTCATGATCGCGATCGTGGTGCCGTCGGTCTTCTCGGTGAGGAGGTTGTTGAGGGCCAGCAGGCCGCCCGCGCCGGGCTGGTTCTGCACGGCGATCGTGGTGCCGGTCCGCTCCTCCAGGTACGGCGCGAGCAGCCGCACGTAGGAGTCGTACCCCCCGCCCGGCTCGTAGGGGACGACGAGCGACACGGTCTCCCCGTCGAGGGAGGAGCAGGCGGGCAGCGCGTCACCCGCGGTCTGGGCACCGCTCGAGCACCCCGCCAGCACGCCTGCCCCGACACCCAGCGCGACCACGGCCGCGAGGCCACGCCGCCGGCACGACCGGTCACCCATCGAGGAACCCCCTGTATCGATCCGAGCCGGGATCAGTCCACGAGCAGGCCCGGCGGCGTGGGAACGCCGAGAGCCAGCTCGAAAGCCACGTAGAGCACCACTGCGATCACAATGGCGTAGATCGCGCTGAAGATCCATGTCCGCCTGCCGGCGAACCGGAGGTACAGCAGCGAGAAGACCGGCGCCGTGACGTACAGGCCTGCGACGGCGAGCAGCGCGAAGAAGCCGGCCACCCAGCCGAGGACGGCCGCCCACCGCCGCGGGCCCGCCGCGCGGAAGACGTACTCGACGTCGTCGGGGTCCGGGTCGTCGGGGTCGGGCTCGCTGCCGCCCGGGTCGGGAGCCGGAGCCGGGCGGCGCAGCCGCAGGAGGGCCTGCACGAGGTGCAGCGCGGCGAGCACGAGGCCGGCACCGGTGACGAGCCGCGGGAAGAGGGCCGCCCGGAACGACCAGTCACCGGCCGCGAGGAAGGCCCCCACGAACAGCGCGAGCAGCAGCACCGTGATGACGACGTCGGCCACGGCCTCGGGCGGGCGGCGGCCCCTCGCCACGGGGGCCTCGGCGGGGGCCTGGGCGGTCATACCGTCTCCTCGCTCGTCGGACGCGGGGTCCGCCGCCGGTCGCGCAGCCTCCGGACCGTCGGGGTCACGATCGCCAGGACCATCACCAGCCCGATCACCATGACGATCGGCCGCGTCAGCCATGTCCACCCGAACAGCGAGTGCGAGAGGAAGAGGTAGCGCTCCGCGAGGGCGCCGAGCACGACCGCGAGCAGGAACGGCACACGCGGCCAGTCGTACCGGATGCAGACGACGCCGACGGCGGCGGCCCCGATCATCACGAGGACGTCGGCGAAGGAGTTGCTCGACGTGTAGGCGCCCAGCGTGAGGAGCAGCAGCAGGAACGGCACGAGGAGCGGGCCGGAGACGAACGTGAGGCGGGTGAGCGGCTTCAGGAGCAGGAACGCGCCGACCACGGCGACGAAGTTGGCCAGCACCGTCACCCAGATCATCGAGAAGGTGACGTCCAGGGAGGTGGTCAGCATCTCCTGGCCGGGGTTCAGGCCCACGATCAGGAACGCGGACAGCAGCACGGCGCTCCCGGCGCCGCCGGGGATGCCGAACCCGATCGTCGGGATCAGCGACCCGCTGTCCTTCGCGTTGTTGACCGCACCGGCCGCGATGACGCCCTCGATCGACCCCTTGCCGAACATCTCCGGGTTCTTGGAGCTCTGCTGCGCCGCGCCATAGGCCATGAACTGGGCGACCGTGCCCCCGAGGCCGGGCACGATGCCGACGCCCGTGCCGATCGCGCTGGAGCGGATCACGAGGGCCCAGTGGCGGAAGACGTCGCGCACACCCTGCCCGACGCCCGCGAGCGAGGCGTCCCTGCTGTCGGCGCCGTCGGTGCGGGCGATGCTGCGCCTGCTGAGCATGATCTGGAGCACCTCGGCGCCCCCGAAGAGGCCGACGACCAGCGGGACGATGCCGATCCCGTCCCAGAGGTAGAGCAGGTCGAACGTGTAGCGCGGCACGCCTTCCTGGGGGTCCAGGCCGACGAGCGCGACGAGCAGGCCGAAGGAGGCCATGACGAAGCCCTTGAGCAGCCTGCGGCCGGACAACGCGACGACGAACGTCAGGCCGAGGACCGTGAGGGCGAAGAACTCGGGCGGCCCGAAGGCCAGCACGACGGGCCGGATGATCGGCAGGGAGAGCGCGAGCACCAACGCGCCGAACACGGCGCCGAGCGCGGACGACAGCAGCACGGCGCCGAGCGCTCTGCCGCCCTCTCCCCGCTTCGTCATCGGGTGCCCGTCGAGCACCGTGGCGGCCGATGTGGCCTCCCCCGGTACGCCGAAGAGCACCGAGGTGATGTCGCCGGTGGTCGAGGTGACGACCCACATGCCGAGCAGGAACGCGAACGCCTCGACCGGCTGCATGTCGAAGGTGAAGGGCAGCATCAGGGCGAGCGTCACGGCGCCGCCGAGCCCGGGCAGGATCCCCACGACGAAGCCGATGAGCACCCCGAGCAGCATCAGCATCAGGGGTACCGGCTGGAACACCTCCATGAGACCGTTGAGGGCGTCGGTCAGCATTCGGCGTCCCCATTTCGCGACGATGCGGCGGTGCCCGGCACGGCTGGTAGTTTGGCACAACCGTAATACCTTTGCTGCGGCCGATCGGAGCACAGTGACTCGGGGCGCTGGGCATGCCCTCGCGTGATCATCCCTCGCGCGACGCCGTCGCGTCGGCCGCCGCAGCAGCGGTGTACTCCGTGTCCCTCGGCGCGGCAAGCGTCGCCCTGCCGCTGCTCGCCCTGCAGGCCGGCTACTCCGCCTTCGAGATCGGAGCGCTGACCGCAGCCTCCGCGGTCTCGCAGATGACCGTCCGGCTGGCACTGGGCTGGGCGATGCGCCGCTGGCCGGACTGGACGCTGATGGCAGGCGCCGTGATCACGCTCGCGGCAGGCTGCGTGCTCGTCACCCTGTCCAGCGCGCTGGTGCCGTTCGTCATCGCCCAGCTGCTGCAGGGCGCGTCCCGGGCCTGCTTCTGGACGGGCAGCCAGACCCACGTCGTGCGGGGCAGCGGCCGGGCGGCGGGCGCGCTGGCCCAGGTGAACCTCGTGGCGTCGGTGGGACAGCTCGCCGGGCCCGCGCTCGCGGGCGTGCTGTCCGAGATCTCACCGGAGCTCGCGCTCGGCGTGGCCGCGGCGATCGCGCTCGCCGGCCTGGTCCCCACCCTCCTGCTCGACCGCCTGCCGCCGTTCACTCCGCCGCCCGACCGCCCGCCCGGGCGGCTGTGGCGCCGCCCGGGGGTCGACGTCGGCTGCTGGGCCGGGATGACGGCAGGCGGCTGGCGCGCCCTGCTCTCCTCATACGTCCCGGTGGCGCTCGACGCGGCCGGCCGGTCCGCCACCTCGGTCGGCGCCCTGATCTCGGTCGCGAACGGTGCCCAGCTGCTCGGCACCGGGCTCTCCGGACGCGTCCGAGCACGGCTCACGGCCCGCGCGCTCGTCGCCGGGATCGTGGCGACCGGCGGCGCCACCGCCCTCACCGGCGTGGTGGCCACCAACACCGCGCTCGCCGCCGTGGTGCTCGCGGTGAGCGGGGCCGCCGCGGGGGCCGTCCAGGTGCTGGGCCCGGCGCTGGCCGCCGAGTCCGTGCACCCCGAGGAGCGCGGCGACGCCATCGCGGCCACCGGCACGTTCCGCGCGGCCGCGCTGTTCGCCGCACCGATGGCCGTCGCCGGGATGGTGGCGCTCGTGCCGCTCACGCCCGCGATCGCCGTGGTCGGCGCGGGGATGACGCTGCCGGCCTTCGCCCTGCGCGGCCGTGGCCCCGCTTCCCCAGACAGGCCCCCTTTGGCATAATGGTAAGTCCATTCTGTGGAAGGGGCCGCCGCATGCCGCAGACGACGTCCACCGGCACGCTCGTCGTGGGCGCGGGCCAGGCCGGCGTGCAGCTCGCGGCGTCGCTGCGCCAGCTCGGGGACCCGAGCCCGATCACGCTCGTCGGCGCCGAACCGCACGCGCCCTACCAGCGGCCGCCGCTCTCCAAGGAGTTCCTCTCCGGCTCCGCGGGCGCGGGGTCCCTCGCCTTCCGCACGCCCGCCTGGTACGCGCAGCAGCGGATCGAGCTCCTCCGGGGCGAGCGGGTGGTGGAGGTCGCGCTCCCCGAGGGCGACCGCCCCGGGCTCGCGCGGACGACGGGCGGGCGGACGCTGCGCTTCGCCCGGCTCGCCCTCACGGTCGGCGCGCGGCCACGGCGCCTCGACGTCCCCGGGGCCGGCCTCGACGGCATCCACTACCTCCGCGGCCTCGACGACGCGGTGCGGCTGCGCGAGCGCCTGGCCGCCGCATCGCGGGTCGTGGTCGTCGGCGGCGGCTTCATCGGGCTCGAGACCGCCGCGGCCGCCCGAACCCAGGGGAAGGAGGTCACCGTCGTCGAGGCGGCGGACCGGCTCGTCGGGCGCGCGGTGGCACCGGTCGTCTCGGACTTCCTCCGCGCCGCCCACGCGCGCCGCGGCACCACGGTGCTGCTCACGACCGAGGTGGTGGGGTTCGGCGGCACGGAACGGGTCGGGTCCGTGCGCCTGGCGGACGGGCGCGACCTCCCGGCCGACCTCGTCCTCGTCGGCGTCGGCGTGGCCCCCCGCACGGAGCTCGCCGAGGAGATCGGCCTCGAGTGCGACGTCGGCGGGGGCATCGTCGTCGACGCCGCCGCCCGCACCAGCCACGAGGCCGTGGTGGCCGCGGGCGACTGCACCGTGCTCCCCCACCCCATGACCGGCGTCGGCCGCGTCCGGCTGGAGTCGGTGCCCGGCGCCGTGGCGCAGGCAGGCATCGCCGCGGCCACGTTGCTGGGCCGGACCGCGGACGCCCGGAGCGTGCCGTGGTTCTGGTCGAACCAGGGCGACCTGCGGCTGCAGATCGCCGGCCTGTCCATCGGCTACGACCACTACGACGTGCGCGGCGAACCCGACAGCGAGCGGTTCGCCGTCCTCTACTACCGCGAGGGCGCGCTCATCGCCGTCGACGCGGTGAACTCCCCCGCCGACTACCTGGTGGTCCGCAAGGCCCTGACGATGGGCACAACCCTGCCCGCCGCAGCGGCGGCCGACCCGACCGTCCCGCTCAAGTCGTTGTTGGCGGGCTGACGCCGCGTCGTGAGTGGACGGGTGCTCCAGCACCCGTGGATCAAGTGTGTGAAGACCGATCTCGGCCCCCTCCTGGCCGCGCCCTACGCGTTCTGCGATGACCCGGTCGTGCCACCCGGATCGCGAACGTCCGCCCCGTGATCGGGCGGATCGTGACCGAGCCGCACCCCTGCGGTGTACGAGGCCGGCTCGCCGGCGCACTCAGCGAGAACCTGGATCCGCCGATGCACGCACCGAACCTCCGACTCGGGACGGGGCCGCCCACCAGGGCGAACAGAGACTAGATGACGAACTCCTCGGTGGCCTCCGGGGCGAACAGCTCCTTCGGCTCGTACCGCCGCCCCGACAGGCCTTGCTCGTGGTGGTAGCGCAGGAACGTGGACAGGGTCGCGGCGTTCGCCTCGAGCCCGTAGGACCAGTAGTCCTCGCCCATCAGCGCCTTCGCCTCCTCGACGGCGGGGATGAGCCACGGCAGCGTGAACCTCAGCGCGGAGGAGTCGTAGAGGTTGTCCATGGCCGCCCGCTTCGCCAGGTGCAGCGCCTTGGTGAGCGACTGCGCGACCCAGGGGTGGCGCTCGTAGACGTCCCGGCGGACCACGACGACGTGCATGATCGGGAAGATCCCGGTGGCCGCGAAGTACTCCTTCTCGGCGGCCACCTGGTCGGCGAACAGGCGCCGCACCGGACCGCCCTGGCGGAACGACGAGGGCACCCGTGGGCTGTAGAGCGCGTCGATCCCGCCGTCGGCGAGCATCGCCGACAGGGTCGTGTCCGCGGGGATCGGCTCGATCCGGACGCGGCCGCCGAGGTCGACGGCGGCCTTCTCGATCCGCCCGGGCGTCTCCTGACCCCCGGTCCGGTACTCGACCGAGTCGACCGGTACGCCGTGCCGGTCGGCCAGGATGCCGCGGATCCACACGCCCGCCGTGAGCTGCCACTCCGGCGTGCCGACGACCTTGCCGCGCAGGTCCTCCGGCCGAGCGATGCCGGACGATGCGTTGACGAAGATGCCGCCGTGCCGGAACTGCCGCGACGGGTAGACCGGCAGCGCGACGAACGGCGACGGGTCGAGGTCGAGGGACTTCACGTAGGACGAGAGCGACAGCTCGGCGACCTCGAACTCGCGGTGGCGCATCATCCGGAAGAACGTCTCCTCGACCGGGAGCCGCAGGTAGGTGAGGTCGATCCCGTCCGGCCGGACCGTGCCCTCGTACAGCGCGCGCGTGCGATCGTAGTCACCGCACGCGAACGCGAGCCGCAGACGTCCCATCAGGTTCTACTTCCCCGCGGCCCGCAGCCGCGCGTCGAGCCGCGGGTACACGCGGCGGGCATTGCCCTCGAAGACCTGGTGGCGCTGTTCCTCGGTGAGGCCCAGCGCGTCGACGTAGGACTTCGTGTCGTCCCACGGGACGCCGGTGTCGGGGTCGGCCCCGCGGACCGCGCCGAGCATCTCGGAGGCGAAGAGGATGTTCTCGATCGGGATCACGCCGGCGAGCAGGTCGATCCCCGGCTGGTGGTACACGCAGGTGTCGAAGAAGACGTTGGCGAGCAGCGTGGCCGGGTCCGGCCGGCCCATCCGGATCGCGAGCCCGCGGTAGCGGCCCCAGTGGTACGGGATGGCGCCGCCGCCGTGCGGGATCACGAACCGCAGCGCCGGGAACCGGGTGAAGAGGTCACCCTCGAGGAACTGCATGAACGCGGTGGTGTCGGCGTTGAGGTAGTGCGCGCCGAGTGCGTGGAAGTTGGGGTTGCACGACGCGGAGACGTGCACCATCGCGGGCACGTCGAGCTCGACCATCGCCTCGTAGAGCGGGAACCAGTACTCGTCGGTGAGCGGCGGCGAGTCCCAGAACCCGCCGGACGGGTCGGGGTTGAGGTTGCACCCGACGAAACCCGCGTCGACGCAGCGCCGCAGCTCGGCGACGGAGTCGTCGAGCGCCCCTCCGGGGGTCTGGGGCAGCTGGCAGACCGGGGCGAAGTGCTCGGGGTACAGGCCGACGACGCGGGCGACGAGGTCGTTGCTCGTGGCCGCCCACACGCGCGCGGTCGCCGGGTCGGACACGTGGTGCGCCATCGACGATGCGCGCGGCGAGAACAGCATCAGGTCGCCGCCGCGTTCGCGCAGGATCCGCAGCTGGTTGCCCTCGACGCTCTCGCGGATCGCGTCGTCGCTGACCTTCGCGGGCTCCGGGGCGGGTGCCGCCGGGTCGGCCAGGGCGGCCAGCTGCGCGTCCCGGAACTCCACCTGGGCCGCGGGGACGGTGGTGTAGTGGCCGTGGATGTCGATGATCATTCGGCGTCCACGTAGGTCAGGCCCTTGGCGGCGAGCGCATCACGCATCGAGTTCACGTCGAGGCTCAGCTCGCCCTTCGCGTAGCGCTCCCGGGCCCTCGCCTCCCGCTCCTCCCGCTCCCGCGACGCGGCGAGCGCGTCGGCGGCCTGCGCCCGGGGCACCACGACCACCCCGTCGTCGTCGGCGACCACGACGTCGCCGGGCTCGACCCACTGCCCCGCGCACACCAGGCCGACGTTGACGCTGCCGAGGGTCTCCTTGACCGTGCCGAACGCCGACACGTGCCGGGACCACACCGGGAAGCCCATCTCGCGCAGCTCGGCCACGTCGCGGCAGCCGGCGTCGATCACCAGCCCGCGGACGCCCCGGTGGGCGAGCGCGGTGGCCAGCAGCTCGCCGAAGTACCCCGCCGACGACGGGGTCGTCGGCGCCACCACCAGCACGTCGCCCTCGGCGCACTGCTCGACGGCCACGTGGATCATCCAGTTGTCGCCGGGCGGGACGCTGACCGTCACCGCCGTGCCGGCCACGCGGGCTCCCGGCCAGATGGGCCGCAGGGCGGGGTCCAGCAGATGGGCCCGGCCCTGCGCCTCGTGGATCGTGGACACGCCGAACTCCGCGAGTCCCTCGACCAGCGCCCGGTCCGTGCGGGGTGGGTTGCGGACCACCAGATTCACCTGTCCTCCTCGCGGGCGCTCGTCGGCCACGTGAATGTGATTGCTGTGTTCGATGGTGAGCTCGCGAGCTCGCTCACGTCTTCTCCTTCCACGGCAACAGCGAGATGTGGATCGCATCCTCCCCGGTCTCGCCCGCGAGCGCCCGGATGGCGTGATCGACCTGGTCGATCCCGAAGCTGTGGGTGGCCAGCCGTTCGAGCGGGAAACGCCCGGACGCGAGCTGCTCGAGGGCCAGCTCGACCGCCCGGTAGCCGTGCCCGCGCGCGCTGGCGAGCGTGATCGACTTCTCGGTCAGCTTCTTCAGCGGGAAGTCCGGGAACGCGGCGAGCTCCCCCTGGGTCACCATGATCCCCTCGCGGCGCTTGAGCGCGTCGATCCCCAGCAGGACGGGTGCCGGGCCGGCCCCCGCGGTGCAGTCGAGCACCGTGTCGACGCCCCGGCCGTTCGTGAGCTCCATCACCCGGGCGAGCGGGTCCTCGCGCTGCACGTCGATCACGGCGTCGGCACCTAGCCCCTTGGCCAGGTCGAGTCGGGCCGCGTCCCGTGTCGTACCGGTCACGATGATCAGCGACGCACCGGCCTGCTTCGAGGCGACCACCTGGGACAACCCCTGCTGGCCCGGCCCCTGGACCAGCACGGTGGACGCGTAGCCCACCCGGCCCGCGTTCAGGGCCCACTCGATGCCGTTGGACAGCGGGGTGACCAGGCCCGCGAGCTCGGCCGACACGCCGTCCGGGACCTTGTGGATCACCGCGTTCCACGGCAGGTACATGTACTGCGAGAAACCGCCCCACAGCCGGCCGGGATTCTCCGCCGAGGTGTAGCCGTAGCGGCGGGCGTCGGGATTGGTGCGCCAGTCGGTGAGCTCGCAGTGCCGGTACTCCCCCGCGTGGCACCACTCGCAGTGGAAGCAGCCCACGTAGTGCTCCACGAAGACCCGGTCACCCTCGCGCACGCCCTTGCGCTCGGCGAAGCGGGGTCCGACCCGCGAGATGACACCGACGTTCTCGTGCCCCATGATCACCGGAGCGGTGGAAGGTGGCTTCGCGTACATTTTCACGTCGGTGCCGCAGATCCCGGCCACCTCGACCTCGAGAAGGGCGCTGTCCTCGTCGATGTCGGGCATCGGGAACTCGCGGAGCTCGGTCACACCCGGACCCGTCCGGACGGCTGCCAGCACCTGATCGGGCATCGACCCCGCCTCCCCTCTTTGAGGTCTATTGGTAATACCATAGGGTGTCGATGAGCGACCAGAAAGGATCGAGATGCAGGAACCCGGGCCCGTGCTGCGGACGGTCACCCGCACGCAGGGAGCCAACGAGGCGTTGAAGACCGGGGAGGTGACTCCCCACGGGTTCCGCATCGAGTTCGAGGAGGTGCCGGTCCTCGTCTCGGCCTTTCGCCGGATGGTCCGCGAGCTGGCCTACGACGTCAGCGAGATGGCGCTCACCACCTACCTCGTGGCGAAGGAGCACGGGGTCGAGTTCACGGCGCTGCCCGTCTTCCTCGCCCGCGGGCTGCACCACGGCGTGATCCAGGTGGCCTCGGGGGGCGGCATCCGGCAGCCCAAGGACCTCGAGGGCCGCCGGGTCGGCGTCGACCGGGGCTACACCGTCACCACCGGGGTGTGGGCTCGCGCGATCCTGCGCGACGAGTACGGCGTGGACCTCGACAAGGTCACCTGGGTGCTGTCCGGCGACGAGCACGTCCCGCAGTACCGGCCCCCGGCCAACGTCGTCCCGGTCAAGCCGCCACGCAGCCTGGAGGACCTGCTGCGCAGCGGGAAACTCGCCGCCGTGCTCGGTGCCCGCATCGACGCCCCCGACGTCGTGCCCCTGATCCCGGACCCGACGGAGGCGGCCCTCACCGCGCTGCGCGAGCGCGGGCTGTACCCGATCAACCACCTGATCGTCGTCCGCGACGAGGTGCTGCGGCAGTGGCCCGACGTCGCCGCCGACATCTTCGACGCCTTCGCCCGCGCCAAGCAGCACTACGTCGACCGGCTGGGCAACGGGTCGATCCCGTCGCCGACCGCCATCGACCGGCTGAACCGGCAGGTGCTCGAGCTGACCGGGTCCGATCCCCTGCCGTACGGGATCGAGCCGAACCGCGAGATGCTGGAGCGGCTGGTGCGCACGGGCGTCGACCAGAAGATCCTCTCGCGCCCGGTGAAGCTGGAGAACCTGTTCGCCGCCGGCACGCTCCGGCTCGTGGCCTGAGGCCGCTCGTGCGCCTCGCGATCGCGGCCGACCACAACGGGGTGGCGCTGAAGGCCGGGCTCGTGGCGATGCTCCGCGGGAGCGGCCACGACGTGGTCGACCTCGGTGGGCACGGTCCGGACGAGGTGGACTACCCGCCGCTCTGCGCCGAGCTGTGCCGCCACGTCGTCGCCGGCGGGGTCGCCGGCGGGGTCGACGGCCGGGTCGAGCGCGGGATCGTCGTCGGCGGGAGCGGGCTCGGCGAGACCGTGGTCTGCAACAAGATCCGCGGCATCCGGGCCGGGCTGTGCCCCGACCTGTTCCACGCCCGGATCTCGCGCGGCAACAACGACTCCAACGTCCTCGTGCTGGGGGCCAAGGTCGTCCCGCCCGGCCTCGCCGGGGAGATCGTGACCACCTGGCTGGAGACGCCGTTCAAGGGCGGCGTCCACCAGCGCAGGCTGGACCAGATCGCCGCCATCGAACGTTCTCAGTAGCTCGCGACGATCAGCTGCCGGAACTCCTCGGGCGCGGTGAGCACGTCGCGCACCAGCTGCGCGGTCTCCGGCCCGCCGAGCGGATCGAGGGGCCGCTCCTGCTTCTCGAGGTCGGCCACCAGGTCCGGGTTGCCGATGGCGCACCCGAACGCCGCGCGCAGCGCCTCCACGCGGTCCGCCGGCATCTGCGGCGAGGCCATCAGCGCGCGCCCGGTCTGCCCGAGCGCCACGAGGCTGTCGATCATGGCCTTCGCGTGGGCGTCGGGCGCGGCCGCCTCGAAGACCGTGGGCGTGTCGGGCACGAAGGGGTCCCGTTCCTCGTCGAGTGTGACGATCGGGCGGACGTCGCCCGACTCGATCGCCGACAGCTGGCTGTCGACCGGGAGGATGTGCGCGTCGGCGTTCCCGGCGACGACCGCGGCGCGTGCCTCGGGAGCGCCCGCGAACCCGGTGACGATCTCCAGCGGGAAACCGAGTGCCGCACCCAGGATGTTCGGTGCGATGTAGTCGTTCGAGCCCGGCCCCGTCGACACGAACCGCACCGGCCGCCCGGCGTGCACGAGGTCGGGCAAGCCCTGGACCGGGCTGCCGGTGGCGACCACCACGACGTTCGGCGGGGCCGCGATCCGGCCGATCCAGTTGACCTTCTCCAGGTCGAAGCCCACCCCCTCGGCCTGCGCGATCTGCGCCGAGACCAGGCCGACGGTGTTCACGATCTGGATCCGCTTCTCGTCGGTGCCCGCCGTGAAGGTCTGGTTCGTCGCGACCAACCCTCCCGCGCCCGGCTCGTTGCGCACGACGACCGTCGCGTCGAGGCAGTCCTCGAGGTAGGGGGCGAGCGCGCGGGCGTAGGCGTCGTACCCGCCGCCGGGCTCGTACGGGACGACGAGGTCGACGTCCTCGCCCGCGAAGGGGCCCGCCTTCTGCCCACCCCCGCCACCCGTCCCGCACGCCGCGAGCAGGGCGCACAGGACACCGGCCACGGCGGCGCGCAATGGCCTCGTTGCCATCAGCGTCTCCTCACTGTTCGTCGAAGAAGCTCAGGACCCGGGCGGGAGCGGTCTCCCGCGTCTGCCCGGACACCGGGACGTCCCAGTACTCCACACAGGGCAGGCATTCCTGCAGGTAGCGGGCCGCGGACGGGGCGTGCGACTCGTCCTGGCCCGGGACGACCAGCGCCGGGACGCCGAGCCGCAGCAGGTCCTCCGGCTCCGCGCCCGGGACCGTGTCCCGGTCGAACATCAGCCGTGCGGTGCCGCCCACGACGAGGGCGTACCGGCCGGCGTCCTGCCTCGCGTACGCCTCGGCGAAGGCCGGGTCGGTGCGGATCACGCTGTTCCACGGCCCGACGCGCGGATCGGCGGAGAAGCCGGCGTCCGTCTCCCGGACGAGCGCGACGACCCCCTCCATGCCGTGCGCCTGCACGTGGGCGAGGTGCCGCGCGAACCGTTCGTGCTGCCGCATCCGGTACTTGACCCCGCCCGCCGGGGAGAACAGCACCATGGACCGCACGCGCCCGGGATGGGCGACCGCCATGGCCACCGCCGTCGAGCAGCCGACGCAGCCGCCCATCAGGTGGGCCCGCTCGATGCCCAGGTGGTCGAGCAGCCCGATCGCCTGCGCGACGTAGTGGCTCCAGGACAGCCGCTCGACGCGGCCGCCGGATCGGCCGGACTCCCTGCGGTCGAACGTGATGCAGGTGTAGCGGGCTGTCAGCTGCTCCAGCAGGTCGAGACGGCGGTAGATCCCGAGCGTCCGCCAGCTCTCGAGGGTGGCGTCGAAGCCACCCGGGGAGAACATGAGCAGCGGCGGGCCCGACCCCGCCACCTCGTACCGGGTGGGGATCCCGTCGGCCACCGCGGTGGACTTGCTCATCGCTCGGCCCCGCTGCGCTCGGCCGGCGCCTCGCGCACGCGCTGTGACATCGGTTCGCTCGCACGCTCGCTCACGTGACCGCCGGGGAGCTGACGGGCGGCCCGCACGTCGTCGGCGTAGCGCGTGAGCGCGTCGAGGGTGGTCCGAGCGACGTTCGCGTAGGTGTCCGGGGGATCGTCGATGGCCGAGGCGGCATAGCCGATGGCGGCGTGGGCCATGCGCATCCGGCCGTCGAGCCACGGCCCGCCGCCGAACCCGCCGAGCACGGGCACCGACGCGGCCTTCGCGACCGCGGCGCCGACCAGCGGCCCCGAGTTCGTGAAGTTGAGCAGCACCGCGCCTGCCTCTTCGAGCCGCCGTGCCGTGTCGACCATCTCGCCGGTCAGTTCCTCCGGGACCCGGTCGGCCGCGGACGGCGTCGCCGAGTACTCGACCCCGTAGCGCAGGGCCGTCTGGGGCGTGATGCCGAACTGGGCGAACACCGGGATCCCGGCGCGGGTGATCGCCGCGACCGCGTCGAGGTGGTCGGCGGCGCCGTCGACCTTGACCAGGTCCACCCCGGCTTCCTTGACGAAGCGGATCGCCGCGCGCACGGCCTCGGCGGCGCCCTCCTGCACCGGGCCGAACGGGAAGTCGGCGGACACCAGCGCCCGCGAGACACCCCGGCGCACCGCCCGCGCCACGACGACCATCTCGTCCATCGTGATCTCGAACGGGTTCGCGTGGCCCCAGAGGTTGACGCCGACCGTGTCACCGACCGAGACGATCTCCACGCCCGCGCGGTCGGCGATCCGGGCGACCTGGTAGTCCCACGCGACGACGCCGACGATCTTGCGGCCCTCGTCCTTCATCCGCTGGAGGCCGCGCAGGGTGGTCCGGCCGCTCATGCGAGGCCCCTCATGCCCGGAGGGCCGTGAGCAGCTCGACGACGTCGCTCTCGTCCGCACCGGGGAGCAGCACGCGGGCGTGCGGCCGCAGGGCGGCCACGGCCCGGTCCGCGGCGTCGTCGTCCGAGACGACCAGGCCCGCCGTCATGATGCTGCGCTGCCAGCAGGCCTTCCCGATCGCGTGTGCGCAGTCCGCCCCGCCGTCGTCCGTGGCGATCATGACGACGACGTCGGCACTCGCGAGCTCGTCGGCCAGGGTGGCCGGGCGGCCCTCGATCCCGCGCAGCTCCGGGGTGCCGTCGCTCGACCGGCAGGCGTAGAAGCGCGCGTTGGACCACTGGAGCATCGCGGTGCGCCGGACGATCTCCACGGCCCCGTCGTCGAGGGCGATGATCCGCGGGGCGCGCGCAGGCGCCACCGGCCGCTGGATCCGGTAGCGAGCCTCGGCCGCCGTCGCCGCGCGGGCGCAGCTGCTCGGCAGGCTCGGGTCGACGTACGTGGGGGCCATCCGGCTACACCGACGCGATCGGCATGCCGGGGCGCACCCGGACGTCCTCGCGGCAGGCGTCGAGGAACGCCTCGGCGTGCGGGAGCACGACCGCGGCGGACCGGACGCGGTGGTGCGCCGGGTCCACGCCGGGCGGGGTGGTGCCGTGGTCGCGCAGCGCGATCGCCGCCTTCCGCAGCTTCTGCCGCGCCTTGATGATCCCGGCGTCGGCGGGCACGAGCCGCTCCTTGGTGCGGTCGGCGATCGGCCCCATGCTCTCCTGCAGGGACGCGTCCTGGATCGCGATGCCCTTCACCCCGGAGTAGTACTCCCCGGTCCGCTGCTTCTCGCGGTCCATCAGGTAGTCGTTGTCCCGGTTGGCGACGGGCCGGTAGGTGCCGGGGATGTTCTCGCTGTGCACGCCGTGGCCCTCGATCATCGCCTGCCGCTCCGCGGCCGTGAGCGCCCGGACGGGGTGGTAGTCGAAGCTGTAGGCCCAGCAGTTCTCGTCGTCGATCGGGATCCAGAAGTGGCCGTGGATCGGGTGGTCGCCGCGCGGGGGCACCATCGTGAAGCACGGCATCACCCACGGCGTGATCCGCCAGTAGTACCTGCCGTCCTCGGCGTTGCGCCGGGCCCCGACGAAGAGCCCGCCGTCGGAGTCGGCGACCTCGAAGAAGGGCTTCTTGTCGTTCTGGTTGTACTCGTTGCCCTTCGCGCCCTTGAACAGCGGGTCGTTCTGCAGGCCGCCGGAGTGCAGGAACGTGACGTGGCTCGAGTCGATGCCGCCCTCGAAGGCCTGCAGCCAGTTGCACTGCTGGAGGCGCTTGGACGTGTAGGTCTGCTCCGGGGGCACGAGCGCGAACTCGAACTCCGGCAGGGGCGGCTGGGTCGCGGGGTCACCCATGTAGGTCCACAGGACGTCGCCGATCTTCACCAGCGGGTAGGCCGTGAGCTTGACGTTCTGGCAGAAGCTGGAGTTGTCCGCCTCCGACGGCACCTCGACGCACTGGCCGGTGACGTCGTACTTCCACCCGTGGTACGGGCAGCGCAGGCCGCCCTCCTCGTTGCGCCCGAACCACAGCGAGGCGCCCCGGTGGGCGCAGAACTCGTCGATCAGGCCGTAGCGGCCGTGGCTGTCGCGGAAGGCGATGAGCCGCTCGGACAACAGCTTGAGCCGCACCGGCGGGCAGTCGTCCTCGGGGAGCTCCTCCGCCAGGCAGGCCGGCATCCAGTACTGCCGGAACAGCTCCCCCATCGGCGTGCCCGGACCGGTGCGGGTCAGCAGGTCGTTGATGTCCTGACGAAGCACGGGCGTCCTCCCCCTCAGGCTTGTGGACTAACCGTTATACCTACAGCAACGCCCTCAGGGTTGCACAGGAGGCACGTCGAGCGTCAGCCCATCGAGTTCGGGGCTCACGGCGACCTGGCAGGAGAGCCGGCTCCCGGCGCGCCGCTCCGAGACCGCGAGGTCGAGGAGGTCCTCCTCCATGTCGTTCGGCTCCCCGACCGCCGCCACGAACTCCTCGCGCACCCAGACGTGACAGGTCGCGCAGGACGCGTTGCCCCCGCACTCGCCGATGATTCCGGGCACGCCGTTCTTCACGGCGGTGGCCATGACGGACTCGCCGACCACGGCATCGACGGCGAACTCCTGACCGTCGGCGCCGACGTAGATCACCTTCGGCACGGCTGGGACGTCCTCTCTCGCTTGGTCTGTCCATTAGACCACGGTGCTGGTGCGAGAACCAGCGCCACGATTCGTGACGTTCGTGCCCAGCCGTGCCGCCGCCGTCGACTGTCCGTAAAGGCATACAATGCGTGAGTGACGAGGCCGGGAACCACCTCCCCATCCACGGACGGCGGGTCCGCGCCGAACAAGGGTGACCTGCTCAGCAAGGTCAGCGTCGGCCGCATCTCCGAGGTGATCGTCGATCAGATCCGCCTGCTGATCCGGTCCGGACAGCTCACAGCGGGTGACCGGCTGCCGAGCGAGCGCGAACTCTGCGAACGGTTCGGCGTCAGCCGCGTCACCGTCCGTGAGGCACTCCGCGTGCTGGAGGCCAACGGCCTCGTCGACATCCGCGTCGGCGCCCGCGGCGGAGCGTTCGTCACCGCGCCGAGCAGCCGCATGGTCGGGGAGGGCATCGCCGACCTCATCTCCCTGTCGAGCCTGTCCGCCCTCGAGGTCACCGAGGCGCGCATGGTCTTCGAGCTGGGCCTCGTGCCGCTCGCCTGCGAGCGCGCCACCGAGGAGGACATCGCCGAGCTCTACGAGATATGCGACCGCAGCAGCGCGGCCCTCGAGTCCGACGACTACCCGCTCACCCTGTCCGCCGAGTGGCACTCCCGGTTCGCCCGCTCCACCCACAACCGGGCGATCACCCTGCTCGCCGAGTCGCTCCACGACCCGATGATCCGGTCGCTCCAGGAGGCCCGCTCCAGCGAGCCCGCTCACGGCCGACTCGGCGTCGAGGAGCACCGCGCCCTCGTCGACGCCCTCGCCGCCCGCGATGCTGAGCGCGCCACCGAGCTGATGCGGGTCCACCTCACCCGCACCGCATCCCGGGTCTCCGGCGCGGAGGACCCGGCCCGCATCGGCTGACGCGGGTCCACCGCTACCCCCTCGGCGGGGCCGCCTCGAACACCAGCGACTTGATCGTCACCGGCACGGTGTTCGACGGGTACCGCACGCGCCCGATGTCCACGTAGTCGAAGTCGCGCAGGGTGAGGCCGTCGACGACCAGGACGCCCGTCATGACCCCGAGCTCCTCGCGCAACAGGCGGCCCAGCGTCATGGCGACGTCCCCGTCGAGCACGACGTACACCGGCCTGCCCTCGGCGATCCGGTCGGCGAGGCCGTTGCGCAGGCCGCGGGCGAAGGCGATGAGGCGCCGGTAGCGTGGCGGCCCGGTCCACGTCATCGCCAGCGCGACGTCGGTCACCCCGGCGTCGAGCGCGGCGAGGTGGCGGCGGATCGCCGCCGCCACCGCCGCGCTGTCGACGTCCTCCCCGGGCTCGTACGCGGGGCGCAGCACCTGCAGGTTGCGCCGGGGCAGCAGGGCGTCGGGGTCGGAGATCCAGCAGGTGTTGCCGGAGAGCTGCACGCTGTACTCGGATGCACCCAGCGCGGTGGCGCGGATGCACTCGCCCGCCGGCAGCAGTGGCCACGGCAGCGCGCCCGAGTCGACGCGGCGCCGCAGCGCCCGGCCGAGCGGCTGCCCGAGGTCGCCGAACCGGGCCTGCTCGCGACCGTAGACGTACTCCGCCACCCCGCCGGAGAACATGACCCCGTCGACGGGGCCGACGTCGCCCAGCGGGTCGGTGAGGAGGAACGGGCCGGCCCCGGGTCCGCCGGTCACCGCCCCGACGACCACGTCCGCCATGGCCTCCGCGACCCGCTCCAGCTCGTCCTCGCGCGCGGTGTCGCCGAGCCGCCACCGGTGGCCGGCGCGGGCGGCGTGCTCCCGGCCCGCCGGTTCGAGGCGGACGATCGTGCCCGCCTCGTCGACCACCTGGAGCCGGCCGCCGACGTGCACGGCCGCGGTCGCGACCACCCGCCCGGCCTCCAGCAGCGCCAGCTTCGAGGTGCCACCACCGACGTCGACCAGCAGGATGCGCCCACCGCTGTCGTAGGACGCCTTCGCCGCGCCCGAGCCGTACCCGGCGAGCATCGCCTCCATGTGGTGGCCCGCGGTGGCCGTCACCAGCGTGCCCCCGCGGTCGGCGAGGATCCCGGCGATCGCCTCGGCGTTGCGCCGCCGCAGCGCCTCGCCGGTGAGGATCACGACCCCGGTGTCGACGTCCTCCGGGTCGACGCGCGCCTCGGCGTAGGCCTTGTCGATGATCACGCCCAGCGCTTCGGCGTCTATGTAGTCGGGGTCGAGGTGCTCACCGCTCGCGTAGGGCGTGAGCGCCACCGGGGACCGGTAGGTCGTCTCGCGCCGGACCACCACGTACCGGCTGGTCAGGTCCTCCCCGATCCGCCGCAGGTGCAGCCGCGAGAACACGACCTGCGTACCAGAGGAACCGATGTCCATCCCGACGCTCACCAGGGTGACGTTGTCCTGCTGCCAGATCGGGTTGTCCTCGATCGGCAGCGGCTCGTCGTCGTGATCGTGGTCGTGGTCCGGAACGTGGGCCGCGTAGACCGGGTCCACCTCAGACCGCGACCGGTTTCGGCGGGAGCGTCGCGCGCTCGGCCTCGTAGGCGGCGTCCATCCGCGGCTCCATGCCGTGCTCGGCCAGCGCCTTGCGGAACGTCTCCCGGACGACCGGTGACTCGTCCGCGTAGTCGATCTGGTCGCCGCCGATGCGCATGCTGATCCAGGCCTTCGGCACGCCCTGCGCGTTGCGGACCGACACCACCTCGTGCTTGAACGCGAGGTAGCGGGCGGGCTCGGTGCCGCTGTTGAAGTGCTGGTGGAACCACATGTTCGGCGGGACGATCAGCGAGCCGGGGCCCCAGTCGTAGCGCCGCGGCTCCTCGCCCTCCGGCCACATGAGGCTGTACCCCTCGCCGGACAGGATGATCACGTGGGCACCCGGGCCGTGCCGGTGCCCCTTCTTGTACGTGGCGGTCGGGAACTGCGATATGTGGCTGTTCATCGACCCCTTCGCCATCGCGAAGCGGATGTGCCCGCCGCCCGCGCCGCGCTCCTTCGCCTCGATCAGCGGGAGGTTCACAGCGTCCGCGACGAAGTTCGTGTCGAGCAGCAAGCCCTTCTGCTCGCCCTTCGGGGCGAAGTAGTCGGGCTCGCCGGCGAAGCGGTTCGGGAAGTCGTGCGCCGTGCCGAACACGAAGTCGACGTCGTCGTAGAGGTTGAGGACCGGCGGGAGGTTCGTGGAGGCGACGAACCGCGCTGCCTGCTGCCCGGACCCGTTGAAGTGCTGGTGGTGGGCGTTGAGCGGGATCGCGAAGAGCGAACCGGGCCCCCACTCGAAGCTCACCTCGGCGCCGGCGTCGTTCCACACACGCGTGGAGCCGTGCCCGTCGAGGACGAGGATCATCTCCTCGAAGAGCTGCCGCTGCGGGGCCAGCTCGCCGCCGGGCGGGATCTCGCAGACGTAGCAGTCGTTCGAGGTGCGCGTCGCCTCGTGGTTGATGAAGACGCCCCGGCCGCCGCGCCGAGCCCACGGCTTCAGTTCGACGGTGCGCAGGTCGGGCACGTAGTGGGCGGCGATGATGTCCAGCCCCTCCGCGGCGACCCAGCGGGTGTACGGGGAGTCCTTCTCGGTGGCGAACTTGGCGGCGAGGTCATCGGTGACGAGCGCGTCCTTGGCCATGGCAGGGCACAGTAGCAAGCTTGACGTCTATTGGTCTAACCACTATACCTTCATCGTCGAGCGGCGCCGAGGAGGCCACCGTGGGTGAAGACGGACGCGTGTTCGTGCGCGGCCTGGAGTCCGACAAGTACGAGCTCGAGGCGTTCCGCCGCCGCCAGCTCTCCCACCCGAGGGTCCGGGACGAGAAGTTCGTGACCGACCACGGCGACGCGGTGGCCCACAACAGCACCACCAAGAAGTCGCGCACCTGGTGGCGGATCGGGCCGGGCGACGAGGAGTTCCTGACCCAGACGCTGCAGGTGCACTTCGTCGAGATCGACGCGCACGGCAGCAACCGCGGGCACGGCCACCAGAACGAGGCCGCGTTCTACATCCTCGAAGGCGCCGGCTACGAGATCCACGACGACCAGCGGTACGACTGGAAGACCGGCGACTTCGTCTTCGTCCACACCGACTCGGTGCACCGGCACTTCAACCCGTACGACGAGAAGGCGCTGGCCCTCGTCGTGAAGGCCAAGAGCAGCTGGATGTTCCTCGGCCTGCTCCAGCAGGGCCGCGGCGGGCCCGTCGAGCGGCCCGACGCGTTCGGGCCGCGCGAGGACTGGTCGGCGATCTGGACCCCTGGCGTGCTCGACCGCAGGAAGGTGATCGGCGTCGAGGACACGGTGTGGGAGGACACCGAGCTGGGCCGGGTCCGCGTCATGACCAGCCCGCAGACCGACCACGCGCGCCTGTTCAGCGTGGACGCGTTCGAGTGGGCGATCGATGCCGGTGGGTCCACCCCGCGGTACTGGAAGATGGCCGACGAGGTGCTCTACGCCCTCGCAGGCGACGGCTACTCGCTGCACTGGGAGGTGCAGGCCGAGATCGCCGAGCGGTACTACGCCCACATCGCGCTCGAGCCGACCCGCCACGAGTTCGCCCAGGGCGACGTCCTCTACGTCCCGCAGAACACCGTTGCCCAGCACTTCGCGGCGGACGGCACCCCGCTGCGGCTGCTCAGCTTCCAGAACCGGCTCTTCAAGCACCTGGGTTACGACAACGTCAAGGTGTTCTAGGTGGAGCGGCCCTCCGGATTCGCTCCGGGCCCCGCCGCATACGGCAGCGACCTCGTGGTGGACGTGCTGCGCGCGCTCGGCACCCGCTACGTCCCGCTGAACCCGGGTTCGTCGTTCCGCGGGCTGCACGACTCGCTGGTCAACCACGGCGGCAACACCGACCCGCAGCTCCTGCTGTGCCTGCACGAGGAGATCGCGGTCTCGCTCGCCCACGGCTACGCCAAGGGGTCGGGCCAGGTGGGCGTGGCCGCGGTGCACGACCTCGTCGGGCTCATGCACGCCTCGATGGCCGTCTACGACGCGTTCTGCGACCGGGTGCCGCTGCTCGTCCTGGGCGGCAGCGGCCCGGTCGACCCGGCGCTGCGCCGCCCGATCGACTGGGCCCACTCGGCCACCACGCAGGCCGAGCTGGTGCGCGACTTCGTCACGTGGGACGCCGAACCGGCCACTCCCACGGCCTTCGTCGCGGACGTCCTGGCCGCCCACCGGCGCGCCGCGAGCGTTCCGCGCGGGCCGGCCTACGTGTCGCTGGACGCCGGGGTGCAGGAGGCCGCGCTCACCGAGCCGGTGCCGCTCCCCGACCTCGCGCGGCACGCCCCGGCCCCGCCCCCGGCCGCCGACGGGGCGAGCGTCGCGCGGGCCGTCGACGTGCTGCTGGGGGCGCGCCGCCCGGTCGTCACCGCCGGGCCGATGAACTGGGACCCGGCGGCCACGCCCGTGCTCGTCGAGCTGGTGGAGCTGCTCGGGGCCGCCTACGTCGAGGACCGCAACAGCGTCTCCTTCCCCACCACGCACCCGCAGAACGGCACCGGCGACCCGAGCTGGCTCGCCGGCGCGGACGTCGTGCTCGCGATCGGCGTGCCCGACGTGCCCGGCCGGCTGCGCCGCCGCGGCCGGGGGCGCGGAAGTGCGCCCGTCCCGCAGCCGTCGATCGTCGACGTCTCCACCGGGCACCTGGACCAGCGGTCGTGGAGCAACGCATTCTCCACCCCGTTCCCGCGGGCGGCCCAGCTCCTCGCCGACCCGGTGACCGGGGCGCGGCAGCTGGTGGCCGCGTTGCGGGAGCGGGCCCCGGACGCCGCCGCGCGACGCGAGCGGGTCGTCGCGCAGGTCCGGGCGACGCGGGCCGCGCTCCCGGTGCCCTCGGACGCCCGTCCGATCGCGCCCGCACGCCTCGTCGCGGAGCTCTGGTCGGTCGTGCGCGACGTCCCGCACCTGCTCTGCCTGCGCAACACCCGCAGCTGGCCGGAGGGGGTCTGGGAGCTGCCCGGCGCGGGGAGCTACCTCGGCCACTCCGGCGGCGGGGGCGTCGGGTACGGGCCCGGGGCGTTCGTCGGAGGGGCGCTGGCCGCCCGCGACCGCGGCCTGCTCGGCGTCGGGATCGTCGGCGACGGCGACCTGCTGATGGCCGCGGGCGCGCTGTGGACCGCCGTCCACTACCGGATCCCGGGGCTGCTGGTCGTCAACGACAACGGATCGTTCTACAACGACGAGCCGCACCAGGCCGCGGTCGCCCGCGAGCGGGGGCGGCCGGAGGCCAACAGCTGGATCGGCATGCGGATCGCCGACCCGGCCGTCGACATCGACGGGCTCGCCGCCTCCTACGGGTGCTGGACGGCGGGCACCGTCACCGAGCCGGGCGACCTCCCGGGCGCCTTCACCAAAGCGTTGGCCGCGGCCCAGGAGGGCCGGCTCGCCGTCGTGCACGTGAGAACGGAGCCGGCATGACCCGGGTGCTGGGACACGTCGAACGGGGCAAGCCGCCGGTGCACGCCCTCATGTCGATCGGCGGGCAGTGGCGCGAGGCGGCATCCGGCGCCCGGCTGGACTGCGTCGACCCCACCACGGAGGAGCTGCTCGGCACCGTGCCGGCCGGGGGCGCCGCCGACGCCGACCTCGCCGTGCGGGCCGCACAGGAGGCCTCCGGGGCCTGGCGGGCGCTGGGGTGGACGACGCGCGCCGCGCTGCTGCGCGACCTCGCGGCCGCCGTCGCCGAGGTCGCCGAGCCGCTCGCGGCGCTGGACACGCTCGACAGCGGCAACCCGATCGCGGGCATGCGCGGCGACCTGGAGTCCACCGTCCGGGAGCTGCACTACTACGCGGGCCTCGCCGGGCAGACCCACGGCGCCAGCACGCCCACCGGCGCCGAGACCGTCTCGTTCACCCAGCGCGAGCCCTACGGCGTCGTCGTGCGGATCGTGCCGTTCAACCACCCGTTCAAGTTCGCGTGCGGCAAGGCGGCCGCCGCGCTCGCGTCGGGCAACAGCGTGATCGTCAAGCCGGGCGAGCAGACGTCGCTCTCGGCGATCGCGCTCGCGGAGGTGGCCGAGGCGGTGCTCCCGCCGGGCGTGCTCACGGTCCTCACCGGCACCGGGGCCGACCTCGGCGCGGCGCTGGTCTCGCACCCCGGGGTGCAGCGGGTGGCGTTCACCGGTTCGGTGCCGACCGGGCGCCGGATCATGGCCGCCGCCGCGCAGAACCTCGCGCACGTCACCCTCGAGCTCGGCGGCAAGAACCCGCTGATCGTCTGCCCCGATGTCGACCCGCGCACGGCCGCCCGCGCCGCGGTCGCCAGCATGAACATCGCGCGCAGCAACGGCCAGTCCTGCGGCTCGACGTCCCGGATCTACGTGCACGAGAGCATCCGCGCGGCGTTCACCGGGGCGCTGCTGCAGCGGGTGCGCGAGCTGCGCGTCGGCGACCCGTGCGACGAGGAGAACGACGTCGGGCCGGTCGCGTTCGCCGCGCACCACGAGCGCGTGCTCGACCACATCGAGCGGGCGAAGGCGTGCGGGGCGACCGTCGCCGCGGGCGGGTCCCGCCCGCTCGGGCTCGACCGCGGCTACTTCGTCGAACCCACCGTGTTCACCGGCGTCACCGACGACATGCCGATCGCCCGCGAGGAGGTGTTCGGGCCGGTCATGGCCGTGATGGGCTTCTCCGACCTCGACGACGCCGTCCGGCGGGCCAACGACACCGACTTCGGGCTGACCGCGAACGTCTACACCCGCGACCTGCGCGTCGCACACCGGCTCGCCGACCGGCTGCAGGCCGGCTACGTCTACGTCAACGGAACGGGCAGGCGCCCGCCCGGCTCCCCCTTCGGCGGCTGGAAGGCGAGCGGGCTGGGCAAGGAGAACTCGCACGAGGAGCTGCTCTCCTACACCCGCGAGAAGACGATCACGATCACGCTCCCCGCCGACGACCCCGACTGGAGCTGACCCGATGGCCAACAGCGCCCATCCTTCCTGGGCACCGTACGACAAGCCGGTCTGGGGCTCCGACGTCATGGCCGACGCCCTGCGCCGCCTCGACCTTCCCTACATCGCGCTCAACCCGGGCTCCTCGTTCCGCGGGCTGCACGACTCGCTCGTCAACTACGCGGGCGACGAGATGCAGATGATCGAGTGCCCGCACGAGAAGATCGCCGTCGCGCTGGCGCACGGGTACGCGAAGGCGAGCGGGCGCGCGATGGGCGTGCTCCTGCACGACCTGGTCGGCCTGCTGCAGGGCACCATGGGCGTCTACTACGCCTACATCGACCGCGCCCCGGTGCTCGTCCTGGGCGGATCGGGCCCGGCCGACCACGAGCGCCGGCGGCCTTACATCGACTGGATCCACTCGGCGAACGTGCAGGGCCAGGCCGTGCGCGAGTACACGAAGTGGGACCACGAGCCGCGCTCGATCGAGTCCGTGCCGGGGGTGCTCGCCCGCGCGTACCGGATCGCCACCACCGCACCCGCCGGGCCGACCTACGTCGCCCTCGACGCCGGCCTCCAGGAGGACCCGGTCGCCGAACCGGTGCCCGTGGACCACGTCGGCGCGCTCGCCGCCGCGCCCGCACCGGTGGCCCCCGAGCCGGCGGCGCTGCGCGCGCTCGCGCGCGAGCTGTGCGCGGCGAAGCAGCCGGTCATGGTGCTGGCCTACCCGGGCCGCGACCCCGACTCGTTCGGGCACCTGGTCGACCTCGCCGAGCTGGTGGGGATCGGCGCGATCGACACGCACTGGCGGCTGAACTTCCCCACCCGCCACCCGCTGTGCGTGAGCGACACGGATGCCATCGACGAGGCCGACTGCGTGCTGTTCGTCGACGTCAAGGACATGGTCAAGCCCACGCACCGGACAGACCGGCTGGCACGGCGCACCGTCTCCCGGCTGGCGCCGGACTGCCGGGTGCTCTCGATCGGCTTCGGCGACCTGGGCACCTCGTCCTGGAGCGAGGACTACGCCCAGCAGATCCCGGCCGACCACGCGGTCGTCGCCGACACGGCGGTCGCGCTCCCGCTCCTGCTCGAGGAGTGCCGCACGCTCCTGACCGGCGACGACGAGCGGCGCACGACCGAGCGCGCGGCGTGGATCCGGCGGCTCACCGAGGTGCACGAGAACGCGTGGGCGGGCTGGGCGCAGCAGGCCGCGGACGTCGCCGGGGAGACGCCGGTGGCCACCGCGCAGCTCGCCACCGCCGTCTGGAACGTGGTGCGGGAGCACGACTGGGTGCTCACCGCCGGCACCGCCGCCGAGTGGGCGCTGCGGCTCTGGGACTTCGACGCCCCGCATCGCCACCCGGGCAAGCAGCTGGGCACCGCCGCCCAGATCGGGATCTCGCTGGGCGTCGCCCTCGCGCACAAGGGCACCGGCCGGCTCGTCGTCGACCTGCAGCCCGACGGCGACCTGATGTTCGACGTCGGCGCACTCTGGGTCGCGAGCCGCTACCGGCTGCCGCTGCTCGTGGTGATGTACAACAACCGCGCGTACTACAACGACTGGGAGCACCAGGAGAAGCTCGCCGCGCAGCGCGGCACCCCCGTCGAGCGTGCGCATATCGGGATGGCCATCTCCGACCCGGCACCCGACTTCGCGACGATCGCCACCGGCTTCGGCTGGCACGCCGAGGGGCCGGTCACCGACCCGTCGGCGGTGGAGGACGCGGTGCGCCGCGCCGCAGCCCACGTGCTGGAGACGGGCGGGCCGGCCCTGGTGGACGTGGTCTGCCAGCCGAAGTAGGCCTACCAGGGCGCCGCCCGCGGGCCCGTAGGCGCGGGCCCACGCTGGTGGACGCCACGTCGGACACGAGCTTCGCCTCCACGATGTCCTCCTGTGTGAGGACGCGCGACCTCCGTCTGCGGGTGGTGGTTCCGTTGCCATGGCAGTGTCGCCGCGACGGCCGGCCAGGCGCCGGGGCCGGCCGGTGGGTGTGGGAGTCGAAGGAGCGGAAAGCTGCCGGTACTGCGCGCAGCGCTGATTTCGACGTGCAGTTTCAACCGGCCGGGCGGCAGATACCGATGGGCCGGCGGTCGCCCGCTCGGTGCCGGTCATGAAGAAGGGGTGAGGAGTCCATGCGGAGGATCGCGGTCACACTGGCAGGTACTGCGATTGCATTCTCGAGTAGCGTTGCCGCCGCGCCGTGGTCGAAGCGGCTTCTTACCCCGTCGTTCCGGCAGACATTCCTGGCGGTACCGCATCGGTGGCGGTCAAGTTCCATTCGGTCGACGCTGACGATCACACAAACGTAGTGGGGTCGCAGACCGTATATCGATGATGCGGGTGTTTCGGAGCGCGCTCGATCGGGAGGAGCGCTGCGACGGCGGGCATGTGCGCGCTCTTCCGTGGTACGGCGAGCCGAACCCGTCCGGGTGGCGCCAGCCGACGGCCCGTCCGTCCGCCGGGTTCGGCGGTGGAGGACGCGGGGGAGGACACGGTGCGGCACGCCGCCGCCCACGTGCTGGAGATCCGGGGCCAGCCCTGGTGGATGTGGTCTGCCGGGCGAAGTAGGCCGCCGGCGCAGTGGTAGCTGCTTGAGCCGCTTCTACCTGCGACAAGTGGGCGTGGGCGGCGGCGAGGTCGACGCGGGCGTGTCGAGCCCACGCACCGTGGGCGCCGGCCGTGTTGTGCTCCGTCGTCGCGATGAAGTCCAGCCCGGCCGCGCGGGCGGCGGCCGCGAGCTGCTCCGGTGTGAGCTCACCACCGTTCGAGTGCACCGAATGCACGTGGCAGTCGCCCCGGTACCAGCCGCGCATGCCGGCCCTCCCGCCCGATCGTCCGAGTGCACCGCCGCATGTCGATTCCGGGGCATCTCGATTGTCGCCATGGTGTCGCTGCCCACCGAGAGGAACGATCATGGCGTACCGCAGGACATGGGTGCTGGCGCTCGCCGCCGTCGCATCCCTGATGACCGCGCTCGACGCGCTCGTCGTGTCCGCATCGCTCACCACCATCCAGGCCGACCTCGGTGCCACCGCCGAACAGCTGGAGTGGACCGTCAACGGCTACAACCTCGTGATGGCCGTGCTGCTCATGCCGGCGGCGGCCCTCGGCGACCGGTACGGGCGGCGCCGCATGTTCGCGGCCGGGATCGCCCTGTTCACCGTGGCGTCGGCGGCCTGCGCCGCGGCGCCCGGTGTCGTGGTCCTCGTCCTCGCGCGGGCCGTCCAGGGCGCGGGTGCCGCGTTCGTCAGCGCGCTCGCGATGACGCTGGTGAGCGCTGCCTACCCGGCGGAGCGGCGGGGCAGCGCGATCGGGATCCTGCAGGGCGGATCCGGCATCGCGGTGCTGGCAGGCCCCGGCCTCGGCGGCGTGATCACCCACACCGTCGGCTGGGAGTTCGTCTTCTGGCTCAACGTCCCGATCGGCCTGGTCGTGCTGCCGCTGATCCTCGCGAAGTGCGACGAGAGCCGCGGTGGCGACACCGCACTGGACGTGCGGGGGCTGGTCCTGGTCATGGGCGCCGTGCTCGGCGTCGTCTGGGCCCTCGCCCGCGGCAACGCGGTGGGATGGGCGAGCACGGAGGTGCTCGGGGCGCTCGCGCTGGGCGGCGCGGCGCTCGTGGCGTTCGTCGCATGGGAGCGGCGGGCCGCCGAGCCGATGTTCCCGATGCGGCTGCTGCGCTGCCGCGGCTTCGTGGCCGGGAACGTCGCGACGGCCGGGCTCTTCGCGTCGATCTTCGGAGGGCTCTTCTTCTACGCCCAGCTGCTGCAGACCGGCCTCGGCCTCACCCCGCTGCAGGCCGGGATCGGCCTCGTGCCGTGGACGTCGACGCTGATCGTGCTGGGCCCGCTCGCCGGGCGGCTGGCCGACCGGATCGGGAACCGGCCCCTGATCGTCGCCGGGCTGCTGACCATCGCGGCCGGGATCGGCTGGACGGTGCTCGTGGCCCGGCCCGGGATGCCCTACGGCGAGCTGGTCGTCCCGTTCCTGGTGACGAGCATCGGCGGGTCGATGTCGCTGGCGCCCACCGCCAACGCCGTGCTCGGCGCCGTCCCGGCCGCGGACATCGGCACGGCGTCGGGCGTCAACGCGATGCTGCGCGAGCTCGGCGGCGTGCTCGGGCTCGCGGTGTTCGTCGCGGTCTTCACCGGCACCGGCAGCTACGCCTCCCCCGCCGCCTTCGTCGACGGCTTCGGCCCGGCGATGGGCACCTGCGCCGCGCTGGTCGCGCTGAGCGCGGCCGCGGTGGCGGTGCGGCTGCGCCCGGCGGTCCCGGTTGCCCGCGAGCCGGTCCTGTCGTAGAGATCGGCCGTGACCCTCTCCACCCCGGCGCGGCTGCTGCGGCTGCTCAGCCTCCTGCAGGGCAGGCGCGAGTGGGCCGGCACCGAGCTCGCCGAGCGGCTCGGCGTCACCGACCGGACGGTGCGCCGCGACGTCGGCAGGCTGCGCGAGCTCGGCTACCCGGTCGAGGGCACCACCGGCACCGCGGGCGGTTACCGGCTCACCTCCGGCGAGGACCTGCCGCCCCTCCTGCTCGACGACGACGAGGCGGTGGCGATCGCCACGAGCCTGCTCGGCACGCTCGGGGACGGGGAGACGGCGGGGCGCGCGCTGGCGAAGCTCACACAGGTGATGCCGGGGCGGCTGCGCCGGCGGGTCCGCGCCGTCGCCGAGTCGGTGGTGTCCGTGCCCGACCACCGCGGCGCAGAGATCGACCCGGGGGTGCTCGCGGTGCTGGCGGGCGCGGTGCGTGACCGCGAGATCGTCCGGTTCGGCTATCGCCGCCGCGACGGCACGGTGGGCGAGCGGCGGGTGGAGCCGCACCACGTCGTGGCCACGCACGGCCTCTGGTACCTGGTCGCCTTCGACACCGGCGCCGCCGACTGGCGCACGTTCCGGGTGGACCGCATCGACCGCCCCGAGTCGGTGCGGCTGCGGTTCACCCCGCGCGAGCTGCCCGCGGGCGACCCCGCCGAGCACGTGCGGCAGACGATCGCGTCGACGCCCTACCGCTACACGCTGCGCGCGACGGTCCCGGTGCCTGCGGACGTCGTGCGCACCCGCCTCCCGATGTCCATCTCCGCGCGGATCCGGCCGCTCGACGCGACGTCGTGCACGGTGCTGCTGGGCGGCGACTCGCTCGAACACCTCGTGCGCGACGTCGTCACGCTCGGTCCGGGCGCGCGGCTGGACGGCTCCCCCGAGGTGCTGGCCCACCTGCGCGAGGTCGGCCGCTGGCTGAGCGGCCCCGCCGCGGAACGCGCCGACCCGGAACGCGCCGCGCCTCCCGAACGACATCAGCCGTGACCACGGTCGTCGCGACCGGGGAGACGGGAGGCCCGGTGTCGGTGCGGCGCGCAGGGCTGTCACCCGCGGTGGTGGCACAGGTGGCGCTGGCCGCGGGCTTCCTGGCCCACCTCGTGGTGGTGGAGGTGCTGTTCGCCCGCGCCGGGGCCGGCGAGAACTCGGTGCTGACCGTCGCCAAGTTCGTCGCGCTGCACGCCGCATCGCTCATGATGCTGCAGCTGGTGCTCGTGGCGCGGCTGCCGTACCTGGACCGGCGGATCGGCATGGACCGGCTCACCCGCTGGCACCGGTGGACCGGCTTCGCCCTGGCCTGGACCGTGCTCACGCACGCGACGCTGGTGGTGCTCGGCTACGCGGCGCTCTACTCGATGCCCGTGCTCGCGACGTTCCTGAGCCTGGCGGGCGTCGTGGCCTCGCTGCTCGGGATGTGCGCCGCCGCGATCCTCGTCGCGATCGCGGCGGTGTCCCTGCGCGCCGCGCGCAGGCGGATGCGGTACGAGACGTGGCACGCCCTCCACATCGCCCTCTACCTCACCGTCCTGCTCGCACTCGTCCACCAGGGCCTGGAGGGCACCACCTTCGCCTCCTCCCCGGCGGCGCGCGCGTACTGGTGGACGGTGTGGGCGCTGGTACTGCTCGCGTTCCTGACCGGCCGCGTCGCGCTGCCGGTCCTGCGCAACGTCCGCCACCGGTTCCGGGTGATCGGCGTCGTCCCGGAGTCCGACGACGTCGTCTCCGTCTACGTCGCCGGGCGCGACCTGCACCGCCTCGACGCCCGCGCAGGCCAGTTCTTCATCTGGCGCTTCCCCCGCCACAACGGCTGGTGGCAGGCCAACCCGTTCTCCCTCTCGGCCGCACCGGACGGGCGGACGCTGCGGCTCACCGCCAAGGCCGTCGGCACGACGAGCGCCGGGCTGCGGCAACTCCCCGTCGGCACCCGCGCGTTCCTCGAGGGCCCCTACGGCGCGTTCACCGCCCTGCAGCGGACCCGGCAGGCCACCCTCCTCGTCGCGGGCGGCGTCGGGATCACCCCGATCCGCGCGATGCTCGAGGAGTCGACGGGGCCGGCCGTCGTCCTCTACCGGGTGCACAGCATGGCCGACGCCGTCCTGCTCCCCGAGCTGCGGTGGCTCGCAGGCGAGCGCGGGGCGCAGGTGCACGTGCTGGCCGGGCGGACCGGCACCGGCGACCCGCCGCTCGCCCCGTTCGCACCGGCCAACCTCGCCGCGCTGGTGCCCGACGTCGCCGAGCGCGACGTCTACGTCTGCGGCCCGCCCGCCATGACCGACGCCGTGCTGCGCAGCCTCCGCGAGCTGCGCGTCCCCCGCGGCCAGGTGCACGCGGAGCGGTTCAGCCTGGCGGGTGGCTAGCCTCGGGCGCATGACGATCCCGGAGACCGGGGCGAGCGACGGGCTCGGCCGGTGACGCGCGCCGCTGTGCTGGTCCACGTCGTCGGGGCCGGCATCGGTGGGTCGGCCGCGGCGCTCGCGCTGCACGGGGTGGGCGCGCGGGTGGTGGTCCACGAGGCGCACCCGCACTCCTCGGCCGACGCGGGAGCGTTCCTGACGCTCGCGGAGAACGGGGTTCGGGCGCTCCGGGCGATCGGGGCCGACGACGCGGTCCGGCGGGCGAGCGCGCCGCTGCGCACCATGCGGGTGTCCGACGGGGCCGGCGCCGAGATCACGAGCCGGCCGCTCGGGGAACCCGGCGGCCCCGGCTTCCGCTACCTCACGAGGGCGCGGCTGTGCGCGGTCCTGCAGGACGAGGTGCGCCGGCGCGGGATCCCCCTGCGGCACGGTGAGCGGCTGACCGGGATCGAGCGGGACGGGGACGGGGTCGTCGCGGTCTTCGATGACGGCGGCCGGGCCCGCGGCGACCTGTTGGTCGGCGCCGACGGGCTGCGGTCGACCGTGCG
This sequence comes from Pseudonocardia adelaidensis, assembly GCF_039543345.1. NCBI lineage: Bacteria > Bacillati > Actinomycetota > Actinomycetes > Pseudonocardiales > Pseudonocardiaceae > Pseudonocardia > Pseudonocardia adelaidensis. Next base: position 71,280 of record NZ_BAABJO010000026.1, on the reverse strand, counting down.
CACGCAGCTGGATCCCGCCGCCGCGCCGCCGCGGTACGTCGGATCGCAGATCTTCTACGGCAGCACGCCCGGCACTCCCCCCGGCGCGCCGACCGACCGGATCCAGTTCGTCCGCAGCACCTCCACCGGCTCCGTCGCCTTCGGGTTCATCGCGACCGAACGGGACGGCACGTGGTGGTTCGCGCGGGTGGTCGGCCCCGAGCTGGCCCCGCAGCAGGTTGCGACGGGCACCACCGGCGACTGGTCCGCGCTCCTCACCGACGTGCTGCGGGAGGAGCCCCTTCCCCGGTCGATCGTCGCGGGCGCCGACCGGGTGCTGGTGACCAACGCCTTCGACCTGGCGAACGTCCGCGTGTGGCACCGCGACCGCGCCCTGATCATCGGCGACGCCGCCCACGCCGCCTCGCCCGCCACCGGCCAGGGGGCGTCCATGGCCCTCGAGGACGCCGTTGCGCTGGCCGGGGCGATCCGGGACGGGGCCGGGACCGACGGGGGCGGGATCGATGCCGCCCTCGGCCGGTACGAGGAACGCCGCCGCCCGCCGGTGGAGGCCAACACGGCGGCCAGCGCCCGGATGTGAGGGCCACGATCCCCCGTCCGGGTCCGGCGCGTCGCCGGGACCAGGCCGCAACCTCCGCTACCTTCCGCGTCGCTAGCGTTACGCACAGTGAGTATGCACAGCGAAGGGGACGACGATGGCGGGCAAGTTCGAGGTGTACAAGGACCGCGCCGGGAAGTACCGGTTCCGGCTGAAGGCGTCCAACGGCCAGGTCGTCGCCACCGGCGAGGCGTACGAGACCAAGGCGTCGGCGCTGAAGGGATGCGAGTCGGTGCGGAAGGCGGCCGAGGGCGCGCCCGTCGTCGAGGTCGAATCCTGATCCACCCCCGGGAGCGCGGGGCGTGCTCGTCCGGCGCGACCCCGGCTCCCCCGTCCCGATCGGTCCACCGGCCCGGTCAGGGCGGTGCCGTGCCCCCGGTGGTCAGGCGCGAGAGCGCGGTGCGTGCGGCGTTCTCGACGTGGCGGGCACAGGCGGTGGCCGCGGCGTCTTCGTCGCCCGCCTCGACGGCGTCGACCACGGCCCGCAGTTCGGCCGCTGCCTGCTGGGGGCGCCCCGGTTCGGACAATGACGTGGCCCGCAACAGCCGCACGCGGGCCTGCAGGCCGGCGACGGTCTGCTGCAACGGCGCGCTGCCGCAGCCGCTGAAGAGCACCTCGTAGAACCGGTCCTTGGCCTGCAGCTGGCCCTGCGGCTCCCCGGAACGCGCCGTGCGTTCGATCTCGTCGACGGCCGCGCGCAGCCCCGCCACGTGCCCGGGCGTGGCGCGCTGCACGAACCGCCGCACGGCGAGCGCTTCGAGCGACGCGCGCATCTCGTACAGGTCGGCGGCGTCGTCCGGGGAGAGCGCCGTGACGACCGCGCCCCGCTGCGGCACGACCGTGACCAGGCCCTCGACGGCGAGCTGGCGCAGCACCTCCCGAACGGTCGGGCGGGAGATGCCCAGCTGCTCCACCAGCTCGCGCTCCACGAGCCGCTGCCCAGGCCGGAGCCGGAAGCCCAGGATCGCGTCCCGCACCAGCGTGACCACCTGCTCGCGCAGCGGTGCTGCGACCCGGCCGACCTGGTCGGCCGACCAGGTCGGTTCAGCCATCGCCCGGCTCCGCTCCGTTGTCGGCGCCGTTCTCGGCGGTGGTCTCGCCGAGCACCTTCACTGCGCGCTCACCCTTCCGTCGTGTCCTGCCCGACCAAGCTTGCCCGAGGTCCGACCGCGTCGAGCCGCGTACCACCCACCTCGGGCAGCCACCGCACCAGCGCGAGGGTGGCGACCGCGGCCACGACCACCATGTAGAGCGCGGGGAGGGTGCTGCTGCCGGTGGCGCTCGCGATCGCGGCGGCGACGAGCGGGCCGGGCCCGCCGATGAGGGCGAGGCCGAGGTTGAAGCCGATGGAGCTGGACGTCGACCGCGTCTGCGCCGGGAACAGCTCGACGAGCATGCAGACCGTGGTGACGCTGACCATCGACTGGAACACCGCGAAGAGCACCATCCCCCCGATCACACCCGCCGCGGTGCCCGTGCCCATCAGGGCGAACGCCGGGACGGCGACGACGGCGAGCCCGAGGCCGCCGACGAGGTTGACCCGGCGCCTGCCGAGCCGGTCCGACACCGCCCCGGCCAGCGGGCACAGCAGGGCGTAGCAGACGAGCCCGGTGGCGACCAGCACGAGCGCCCGCGGCCGGGAGAGCTCGACCGTGGCGGTGAGGTAGGTGATGACGTACGTGGCGAGGTAGTAGAAGCCCAGGCCCTGCACGCTGGAGAAGGCGAAGGTCAGCGCGATGGCGCGCACGTCGCGCCCGGACTGGCGCAGCGGCGCCTCCGCGCGCTCGCCCGCCTCCACCAGCCTGCGGAACACCGGCGTCTCGTCGATCCGCAGCCGCACCCACGTGCCGACCGCCGTGAGCGGGACCGCCACGAGGAACGGGATGCGCCAGCCCCACGCCGCCATCTGGTCGGGGCCGAGCGAGACCTCCAGCGCGAGCACGAGCAGCCCCCCGACGCAGGTCGCGAGGGCCGCGGTGGCCGAGACCACGCTGGCGAACCGGCCGCGCCGGTCGACGGGCGTGTGCTCGATGAGGAACGCCGCGGATCCGGTCCACTCGGCCCCTGCCGAGAAGCCCTGGAGGCAGCGCAGCAGCACGAGCAGCACCGGGGCGAGCAGCCCGGCCGTGCCGTAGGTCGGCAGCACCCCGATCAGCGTGGTCGACAGGCCCATGAGCCCGATCGAGAGCGTGAGGAGCGCGCGCCGCCCCAGCCGGTCACCCACCGCGCCGAGCACGAACCCGCCCAGCGGTCGCATGAAGAACGCGACCCCGAAGACGGCCAGCGAGGCGAGGAGCGACGCGGCCGGGCTCGCCCCGGGGAAGAACAGTCGCCCCAGCGTGGCCGCGAGGAAACCGTAGATCGCGAAGTCGAACCACTCCGTGAAGTTCCCGACGCCGGTGGCGAACGCCACGACCCGGCGGCCCTCCCCGTCCTCGTGCTTCATCGCACTCCTCTCACCGAACCGGCAACTGGCCGTCAGACTGTCAGACAATTTTTGGCCGGGCAAGGGTGCGCGGGTACCGGCACGGGCTCAGCGGCCGGTCACGGCTCCGGGTCGTTCAGCGTCCGCACCGGGGAACCGGCCAGCCAGGCGGAGATGTCCTCGACGACGTCGCCGTAGAAGAGGCGGTACTCCTCGGCGGTGACGAAGCCGATGTGCGGGGTCAGGACGGTGCGCGGGGCGCCGAGCAGATCCGCGTCCGGGGGCACCGGCTCGACGTCGAACACGTCGACGGCCGCGCCCGCGATCGTTCCGTCCCGCAGCGCCGCGACCAGCGCGCCGGTGTCGACGATCCCGGCCCGCGACGTGTTGACCAGGTAGGCGGTGGGCTGCATGAGCCCGAGCTCGCGGGCGCCGACGAGCCCCCGGGTCCGCTGGCTCAGCACGAGGTGGATCGACACGACGTCGGCGCGGGCCATGAGCTCGTCCTTCTCGACCCGGCGGGCACCGTGGGCGGCGGCGCGCTCGTCGGTGAGGTGGGCACTCCAGGCGATGACGTCCATCTCGAAGGCCCGGGCGATCCGCGCCATCGCGCCGCCGATGTCACCCAGGCCGAGCAGGCCGAGCGTCCTGCCGCCGAGGCCGACCCCGAGCGAGCTCTGCCAGCGGCCCTCCCGCAGCGACCGCTGCTGGCCCGGGATGTCCCGCGTCACCGCGAGGATGAGGCCCCAGGTGAGCTCGACGGTGGAGCGCTTGTTGCCGCGCGTCCCGCAGACGAGCACGCCGCGCTCGGCGGCCGCGTCGAGGTCGATCACGGCGTTGCGCATCCCGGTGGTCACGAGCAGCCGCAGCCGGGGCAGCTTCTCCAGCACCGATCTCCCGAGCCGGGTCCGTTCCCTCGTGGCGACCACCACGTCGGCGCCGGCCAGCGCGGCGACGAGCTCGTCCTCCCCGGCGATGTGCCGGTTGATCGTGACGACCTCGGCGGGCAGCACCGACCAGTCGGCGCTGCCGGTGACGGCGTCGAGGTAGTCGTCGAGCACGACGATGCGCAGGTCGGTCACCGGTCGGAGAACCGCGCGCACGGATCGAGAGCGCCGCCGGGCACGCCCACCTCGCCTCCCCTGACCTCTCCGGGTCCGTCCGCCGGAGGATACGGGACGCCCGGCGCGCCGCGACGCCGCTCGCGCCGCCGTCCCCGGTGCCGGCGAACGGTTCGGCGCGCCTGCGGCCCCTTTCGACGTACCGCGCCGCGCCTGCCCGAACCCGGCCGCTCCCGCGTCCGTGCGTGCGGGCAGACCTGGAAGATCGTGGACGACCGGAGGCATCGCGTGCGACACAGCGTGGACGGACAGAGCGTGGACGGCCAGGGCATTGACGGCCAGGGCGTGGACGGCCAGGGCATGGACGGTCGCGGCGCGGACGGACACGGAGTCGACTCGCGGATGTTCCAGCAGACCGCGCACAGCCCCTCGTACTTCGAGCTGTCCCGGCGCATGGGCGAGGGCGGCAGGCGGCTCATCGACTTCTGCGTCCCGTGCAACCCGTACTTCCCGACACCGGCCATGTTCCAGCGGCTGGCCGGGAACCTCGAGAACGTCCTGAAGTTCTACCCGAGCGACACGGACACGATCGCCGCGCAACTCGCGCGCGTGCTGAAGCTCAACCCGAGCACGGTCGTCATGTCCAACGGCTCCACCGAGCTGATCACCTGGATGGACCACCTGTGGGTGTCCGAGAGCCTCGCCGTCCCGGTCCCCACGTTCGGGAGGTGGACCGACCAGCCGCTGGAGACCGGCAAGCGGGTCGACATGTTCCCGCTGCACGAGCGCGACGCGTTCGAGCTGGACGTCGACCGGTACGTCGCGTTCATCCGCTCCCGCGGCTCCCGCGTCGCCGTCCTGTGCAACCCGAACAACCCGGACGGCAGCTACCTGCCGCGCCGCGAGGTCCTCCGGTTCGTCGACGAGCTCACCGACCTCGACCTCGTGGTGGTCGACGAGTCGTTCATCGACTTCGTCGATGCGGAGCAGGGCGCCTCGGTGGCGGCGGAGGCGGCGATCCGGCCGAACGTCGTGGTGCTGAAGAGCCTCGGCAAGAACTTCGGCCTGCACGGGGTCCGGTTCGGCTACCTGGTGGCCAACCCGGGGCTCGCCGCGATGATGCGCCGGGCGCTGCCCAGGTGGAACCTCAACTCGCTCGCCGAGGCGATCGTGTTCATGCTCGACGAGCATCGCGCCGAGTACGACGAGAGCCTGCGGCTGCTGGCGCGCGACCGCTTCAGCATGGGTGTGGAACTGGCCAGGATGCCCGAGCTCAGCGTGTTCTCGTCGCAGGCCAACTTCCTGCTCGTGAAGCTCGCCGACGGGATCGACGGCGGCGAGCTGCGCGACCACCTCCTGTCCCGGCACGGGTTGCTGGTCCGCGAGTGCGGCAACAAGCTCGGGATGAGCAGCCAGTTCCTGCGCCTGGTCGTGAGGCCGCCGCAGGACGTCGCCCACCTCGTGGAGGGCATCCGCGCCTTCCTGCAGTCCCGGCGGCCCGCCGCGGAGCGGCGCGATCCGGCCGTCCTGCTGCGCAGCCTCTCCGCGAGCGGCGGTGAGCGCCCTCCCGAGCTCCCCCGGCCGCGGTCGGAGCTGTGGCCGTCCCGTCGGCGGGGATGACGGCGCTGGGATGACGGGCACCGCCCGCCCCGCCGTCGTCCACACGGCGCGGCGCACCGGCACGTATCACGCCGCACCCCTCGCGGCTCTCGGGAGGAGGACGGTGCGGAGGTGGGTTCGTGATCGATGGAGGGGTGATCGCCGCGTATCTCGCGGCAGCGGTGGCTCGGGGTGGCCGGCGCGTGCCCGACCGGGTCGTCGACGGCACGCTCGACCGCCTGACCGACAGGGTGGCGCGCAGGCTCGGCCCGCGGCCGGCGGCCGAGCTCGCGAAGAACCCGTACGACGGCGCCACCCTCGCGGAGGCCTCCCGGGCGATCGGCGCGGTGGCGCGCCACGACGTCCGGTTCGCCCGCGAGCTGGCGGGGCTGCGCCGGAAGCTGGACAAGCACGGTGGACTGCGGCTCGCCGACCAGGTACGCGCCCGGGCCGCCGTCCGGGCGTTCCACGTCAGCACCGGCGACCGCGACGTCCGCGCCGAGCCGGTGGTGGGCCAGGGCGCCGGCCGGGTGCTGGCGTTGGTGGGGATCCTGGTCGCGCTGACCGGCTTCGCCTGCTGGATGTACGTGATCGTCTCCGGGTTCGCTGCCGGCCCGGCCGGGCCCGTGGCCCAGGAGCTCGTCGTCGGTGTGCCGCCGGCCCCGGCGGCCTTCGGAGCGTTCCTGGCCGGTGTGCTGATGTTCGGGTCGGGTGCCGCGTTCACCATGGCCGCGCGCAGGCGCGAGCAGGAGGACCTCCGGTGGGCGGCCGGGAGGCGACGGCGCTGAACGCGTACGACGCATGACGTAAGAGCGCGCCGCCATGCGTCGATCGCTCCGACCGCGCGGCCTCTTCTAGCGTCGCTCCCTGGAATCGCCTGGTCAGCGACCACCGGCAGCGACGACGGGAGCGCCATGCGCACGAAGGCAGCCATCATCCGGGAGACCGGCAAACCCTGGGAGCTGGTGGACCTCGAGCTCGACGAGCCCCGCGCGGGCGAGGTCCGCATCAAGTTCGCCGTCTCCGGGATGTGCCACTCCGACGAGCACCTGCGCACGGGCGACTCGCAGTGCCGGTTGCCGATCGTCGGCGGGCACGAGGGCGCGGGCGTCGTCGAGGCCGTCGGCCCGGACGTCACGCGGGTGCGGCCCGGCGACCACGTCGTGTGCTCGTTCATCCCGGCGTGCGGGACGTGCCGCTACTGCTCGTCGGGCCGGCAGAACCTGTGCGACCAGGGCGCCCAGATGGTCACCGGGATGCTCGCCGACGGCACGTTCCGGTTCCACGACGAGTGGGGCGCCGACCTGGGCGGGTTCTGCATGCTCGGCACGTTCTCGCAGCGCGCGGTGGTCTCGCAGGCGTCCTGCGTGCGGATCGACGACGACATCCCGTTCGAGGTCGCGGCACTCACCGGCTGCGGCGTCCCCACCGGCTGGGGCACGTCGGTCTACGCGGCGGGGGTGCGGGCCGGCGACACGGTCGTGATCTTCGGGGTGGGCGGGGTCGGGGCCAACGCGGTGCAGGGGGCGCGTCACGCGGGTGCGCGGAACATCGTGGCGGTCGACCCGGTGGCGTTCAAGCGCGAGAAGGCGCTGGAGTTCGGCGCCACCCACACCTTCGCCGACGCGGCCGAGGCGCACGAGGCCGTCGTCGAGATGACCCGCGGGCAGCTGGCCGACCACGCCATCTGCACCGTCGGCGTGCTGACCTCGGAGGTCGTGTCGCAGGCGGCCGCGATCGTCGGGAAGGGCGCGCAGGTCACGATCACCTCGGTCGGCCGCAGCACCGACACGCAGGTGCAGCTCGCGGCCAACGGGATGGTGGTCGGCTACCAGCGGCGCATCCAGGGGCACGTCTTCGGGATGTGCAACCCGCTGCTCGACATCCCGCGGCTGCTCGACATGTACCGGGGCGGGCAGTTGAAGCTCGACGAGCTGATCACGCGGCGGTACGGCCTCGACGAGATCAACCAGGGGTACCAGGACCTCGACGAGGGCAGGCTGATCCGCGGCGTCGTCGTGCACGAGGACTGAGCGGTGACGATCGACAGCCCCGCCGGGTCGCCGCTCCAGGACGACACCCGGCTCCGGACGCAGCGGCGCCGGGTCCTGGTCTCGGGCACGATCGGGACCACGATCGAGTACTTCGACTTCCTGCTGTTCGGCCTGATCGCCCCGGTGGCGTTCAACCACCTGTTCTTCCCGCAGGCCGACCCGCTCGTGGGCACGATCGCGGTGCTCGCGACGTTCGCGGTCGGCTACGTCGCGCGCCCGCTCGGCGGCCTCGTCTTCGGGCACTTCGGCGACCGGATCGGACGCAAGCCGATCATGTTCGTCACGCTGGTCCTGATGGGCGGCGCCACGACGGGCATCGGACTGCTGCCCACGTACGCCGCCATCGGCGTGGCGGCGCCGATCCTGCTCACCCTCCTGCGCTGCGTGCAGGGCTTCGCGCTCGGTGGCGAGACGGTCGGCGCCACGATCATGGCGACCGAGAGCGCCCCGCAGGGCAGGCGCGGCGCCTACGGGGGCACGATCCAGATCGGCGGTGCGCTCGGCTCGGTGCTGGCGTCGCTCGCGGCCGCCCTCGTGGCGACCATGCCCACCGAGGAGGCGCTCGCCTGGGGCTGGCGCGTTCCGTTCCTGCTCAGCGCCGTGCTCGTGGTGGTCGGGGTCTACGTCCGCACCCGGATCGACGAGTCGCCGGTGTTCCGCAGTGCCATCAGCAGCATGGCCGTCCGGGAGACCCCGCCGAAGGCCCCGCTGCTGGTGGCGCTGCGCGAGGAGCCGAAGGCGTGCCTGACCGTGTTCCTCTGCGTGATCACCGAGACCAGCATGCTGCAGCTCTTCACCGTGTACGCACTCGTGTACGGCGGCAGCGAGCTCGGCATCCCGACCTCGGTGATGTTGAACGGCGTGCTCATCGGCAATGTCGTGGGCATCGCGATGAACCCGCTCTTCGGCCGGCTCTCCGATGTCGTGGGCCGCCGTGTCCTGATCGCGGTCTCGCTCGTCGTCGGCGCGCTCTACACGGCGTTCGTGTTCTTCCCGCTGCTCGCCACCGGGAGCTCCCTGCTCATCGTGCTGGCGATGGCGATCCCGCCCGCCCTCATCCAGACGATGATCTTCGCCCCCGAGGCCAGCTTCTTCGCGGAGCTCTTCCGCGGGGCCGCGCGCCGGTTCTCGGGGCTCGCCGTGAGCCGCCAGCTGGGCGGCGTGATCGGGGGTCTCTTCCCGCTGATCGCGGCGGCCGTCTACGCGGCCGCCGGATCGGTGTGGGCGGTGGTCGGCTACTACGCGGTGATCTCGGCGGTCTCGCTCGCCGCGGTGCTCGCGGCCCGCGAGACCCACCGGGAGGTGCTCAGCTGACGGCAGGTACGACGTCGTCCCGGAACAGGCGCAGCGAGCGCAGCACCGCATCGACCTCCAGCGACCCCCAGGCGAAGGCGCAGGCGAGGTAGTTCAGCTCACCGACGGTCACGGCCTCGGCGACCTGCGCCGCCACCGTCTGAGGCGACCCGGCGAAGAGCTTGTGGTCCTCGACCAGCTCGTCGAGGTCCGGGGCCGTCGAGAACCGGTCGTCGCCGTGGGCACGCCAGAGGTGGGCGAAGCTCGCGTAGTGGTCGGCGAACGCCGCCTTCGCCAGTGCGCGGGCCTCGTCGTCGGACGGCGCCACGAGGACGTGCCGCATCACCCCGAACCGCGGTGGCCGGCCGGGCAGGCTGCACCGCGCCGCCCCACGCGCCTCGGACGCGCGGAACCGCGCGAAGAACGTGCGGCTCTGCTCGCGCACGACGTCGAGCGGCGGGGACACGAAGCCGAACCCGAAGAGCACGTTGTAGCCCTGGTCGCCGAGCCGCGGGATCGAGGCCGGGTTGGAGGTCGGGTACCACAGGGGCGGATGCGGGCGCTGGTACACCGGCACGGACAGCTCGACGTCGCCGAACCGGCCCGTCTCGAGCGCATCGAGGACGGCCGGCACGGCCGACTCGAACCGGCCCGCCGCCCCCGCCGGGTCCAGCCCGTACATCGCGAGCTCGTAGGGCGAGGACCCCTTGCCCACCCCGACGTCGAGCCTGCCGTGGCTGAGCTGGTCGAGCATCGCGATCTCCTCGGCCAGCCGCAGCGGCTCGTACAGCGGCACGACGAACGTGGTGGGCGCCAGCCGGATGCGCTCGGTGACCCGCGCCGCGGCCGCGACGAACACCGCGGGCGAGGGCGCCAGCCCCAGCGGGGTGCCGTGGTGTTCGGCCAAGTGGTAGGTGGCGAAGCCGCCGGTGTCCGCCTCGGCGAGGATGCGCAGCCGGGCGTCGTACACCTGCGCCACGGACGTCCCCGGCACCGCGTCGACCCAGTCGAAGAGCCCGAACTCGAGGTCCATCCGCCCATCGTGGTCAACTGGCGGCGGGGTTGTCATGCAGGGATGCAAGGAGGTGCGGTGCGGTACGCGGCGATCGGGGACAGCTTCACCGAGGGCGTCGGCGACGAGCTCCCGGACGGGTCGGTGCGCGGGTGGGCGGACCGGGTGGCGGCGGGTCTCGCCGCGGCCCGCGACGGCGAGGTCCGGTACGCCAACCTCGCGGTGCGGGGTCGCCTGCTGGCCCCGATCGTGACCGACCAGCTGGAGGCGGCGCTCTCGCTCACGCCCGCGCCCACGCTGATCACGCTCAACGGCGGCGGCAACGACATGCTGCGGCCGGGCGTCGACGTGAGCCGGCTCGTCACCCTCACCGAGCGGGCGATCCGGCGCTGCGCGGACGCCGGCGTGCGGCTCGTGCTGCTCTCCGGTGCCGACCCGTCGGACCGGCTCCCGTTCGGGCGCCGGATCCACCGGCGCGCCGCGGCGCTGACGGCGGGCGTCGCGGCGCTCGCGAGCGCCCACGGCGTGGAGCTCGTCGACGTCTTCCACGACACCGAGATCCGCCGCCCCGAGTACTGGTCGGCCGACCGGCTGCACCTGAACGCCGCCGGGCACCAGCGCGTGGCCGAGCTCGTGCTCGCGGCGCTGGGCGAGGGGCCAGCGGCCACGGCGGCGAGCTCCGGTTCGCCCGTGGCGCGACGGCTCCTCGCCGAGGCCCGCTACTACCGCGAGCACGTGCTGCCGTGGATCCACCGCCGGCTGCGCGGCCGCTCCTCCGGTGACGACCGGATCGGGAAGCACCTCGACTGGATCCCGGTCCCCGTCGTGGACCAGGCACAGCCGTAGGTGATCCCGCGCCGATCCCGGGTAGTCCCGGGCCATGCAGGAGCCGGACCGGATCGCGCAGCCGTGGGGCGAGCGCACACCCCACGGCCGGGGCGAGCCCTGGCCCGCCCGGGTCGACCAGCACCTCGCCGACGGCGTCGCGCCCGCGGACGTGCAGCGCTGGGCGCGCAGCGCGTCGGTGCTGCACTCGAACGGTGACGCGATGGACATCGCCGTGGCCGACGGGCGGATCGCCGGGGTGCGCGGCAGCGCGGACGACCGGGTCAACCGGGGCAGGCTGGGCCCCAAGGACCTCTACGGGTGGCAGGCGAACTCGTCACCGGACCGGCTGACCCGGCCCCTGGTCCGGATGGGCGGGCGGCTGGTCGAGACCGACTGGGACACGGCGATGGGCCGCGTCGTCGCCGCGTCGAAGCGCCTGCTCGGCGAGCGCGGGCCGTCCGCGATCGGCTTCTACACCACCGGGCAGCTGTTCCTCGAGGAGTACTACACGCTCGCGGCGATCGCCCGCGGCGCGATCGGCACCAACCACCTGGACGGGAACACGCGGCTGTGCACGGCCACCGCCGCCGCGGCGCTGAAGGAGACCTTCGCCTGCGACGGGCAGCCCGGCTCCTTCACCGACGTCGACAACGCCGACGTGATCGCGCTGTTCGGGCACAACGCCGCAGAGACGCAGCCCGTGCTGTGGATGCGGATCCTCGACCGGCTGGCGGGCGCGAACCCGCCCGCCCTCGTCTGCGTGGATCCCCGGGAGACCCCGGTGGCACGCGCCGCGCGGGAGAGCGGCGGGGTGCACATCGCGCCACTGCCCGGCACGAACGTGGCCCTGATGAACGGCCTGCTGCACGAGGTGATCGCGAACGGCTGGATCGACCGGGAGTACATCGACGCGCACACCGTCGGGTTCCCCGAGCTCGAGGAGCGCGTGCGGGACTACCCGCCGGAGCACGTCGCACGGATCTGCCGGATCGAGCCGGAGGACGTGCGCGCCGCGGCCCGGGTGCTCGGACGGGCGGAGCGGCTGCTGTCCACCGTGCTGCAGGGCTTCTACCAGTCCCACCAGGCGACGGCGGCGGCCGTGCAGGTGAACAACCTGAACCTCGTCCGGGGCATGCTCGGCCGGCCCGGCTGCGGGATCCTGCAGATGAACGGCCAGCCGACGGCGCAGAACACGCGCGAGTGCGGCGCCGACGGTGACCTGACCGGCTTCCGGAACTGGGAGAACGACGCGCACGTCGCCGACATCGCCCGGCACTGGAACGTCGACCAGGCGCAGATCCCGCACATGGCCCCGCCGACGCACGCCATGCAGATGTTCCGCTACGCGGAGCAGGGCAGCATCCGCATGCTCTGGGTGAGCGGCACCAACCCGGCCGTGTCGATGCCCGAGCTCGCCCGGATCCGGCGCATCCTGTCGCAGCGGCGCCTCTTCCTCGTGGTGCAGGACATCTTCCCGTCCGAGACCGCGCAGCTGGCCGACGTCGTCCTGCCGGCCGCAACGTGGGGCGAGAAGACCGGGTGCCTCACCAACGCCGACCGCACCGTGCACCTCTCCGAGAAGGCCGTCGACCCGCCCGGCCGGGCGCGCCCCGACCTCGACATCTTCCTCGACTACGCGCGGCGCATGGACTTCCGCGACAACGACGGCCACCCGTTCCCGCAGTGGCACGACGCGGAGTCGGCCTTCGACGCGTGGGCGGCGTGCAGCGCCGGCCGGCCATGCGACTACTCGGGGCTGTCCCACGCGAGGCTGCGGGACGCGCCGTCGGGCATCCAGTGGCCGTGCACCGCCGAGAACCCGGACGGCACGGAGCGGCTCTACACCGACGGCCGGTTCTGGAGCGCGCCGGAGTACTGCGAGAGCTACGGCCGCGACCTGGTCACCGGGGCGCCGCTGGAGGAGACCGAGTACCGAGCGCTGAACCCGGACGCGAAGGCGATCCTCAAGGCCGCCGAGCACCTGCCGCCGCACGAGCCGCCCGGGGACGAGTTCCCGCTGGTGCTGACGACCGGCCGCACCATCTACCACTTCCACACCCGGACGAAGACCGGCCGCGTCCCGCAGCTGCAGGCGGCGGCACCGGAGGTCTGGGTCGAGTGCTCCGCGGCGGACGCGCAGCGGCTCGGCGTCGCGGACGGCGACATGGCGGAGGTCGCCACGCCGCGCGGTGCCATCAGGGCGCGGGTCCGCGTCGGCGCCATCCGCGAGGGCGTGCTCTTCGTCCCCTTCCACTACGGGTACTGGGACACGACCGGTTCCGGCCCGGACGGCGGGCCCGGCCGCGCCGCGAACGAGCTCACGCCCACCGACTGGGACCCGGCGTCCAAGCAGCCGCTGTTCAAGACCGCGGCGGCCCGGCTGACGCGCGTCGCCGGCGCAGGGAGCGCGGTGCCGGCACCGCGGACGCCCGGCGACGCGGGTGCGCGTCCCGCGACCACCGTCGGAGGTGCCTCATGAGCAAGCTGCGCCTCGTCCTGCGCGAGCTGCACCGCTCCGAGACGAGCCTGGCCCGCGACCTGCTCGCCGTCGCCGACCGGCACCGCGCCGACCACGAGATCTTCCACGTGGCCCGCGACGTGGCCGGGTGGTCGCAGGAGCACGTCCGCCGGCTCGCCGAGGCCGGCCGGGACCACGGCGTCCGGCTGAACCCGCAGCCGCGCTGGGAGCTGCCCGGCGTCGGCGGTCTCGCGAGGAAGGCGGGCGAGGCGCTCGCCCGCAGGCCCGCCTCCGGCCTGCTGCTGCTCGCTGACCTGCGCCGCGTCCACCGCAAGGCGACGGGGGTGTCGCTGGACTGGGAGCTGCTCGCCCAGGCCGCGCAGGCGATGAAGCAACAGCCGCTGGTGGAGCTCGCCGCCGACTGCCATCCGCAGACGCTGCGCCAGATGCGGTGGGCCAACGCGCACCTCAAGGTGACGTCGCCCCAGGTGATCGCCTCCTGACCTGCGGTAATCCACCCGTTCGGTTGCTGCCCGGCGATTCGTCCCGGGCGTAGGTTCGGCCGCCCTCCGACGGCGGATGCACATCTGGAGGCCCGTCATGACGGCTACCCAACCCGTGGAACACGTGTCGTTCGAGGACCCGGACGAGGTCCGCGAGGGCACGAACTGGCGGATGGAGCTGGTGAACCTCGCCGGCGGTGCGCAGATCGGCCGGATCTCCCTGCAGCCGGGGTGGAGGTGGTCCAACGACGTGAAGCCCGTGGCCGGCACCGACCTGTGCATGGCCCCGCACCAGCAGTACCAGGTGAGCGGGCGCGTCCACGTCGTGATGGCGGACGGCACCGAGCTCGATGCCGGTCCCGGCGAGATCACGTCGTTGCCGCCCGGGCACGACGCGTGGGTGGTGGGCGACGAGCCGGTCGTGGCGATCGACTGGCACGGCGCGTCCGTATGGGCCGCGAAGAAGGAGTAGGTGCCATGGGCGGGTTCATCCAGATCATCGAGATGCAGACGTCCCGGTTCGACGAGATCGAGGCACTGGGGAAGGAGATCCGGGCCCGCCTCGACGACGGCAGCCCGTCCAGCCCCCTGCGGGGGACGATCACCGCCGACCGGGACCGCCCCGGCGTCTACCTGAACATCGTCGAGTTCGACTCGTACGAGGCCGCGATGGAGAACTCGAACCGGCCCGAGACGGGCGAGTTCGCGGCGCGCCTCGCGAAGCTCTGCGACGCACCGCCGACGTTCCACAACCTCGACGTGCGCGAGGTGTGGCAGCCCTCGGCGCGCGGCTGATCGGCCCGCTCGCCCGGGTGGGGGCCCGGCGATCGGGTTACCGTCACGGCGTGGGACCACTGCTCATCGAACCGACCGGCCAGGGTTGGACCCAGATCCTGGAACTGGGCAGCGCGCTCGTCCTGTCGGCGCTCATCGGCCTGGAGCGGGAGCTGCGGCGCAAGAGCGCAGGCCTGCGCACCCACACCCTCATCGGGTTCAGCTCCGCGCTGATCATGCTGGTGTCCAAGTACGGGTTCACCGACGTACTGGGCGAGCACACCGTGCTGGACCCCTCCCGCGTCGCGGCCCAGATCGTGTCCGGCATCGGGTTCATCGGGGGCGGGCTGATCTTCGTCAAGCGGGACGCGGTGCGCGGGCTGACGACGGCGGCCGCGGTCTGGCTGACCACGGCCGTGGGGATGGCGGCGGGCGCCGGGCTGCTGGTGCTGGCCGCCGCCACCACGGCGGGCTACTTCCTGGTCGTCTACGGCCTCACGCCGCTCAGCACGCGGATCCAGCAGTCCCGGCCGCAGTCGCAGCTGATCGAGGTGACCTACCAGGACGGCCGGGGGCTCCTCCGCGACGTGCTGGCGTGCTGCACGAAGCGCGGGTGGGTCGTGGCCCGCTTCGCCACCCGCCACGACGTCCGGCAGGGGGCGGGCGCAGGCGACCGGGTGCCCGACTCCGTCGCGGTCCTCGTGGAGCTGCGCGGCACCGGCGGTCTCGACGAGCTCGCCGCGGAGCTCACGGAGCTGCCCGGCGTGCTGGGCGTCAACGCGGTCTCGCCCGACCAGCTCCAGGACGACGAGTCCGACTGAGCCGGGTGGCGCCGGGGTGGTCTTCGCGGAGTGCGTCGTCCTGAACCTGGACGTGGGCACGGCACCCTGACGACCGGTCACAGCGAGGCGAGTACCCGGACGCGGCCGGCGGAGACCCGCCGGGCGGCGGCCAGTCGAACGCACCGTTCAGCGTGGCGCGGCGGGTCTCGACGTCGCCGACCGGCGGCGTGCTGCCGGCCGCCTCGGCGGCGAAGGGGGCGAACGCAGCGGCGACCTCGGCGTCGAGTGTGAAGGACACGGTTCTCCTCGGAACGAGCTCAGGGGATGAGGACGGTCTTTCCGGCCAGGCGTCCGGCGGCGGCCTCACGGTGGACGGCGGCCAGGTCGGTCAGCGGCCGGCGTTCCGCCACGTGGATCTGCAGGTCTCCGGCGTCGATGCGGGCGACCAGCCCGGCGAGCTGGCCGGCATCGCTGCGCGTGAAGATCCGCACGGCCCGCACCCCGCGCCCGGGGTCTTCCGGGCCGGATGTGGTTGTGCTGACGAACACCCCGCCGTCGGCGACCAGGTCCACCAGCTGCGCGACTTCCTCGGGGCCGGTGGGCACCAGGTCCGGGCTCGTGGGCGCCAGGTGCAGCACCACGTCGAACCGCTGCCCGGCCAGCGAGGCCGGGACGGGGGCGGCGGTGTGGTCGACGATCCGGGCTGCTCCGTAGGAGCGGACGCGGTCGCGGCTGCGTGCTCCTGCGGCTGCGGTCACGGTGGCACCGGCCTGCGCGGCGAGCTGGACGGCGTACCCGCCCACCGCGCCGCCCGCACCGTCGATGAGGACGCTCTGACCCGGCTTCAAGCCGGCGTGCTCGAACAGCGCCTGCCAGGCCGCGAGCCCGACCGAGGGCAGAGCCGCTGCGTCGGCGAGCTCGCCCGTGCGGGGGGCCGCCGAGAGCACTTCGGTGGGCACGGCGGCGTACTCGGCCGCAGCGCCGGGCGCAGCCGGCGGCAGGAACGCCACGACCGCGTCCCCGACAGTCCATCCGGACACGCCCTCACCGACCTCGGTGATGACGCCGGCCGCGTCGTAGTTCGGCACGTGGGGGAGCGCCACCGGGAACACCTCCTGCAGCAAGCCCGCGCGGATCGCGGCGTCCAGGAGGTTGAAAGCGGTACCGGCCACCCGCAGCACCACCTCTCCGGCCCCCGCGACCGGGCGGTCCACCTCCTCCAGGACCAGCACGTCGCTGTCGCCGTGGACGTGGTAACGCACTGCCTTCATGATCTCTCCCTCGCCTTTGCTTCGAAGTTGAAGCACAATGCCGACGGTACCTTGCTTCGACTTCGAAGCACAACTTCCCGTACGTGACGGTCGACACAGTGCTTCGACTTCGAAGCAAGTGGGCCTGAGGAATGATGTACGGATGACCGGCCAGGGTCTCGAACCCCAGCAGCTGGGGGCCTACTTCGCGTTCGCGGAGGCCGCCAGCCTGCTCCAGCACCACGTGGAACAGCACCTACGCGCCGAGGGCGGCCTCAGCTACGTGCAGTTCCAGCTCCTGGCCCGCCTCGCCGAGGCCCGCAGCCTGACGATGACGCAGCTCGCCGACGGCGTCGTCTACAGCCGCAGCGGCCTGACCTACCAGGCCGGGCTGCTGGAGCAGGCCGGGCTCATCACCCGCGGCCCCAGCGTGGACGACGAGCGCGCCACCCTGGTGACCATCACCGAGGAGGGCCTGGCCCTCGTCCGCCGCATCCTGCCGGGCCACGTCCAGGTCGTCCGCCGCCTGCTGGTCGACCCGCTGTCGAACGACGACGTGCGCCACCTCGGCGACATCATGAGCCGCGTGCGCGACCACATGCGCGCCCAGCCACCCCGCTCCGCGGCCCCCCGCAGGCGCCGCGCCCCCCGCTCGGTGTGAGGATCCGGCTCAGCGCGCGGCGCGCCGCAGGTCCTCCACCTCGGCCGGGGTCAGCGGCGCGCCCGGGAACGTCGCCAGCCGCGCCACCACGTGGCGGCGAGACCGCTCGCGGGCAGACGGCTGGTCGCGGCGGTCCGGATGAAGGATCAACGTCGTCGAGGATGGGCAGACTGTGGAGCGACGACCACCGCCGCTCGGTTACCGGCGTTACGCGTCGTGACCTTGGTCTGCACCGGCGCTCCTACACCGCTGCGGTGCCGATCAGCCCTTCCCGGGTGACCAGCTCGGCCAGCTCGGACTCGTCCAGCCCGGCGGTGCTGTCGGGTCGTATCGGGAGCACCATGTGCCGGCTCTCCGCGCTCGTGTCGTGCACGACGATCTCGGTGCCGGCGGGCAGCTCGAGGCCGAACTCGGCCAGCACCGCCCTCGGCTCCCGGACGACGCGCGCCCGGTACGCCTCGCTCTTGTACCAGGACGGCGAGGGCCCGAGCAGGGCGATCGGGTAGCACGAGCACAGCGTGCAGACGAGCACGTTGTGCGTGGTGGGGGTGTTCTCGACCACGGTGAACCGCTGCGGCTGCGGGCCACCGCTCATGGAAAGGCCGAGCTCCTCGAGCGCCCGGTTCGCGTCGGTCAGCAGTCGTTCTCGGAAGGCCGGGTCGGCCCACGCACGCGCCACGACGCGCGCGCCGTTCGCCGGCGAGCCCGACACGACGCGCCCGATGATGGCGTCGAGCTGGTCGTCGCTGGTCAGCCCGGCGTCGATCAGCTGCTCCTCCAACCGGCGGACGCGCACCGCGACCTCGGAGCTCGCATGACTGCCACTCATGAGACGACCTCCAGATAGGACTCCCACAGCTCCACCTGCACCCAGTGCCCGCCGGGCGGGCCCCACAGGTCGGCCGCCGGGAAGCGAACCATGTACACCGCCTCGACGCGCGGGTCGGTGAACCCGCGCGCCCGGTCGTCGGCGAGCGGCCACGCCCCCTGCACGTCCACCACCTCGCCGACCTGGCCGCGGGCGTAGCGGGGCAGGCGGGTGTGGTGGGGCGGGTCCACCGTGCTCGTGCGCACGCGGTCGCCCACCGCGAACCGGGGATCAGCCATGGCGCGCGGACGCCGTGAGCGTCTCGACGGCGTGCAGCCAGCGCTCGTAGTAGGACGCCGCGAGGTACTCGGCGGGCGGCATCCGCTCGATCGCGTCGCGGAACTGGTCGAGGTTGTAGACGCCCTTCCGCAGCATCGCGACGTTGAGCGCGTAGACCCGCGCCTCCCAGTCGGCGTGGAACGGCGGCTCGTCCCCTTCGACGGCGACCGGCCCGAAGCCGGACTGCCCGCCGACGTCGTTGACCCGAGACATGCCCCGCAGCCTACGAGCGGGAGGCGGGCCGTGGGTAGTGATCGCACCCGCCACCGGAACCACCCGGGCGAGTAACGGATGGCGCCGCTGCCCGGATAGACCGGTGTAATTCGGAGAAGGTCCGGTAATGTCGAGCGCGCCTGCGATCTTACTGAGAACCGTAAGACCAATGGCCGGTCGAAATGTCCGGATTCGCCCCGGCGAGGCGGCTCCGAGTTTCGCCCTATTTCGTCGTGAACGGGGGAATGGCGCGTGGCAGAAACGCCCATGGCCGTGGTGCTGGGGGCACGCGTCATCGAGGTCGTCCGATCGCTGGCGATGGGGGGCATCCCGGTCGGGGTCGTGACGCCCACCGGCGACCCGGCCCGGTGGTCGCGCTACGCCCGCAACGTGATGACGTGGGACTGGATGCTGCCGGCCGAGCGGCACGACGACGCGCTCGCCGACCGGCTCGTGCGGTTCGCCCGGCAGCAGTCCAGCCCGCCCGTGCTCCTGTACTGCTCGGACCAGCCGATGGTCTTCGTGTCCCGGCACCGCCGCCGGCTCGCCGAGGGCTTCCGGTTCGCCGTACCGGACGCCGCGCTGGTCGAGGCCATGGAGGACAAGGCGAGGTTCGCCGCGCTGGCCACGGCCCGCTCGCTGCCGGTGCCTCCGACGGTCGTCCTCGACGTCTGCCGGCCGGAGCCGCCGGACGAGCTCCTCGACCTCGGGCTGCCGCTGATCGTCAAGCCGACGGCCCGCGACCGCACGTGGGTCGAGGCGGTGGGCAGCAACACCAAGGCGATCCGGATCGACAGCAAGGAGCAGCTGCTGGAGGTCTGGCCGCGGCTGCGCGGGCTGAGCAAGCCCGCCATCGCCCAGGAGAGCATTCCGGGGCCGGAGACCGCGGTCGTCAGCTACCACGTCTACGTCGACGGGAACGGTGAGATCGCGGGTGAGTTCACCGGGCGCAAGATCCGGACGATTCCCGTGGAGTACGGCCACACCGCCTCCTTGACGATCATGGACGACCCCGAGGTCCGGCGACTGGGCCGAAAGGTCTGCACGGCATTGGACCTGCGCGGCGTTGCGAAGATCGATTTCAAGTACGGCCCCGACGGGCGCCTGTACCTCTTCGAGATCAACGCGCGACTCACCCTCTGGGTCCATCCGGGCGCGCGGGCGGGCGTCAACCTCCCGGCCATCGTGCACGCCGATCTCACCGGCCGCCCGCGGCCCCGGTGCGGCAGAACCGGTGGCGACGTCGACTGGGTGCACCCCAAGGACGTCCTCGCCGCCCGCGCCCACGGGGTCCCGATGACGGAGTGGCTCTCCTGGCTGTGGCGCACCCGGCCGGTCACCGGGGTCTGGAAGTGGGACGACCCGGGGCCGCTGCTCGGCATGGCCGCGGTCCGGGTCAAGGGCGCAGTCGCTCGTCGACCACCGGCTCGGGGTGAGGGATGCGGATCGGACTGCTGAGCGACGTCCACGCGAACCTGTTCGCGCTGCGGGCGGCGATCACCCGGCTCCGCGCCGAGGGCGTCGACGCCTGGGTGTGCGCGGGCGACCTGGTCGGCTACGGCCCGCACCCCAACGAGTGCGTCGAGACGGTGGCCGAGCTCGAGCCCACCTGCGTGGCCGGGAACCACGAGCTGATGCTCCTCGGGTCCCTGCCGGTGACGCGCGCGGGCTGGCTCGCCCGCCGCACCATCGCGTGGACCCGCGGCGCCGTGCGGCCCGACGTCCGCTCCTACCTCGCCGCACTGCCGCTCACGACGACCGTCGCGGGGATCGCCCTCGCCCACGGATCGCCGGACGACCCCGAGGAGTACGTCCGGACGGACGAGCGGGCGGCGGCGTTGCTGCGGTCGCTACCGGGCGGGCGGCTCCTCGTACTGGGCCACACCCACCGCCACTGGCTCGCCGGGGCGCACGCCGGCACCGTGTTCCCCGCCGACGCTCCCCCGGGATCCGCGGCGCTGCCGCTCGCACCGGACGAGCGGTACCTGGTCAACCCCGGCTCGGTCGGCCAGTCGCGCGAGCGCGAGCGCGTTCCGCGGGCCCGCTTCGCCCTGCTCGACCTCGACCGCGCCCGGGTGCACTTCTTCGCCGACCCCTACGACGCCGCGGCCACCCGGGCGGCGCTGCGCGCGCGGCGCCTGCCCACCGACACCCTCCACCTCCGGCCCGGGCGGGTGGCCACCGCGGCCCGCCGCGCCAGGCGCGTCCTGCACCAGGCCTCCGCCGGTCGCCGCTGACCCGGTCGCCGCTGGACGATCCGTCCTCACCTCGGCGGGTCGGCGGTGAGCGCCTCGAGGGGGGCGAGCGGCACGAGGTCCTTCGCCTTCGCCTTCGCCGCGAACCGCGGTTCGACGGTGACCAGTGCGTCGGCCTGGAGCCTGGCGACGGCGACGTACTCCGCGTCGTACGTCGACTCCCAGCCCTGCTCACGCGCGATCTTCCACGCGGTGCGGCGGGACACCCGGTCACCGAGCAGGCGCATCTTCAGCTCGGTGAGGCGCTCGTGGTGCCGGAGCGCCTCCCGCTCGGAGAGGTCACCGCGACGCACGGCATCGAGCAGCAGCGCCAGCGCGTGGGAGCGGATGAGGTGGGGGGCGACGACCTGGTGCCCCGCACCGACCGGGACGTCGTGCGCGACCACGTGCAGAAGGTCGGGGCGTCGATCACGTAGCGGGTCACCGCTGGCCCCCGGGCCGGGGGACGTAGGCGATCACGTGCTCGGACAGCTCGGTCGCCGCCGACACGACGTCGTGACCGAGGCCGTCCGTCTCGCGCATCTCATGGGCGAGGGAGTCGAGCAGCCGGGCGACCGCCGACATGACGTACTCCCCGGGGTAGCGGCTCCCGAAGACGTCCTCCGGTCGGGCCCTGCGCAGCGCTGCGGCCGCCTCGACGAGGCGGTCCGGATCACCGTGGATGGCCCAGGGTTTCGAGAGGTCATCCGTTCCCATGTGGTTCCCCCTCGCTCGCGGCGTCGGTCGCTGGACATGCCCGGCAGGCGCCGGCCTGCCCGGGCCCCCGGACCGTACCCATCCCACACCCGTGGTGGACACCGCAGGCGGGTCGCCGCGGCGCGGCGGGACGCTGAGAACCCGCCGGGCCGCAGCGCCATAGGAAAGCCCTATACCGCCTGCTGACATCTCGTCTTTGCCTCCCATCCCTTTCCGGACGTAGCGTGGAACGGCTCGACGAGATGCGCGCCCCGCGAATTCTTCGGAGATCTGCGCCGCGCCGGTCGATCCTTTCGTCGAGCGCGCCTACACACAATCGAAAGGACTGGTGGCATGACCACGGTCGAGAACGGATCGGGAACGCGCGAGCTCACCGGAAAGCGCGCCCTGGTCACGGGTGGTTCTCGCGGAATCGGGGCGGCCATCGTGCGCCGACTCCTGGACGCCGGCGCCGAGGTGCTCGCGACCGCCAGGTCGGCGACGAGCACGGTGCCGGAGGGCGCCGCGTTCGTGGCGGCCGACGTGCGGACCCTGGCCGGTGCGGAGGCGCTCGCCGCGGCCGCCCACGAGGCGCTCGGTGGGGTGGACATCCTGGTCCACAACGTGGGCGGGGCGCGACCGCACCCGTCCGGCCTGGCCATCCCGGACGAGGAGTGGCAGGACGCGCTGGACCTGAACTTCCTGTCGTCGGTGCGGCTGAACGCGCTGCTGGCACCGGGGATGCGGGAGCGGCGTTCGGGGGCGATCGTGCACGTGTCCACCGCCGCGGTCGTCCCCCCGGCGCCCCCGTTCCTGCACTACCAGGCGGCGAAGGTGGCGCTGGAGAACTACAGCCGGGGACTCGCCGCCGAGCTGGCGCCCTCCGGGGTCCGGGTCAACACCGTGAGCCCGGGCAGAACCGCCACCCCCGGCGGCGAAGCGACGCGGAAGCACTGGGAGAGCCTGGGCGTGGGACCGGGCGCGGTCGGTACCCCTCCGCTGGGGCGCGACGGGCGGCCCGACGACATCGCCCACGCGGTGCTGTTCCTCGTGTCCGACCGGGCGAGCTGGCTGACCGGGCAGGTCGTCGGCGTGGACGGCGGCGAGTACCCCCGTGGGTGACGACAAGACGGGAACGTACGGCGACAAGAACGTAGTGATCACGGGCGGTGGCGCCGGCATGGGGTTCGCGCTGGCGAAGCTGCTGGTGGACGGCGGAGCCCGGGTGGTGATCACCGGTCGTTCGCAGGCCACGCTCGATGCCGCGCGGGACCTCGGCGAGAACGCGCTGGCCGTACGGGGCGACGTCGCCTCGGTGTCCGACCTGGACGCTCTGGCCGACCGGGTGAAGGGCGAACTCGGCACGCTCGACGCCCTGTTCGTCAACGCCGGCATCGCAGCCACCACGCCCTTCGAGTCGACGACCGAGGAGGCCTACGACGAGCTGTTCGCGATCAACGTCAAGGGCGCCTTCTTCACCGTGCAGAAGCTCGCCCCGCTGCTGAGCACGGGCGCGGGTGTCGTCCTCACCACCTCGGCGGCGAACGCCATCGGAATGCTGGACACCAGCGTCTACGCGGCCGGCAAGGCGGCGCTCCGCTCGATGGCCCGCAGCTTCTCCCGCGAGTTGCTCCCCCGCGGAATCCGGGTCAACGCGATCAGCCCCGGTCCCATCGACACGGGAATCCTGGAGAAGACGATGACCGAAGAGGCCGCCGGACAGTTCACGGCGCAGGTGATCGCGGACAACCCCATGCAGCGTTTCGGCACCCCCGACGAGTTCGCCAGGGCGGCCGCATTCCTCGCCTTCGACGCCACCTACACCACGGGTGCGGAATTCGCCGTCGACGGCGGCCGCACGCAACTCTGAGAAGCCGTCGGGAGGACCCGGGTGGGCGAGCGCGGGTCAGGACACCAGTGAGATGGGAGCGGCCGCCTCGTGCCACGTCTCGTGGCGCAGGAGGTCGAGCAGGGCCGTCTCCGCCGGGCCGGCGTGGGGGCGGACCACGGCGATGACGGGCTGGGACACGGCAGGGAACACCGGACGCACGAGGTGCTCGTAACCGTGGGGCACCGCGGAGGCCGGGACGAGCGTCACCCCCAGCCCGTCGGCGGCCCAGCGCACGGCCGTTGCCGTCTGCGAGACCCGGGCGGCCGTGCTCGGGGCCGGGTCGTCGTCCCGCAGCGCGTTCAGCAGCACGGCGTCGAGCGCGCTGTCGCGGTCGAACCTGACCCACGACTCCCCCTCCAGCGCGCGCAGCTCGACCCGGTCCGCGGCGAGCTGCGGGTGCCCGGCGCCCAGCACCACGACGAACTCCTCGTCGCCGAGGCGGTGGGCGCCGGCGGGGGGCCGCTCGCACTTCGCCATCAGGGCGAGGTCCAGCACGCCCCGTCGGCACAGCCGGTCCAGCTCGGCGGAGCTCGGTTCCTCGAAGACGGTGACCTCCACCCGCGGGAAGCGGCGCCGCAGCGCGCTCAGCGCACCCGGCAGCTGCCGGGTGCCGAAGCCCATCTGCGCCGCGACGACCAGCTCGCCCACCAGGTCGTCGGCACCGGCCCGCGCCGTCGCCCGCGCCCGCCGTGCCGCGTTCACCGCGACCTCCGCCTCCCGCAGGAACGCGCGGCCGGCCACGGTGGGCACCAGTCCGGTCGGGGTGCGGGTGAACAGCGTCACGCCGAGGTCCCGCTCCAGGTTGCGGATCTGCTGGGACATCGACGGTTGGGCGACGTGCAGCCGCTCCGCCGCCGCCGTCACCGAGCCCTCCGCGGCGACGGCCAGGGCGTACTCGAACTGGCGAAGGCTCATCGGCTCCCGTCCCCTCCTCCGGGGTGCACCCCGCTGTAATCGTGTAATGATACGCCGCGTCGCCCCCCGGGAGATCGGCAAGCGTCATCGAGGACGCCCACGGCGGGCTCGGCGAGCGCCACCTCCCCGCACCAGGGCGGTGGCGCGCGCTCCCGGCGCCCGGTCGCTCAGAGGTGGACGGGCAGGCGGGTCAGGCCGTGGATGAGGGTCGAGCGCCGCCAGGCCAGCGTCGCGGGCTCGCCGGCGAGCGCGAGCCCGGGGAAGCGGTCGAGCAGGGTGCGGAAGGCGATCTCACCCTCCAGCCGGGCCAGCGGGGCACCCAGGCAGTGGTGGATCCCGTGGCCGAAGGCGATGTGCCCGGCCGCGTTCCGCGTGACGTCCAGCGCGCCCGGATCACCGTAGCGATCGGGGTCGCGGTTGGCCGAGACCAGCGAGACCAGCACGACCTGGCCCTGCGGGATCGTCGTTCCGCCGATCTCGACCGGCTCGGTGGTGTAGCGGAAGGTGGCCAGGTTGACCGGGCCGTCGAAGCGCAGGAACTCCTCGACCGCGTTCGGGACGAGCGCCGGGTCGGCGCGCAGCACGGCGAGCTGGCCGGGGTGGCGCAGCAGGGCGAGCGCGCCGTTGCCGATCAGGTTGACCGTCGTCTCGTGCCCGGCGACGAGCAGCAGGAACGCCATCGACGTGGCCTCCCCCGCCGACAGCGTGTCGCCGTCCTCCGACGCCCTCACGATGGCCGAGAGCATGTCCTCGCCGGGGCGCGCCCCCTTCTCGGCGACGAGCCGGGACAGGAAGTCCGCCATCGCCGCGGCCGCCGCCTCGTGCTCGTGCTGGGGCGCCTCCGACAGGATGGTGTTCGACCAGGCGCGGAAGTCGTCGCGCTCGCCGTCCGGCACCCCGAGCAGCTCGCAGATCACGGTCATCGGCAGCGGGAACGCGAACTCGTCGAGCAGGTCGACCACGCCGTCTCGCCCGGCCTTCGCCGCCATCCGGTCGGCCAGCCCCTGCGCGATCTCCTCGATCCGCGGGCGCATCCGGGCGATCGCCCGCACCGTGAACGCCCGGCTCACCAGCTTGCGCAGCCGGGTGTGGTCCGGCGGGTCGCTGTTCAGCATGTGCCGGTCCAGGAAACCGATGGGGCCGTTCTCGTGGAACCGCGAGGTGTCCTTGGACAGCCGCGGGTCGCTGAGCGCGGGCCGGGCATCCTCGTAGCGGGTGACCACCCACGCCCGCAGGCCGTCCGGGGCGATCACCGGCGTCACCGGTGCCTCCCGGCGCAGCGTCCGGTACAGCTCGTGCGGGTCGGTGAAGAACCTCGCGCCGAGCTCGACGGTGTCGGCCTGCGTCATCGCGTCCCCTCCCGGCCCGGGTTCGTCCCGGCCCGACGCCGACGCTAGGGCTCGCGCCCTGAGACGACCTCACAGTTGATCACGCGACGCCGCACGGGCCGGTCAGCAGGATTCCCCGTGACCGTGGTGGTGCGGGCGGGCGCCGGCGGCCCGACGCCGAGCTCGCCCGGACCGCCGCCGCCGGCACCATGGTCGTGCGCGTGACCCACGACCCGGACGTCGCGGCGCGGACCGACCACTGCCTGCTGCTGCGCGCGGGCCGGCTCGTGGCCGCAGGCGAGCCCGGGGAGGTACTCCCCGGGCTCCTGCCGGATCCGGCAGCGTGGGTATCCCCGAGGTGATTCCGACCGCGGCCGCGACGTCACCGACGGCGGCCGTGGTGGTTCAGCGAGACCGTCAGCGCTGCGCGGCCGCCGGGCCACAACAACGCCCGGAGACCTCGCCCGGGCCGACCCGATCGGCGGGGGCGGCGAGGTCGGCGGGGGCGGCGAGCACGCCGGCACCCGAGCAGACGCCGGTCTCGGGCAACACCAGCTCGACCCGTTCGGCGGCCTCCCGGTCCCCCGCGATCGCGGCGACCACCGAGCGGACCTGCTCGTAGCCGGTCAGCGAGAGGAACGTCGGCGCCCGCCCGTAGCTCTTCATGCCGACCAGGTACACGTCCGGCTCGGGCTGGGCCAGCACCCGCGCGCCGTGCGGGTACACCGTGCCGCAGGAGTGCACGTTCGGGTCGATCAGCGGCGCCAGTGCCCGCGGGGCCTGCAGCACCGGGTCGAGGTCCAGCCGGACCTCGGACAGGAAGCTCAGGTCCGGCCGGAACCCGGTGAGCACCAGGACCTCGTCCACCGGGTCCAGCCGCACCCCGTCGAACGACTCCAGCACCAGCCGGTCGGCCCCGGCGGGGTCCCGCTCCACCGCGGCGGTGCGGAACCCGGTCACCGTGCGGATGTGCCCCGCGGCGACCGCCTCGGCGGCCCGCCGCCCGAGCGCTCCGCGGGCCGGCAGCTGGTCGGCCGCACCACCGCCGAACGCGTTGCCGATCTCCCCGCGACGAAGCAGCCACACCACCCGCGTCCCGGACACCTCGCCGGCCAGCTCGGAGAGGGCGACGAGCGCGGTCAGGGCCGAGTGCCCGCTACCGGCCACCGCGATCCGCCTCCCCGCGTAGCGCGCCCGCACGCCCGGATCGGTCAGATCGGGCACCCGGTAGCCGATCCGGTCCGCCGCGGCAGGCTCCCCGAGGGCCGGCAGCCCGTCCCCACCCAGCGGGTTGGGCAACCCCCAGGTACCGGATGCGTCGATCACCGCCCGGGCGCTGATCCGCTCCTCCCCTGCGACGGTCTCCACCCGCACGGTCAGCGGCTCGGACGCCCGGGCGACGTCGACCACCCGGTCCCACCCGCGCCGGGCCACGCCGACGACCCGCGCTCCGTACCGGACCCGCTCACCGAGCGCGTCGGCCAGCGGCTGCAGGTACTGCTCGGCCCACTCCTGCCCGGTCGGGTAGCGGTCCGGATCCGGCGCCCGCCACCCCATCGGGGCCAGCAGCTTCTCCCCCGCCGCGTCGACGAGCTCGGCCCACCGGGAGAACAGCCGCACGTGGTGCCACTCGCGCACCGCCGTCCCCGCCACCGGCCCGGCTTCCAGCACCAGCGGCGGCAGGCCCCGCTCCACCAGCTGCGCCGCCGCGGCCAACCCGGCCGGCCCGGCACCCACCACCACGACCGGCAGCACCTCGTCCATGAGCCCTCCATCGATGTGCGTCGATTGATGGGGCCGGACTGTATCGACCGACATCGATTGACGCAACCATCGATGTGCGTCGATACTGGGCGGCATGAGTGCGTCCCTGCCGCTGTCGGTGGTGCCACCGGAGGAGTCGGCGTTCCAGCCGGCGCAGCTCGCGCCGGCGGACGCGGCGACGTATGCGGAGTGGTTCGCCTGCCTGGCCGAGCCGATGCGGGTGCGGCTGCTGCACGCCGTGGCCGTCGCCGGGCGGGAGACCACCGTCGGGGCGCTCACCGAGCGGCTCGGGATCAGCCAGTCCACCTGCTCGCACCACCTGCGCAAGCTCGCCGACGTCGGGTTCGTGCGGCTGCGCAAGGAGGGCACCGCGACCCTCGTGTCGGTCAACCCGGCCTGCTGCACCGGGCTCCCGCACGCCGCGGACGCGGTGATGGGGATGCTCGGGCCGCGCCCGTGCTGCCCCACCGACCTGCCCGCCGACGTCACCGTCCGCGCCATGGACCCAGCCGACTGGACCGACGTGCGCCGCATCCACGCCGAGGGCATCGCCACCGGGAACGCCACCTTCGAGACCGAGGTGCCCGACCGGCGCACCCTGGACCGCAGCTGGCTGCCCGGGCACCGCTGGGTCGCCGAGCTCGACGGCCGCGTCGTCGGCTGGGCCGCGGCCTCGCCGGTGTCGGGCCGCCCCGTCTACGCCGGTGTCGCGGAGACCGCGATCTACGTCGGGGACGGCTACCGCGGCCGCGGCGTCGGGAAGGCGCTGGTCCACCGGCTGGTCACGGCCGCCGACGAGGCAGGCCTGTGGACCCTGCAGACCTCGATCTTCCCGGAGAACCGGGCCGGCATCGCCCTGCACCGGTCCGCGGGCTTCCGCACTCTCGGGATGCGCGAACGCATCGGCCGCCACCACGGCGTCTGGCGCGACACCGTCTTCCTGGAGCGGCGGCGCACCGACGACCTCTAGCCCGACCCGCGCCGCCGGCTCGTCAGATCCGGATGGCGCGCGGGCCCGCGTAGTCTTCCCTGGTCCTGACGACGACGGGTGCGGTGTGGGTAGGCGGAGCAACGGCCGCGAGGCCGGCGGGAGCACGGCCGGGGGTGTGGCCGGTGGCCAGGCCTGACGGGCGCGAACTGGTCGCGATCTTCCTCGGTGGCGCGCTCGGCGCGCTCGCCCGCACCCTGCTGGGCGTGGCCTTCCCGCACGCGCCCACGCAGTGGCCGTGGCCGACGTTCGTGGTGAACATCGTCGGCGCGTTCCTCCTGGGGTACTTCGCGACGCGGCTGCAGGAGCGCCTCCCGCTGTCCAGCTACCGCCGTCCCCTGCTGGGAACGGGGCTGTGCGGTGGCCTGACCACGTTCTCGACCATGCAGGTGGAGATCCTCGTCATGCTGGACCACCGGCAGTTCGCGCTCGCGCTCGCCTACGCGCTGGTGAGCGTCGTCGCCGGGTACGCCGCGATCCACCTGGCGACGGCGATGGTCCGGCGGGTGCGGGTGCGGGCATGAACGACCCCATCGGTGACGCTCTCGTCTGGATCGGCGTCGTGCTGCTCGGCGGCGTCGGTTCGGTTCTCCGCTTCGCGCTGGACAAGGCGGTCTCCGTGCGCACCGGCCGGGCCTTCCCCTACGGCACCCTGGTCGTCAACGTCTCGGGCGCACTGGTGCTGGGCTTCCTCACCGGGCTCGTGCTGGACGAGCGGACCGCCCTGCTCGCGGGCACGGCGCTGGTCGGCTCGTACACCACGTTCTCGACCTGGATGTTCGAGACGCAGCGGCTCGCCGAGGATCGCCAGGTGTCCCGCCTCGCCGGAAACATCGTGGTGAGCCTCGTGGTCGGGGTCGGCGCCGCCGCGCTCGGCCGGTTCGTCGGGGGCGCGCTGTGAACCTGGACAGCCTCAAGCTCACCGCGTACTTCGGCGAACGCCAGCGGGTGGGCGGGCGGTTCCTCGCCGACGTGCTGCTCGACCTGTTCGGGGAGCGGGAGATCGCGACCAGCGTCCTGCTGCGCGGGGCCGAGGGGTTCGGGCTCAGGCACGCGCTGCGCACCGACCGCCTGCTCACGCTGTCCGAGGACCTCCCCGTCACGGCCGTCGCCGTCGACACGCAGGAGCGGGTCGAGGGGTTGCTCGAGGACGTCCGCACGATCGACCACTGCGGGCTCGTGACCCTGGAGCGGGCCCGCATGCTGCGCGACGACATCGGGCCGGTCGTGCTGCCGGAGGACCTGCACGAGGCGACGAAGCTGACTGTGTACGTCGGCCGCCAGGAACGCGTCTACCGGACCCCGGCGTTCCTCGCCGTGTGCGACCTGCTGCACCGGCGCGGCATCGCGGGAGCCACCGTGCTGCTCGGCGTCGACGGCACCGCGCACGGCGAGCGGGCGAGGGCCCGCTTCTTCGGCCGCAACGCCGACGTGCCGATGATGATCATCGCGGTCGGGTCGGGTGAGCGGATCGGCCGCGTGCTGCCCGAGCTCGGCGGGCTGCTGCGCAGGCCGTTGCTCACGCTCGAGCGGGTGCGGGTCTGCAAGCAGCGCGGCGAGCTCCTCGCCCGGCCCCACCAGCTGCCGCCGAGCGATCAGGCCGGGATGGCGCTGTGGCAGAAGCTCATGGTGTACACCTCGGAACGCGCGATGCACGCCGGGCAACCCGTGCACCAGGCCCTCGTGCGCAGGCTCCGGGAGACCGGCGCACGTGGCGCCACCGCCCTGCGCGGGATCTGGGGCTTCCACGACGACCGCCCCCCGCACGGCGACCGCCTCCTGCAGCTCGGGCGCAGCGTCCCCGTGGTCACGGTCGTCGTCGACACCCCGGACCGGATCGCGAAGTCGTTCGACGTCGTCGACGAGATCACCGCCGAGCACGGGGTCGTCACCAGCGAGCTCGTGCCGGCGATGCGCGTGGTCAGCGAGAACCAGCGCGACGGGACCCTCCGCCTGGCCCGCTTCTCCTTCTGACGTCTGCGGGCGCCCACCGCCGTCCGCACGTGGAGGACGTGCTCGGCATCGGAGAGTCGCGCATCATGCCCGCCGCCCCGCACACCACCGCTGCACCGCAGGCTCCGAGCATGGCGCGGGCACGAGTGGCGTGCCGTCCGGCCCTAGACGGTTGATTCCTGTGGGCAAGACAGTGGGGTCCTACTCCGGGCCTCCTGGCGGCGCCGCGCAGTGTGCGGGGCCGCCCCTCGCAGCTCTAGGGCGCCTCCTGCGACGCTGCGCGATCGCTGCGCGACCCGTGACCTCCGAGCCTCCGCGGCCCCTATGGGCAGCAGCGCAGGCAGGCCGGGGCCTGCCCGATGGGGCGCGCGGCGCCACCAGGAGGCGGTCCCACCGGGCGCGGCCGGCGCGCGGCGATCAAGGGCAAATGGTTGCCCTGCAGCGGTGACCAAGGGCGGATGGTCGCTCCCGGAGATCATTCGGCCACCATTTCCCCTTGATCGACGATCCGGTGCGCGTGCCGCACGTAGGGCGACACCACGTGCACGGCCGGCCCGGGCATCACCTTCGTGCCCCCCGACCGCCGCGACGACGCCCCCGTCGAGCGCTCCCCGATCGCCCTCGACCACTGAGAACCCAGGAACCAACCATCTAGAACGGTGGTTCCTCCTCGTCGTCGGGTGGCGGTGGGGGTGGTCGTGCCGGGTCGCGGGCCTGTCTCCACAGGATGCGCAGGTCGACCGGGCGTCCCGTGTCGGTGTCCGGGTCGGCGCGGGGGTCGGTGCCGGGCGGTGGCGGGTCGGGGTCGGGCAGGTCGGGCCGGACCGGCTCACCCCGGGTCCGGTAGACCCGCCCTAGCGGGGAGACCCGCACGAAGTGCCCGGGCTCCGGTTGGCTCAGGCGCCAGCCCCGGTCCTTGTCCGGGTGATGCCGCCAGCAGCCGGGACCGATGTTGGTCTCCACGCTCGGCCCACCCCGGGCGTGATCCACGGTGTGGTCCATCTGCGAGCGGCGCGCCGAACGCTCACAGCCGGGCCCCACACAGCTGCGATCCCGGACCTGCACGTGGCGGGCCAACGCACCGCGGGCGTAGCGGGTGTGTGGGTTCTTGCCCAGTTCCCGCCACAGCCGGTGCCGCTCGGCCCACCGCTGGGCGACCTCGGCGATCACCCCGGTCCAGCCACCGGTCAGGGCGGGGTCGGCGGCGAGGCGGGACAGCTCCTCGAGGGTCAGGTGCAACTCCACCACCCCACCGCGCACCCGCCCCGACCCTCGCGGTGAGGTGGTGGTGCGGGGTCGGCGGCGCAGCGGCCCGGCCAGCAGCAGGTAGCCACGGGGGTCGACGATGGCGAACTGCCACCGCGCACCCCGGCGCTGCCGCGCGGCCGCGGCCCGGGCGATCTCGGCGTCGACCGGTCCCAGGCCGGGGATCTCACCCGGCCGCTGGTCACCGCCCAGCAGGGTGGCCAGCCCGACCCGCAACTCGACCCCCTCCCGCACCCCGACCCGCTCTCCGCGCCACAGGTCCGGGCTCGTGTCGGCGCTGGTGTCGGCCGGGCCGGCTCCGGTCGGCGTGCCGGCCCGCTGATCCTCGGCCGGGTGGTCGTCGATCAGCCTCCCGGCCGCGGCCGGGACCGTCGTTTCGTCGGTGCCCCAGCTGGCACTGGCCTCGCCGGCACCGGCCGGCTCGGGGGCGGCCGGGTCGGGCCTGTCCGGGCGAGTGCGGGTCGAGCCGGCGCCAGCCGAGCGAGGGCTGGACGGGTCGACACCAGTCGCGTCAGCGCCACCCGGATCAAGGCCCCCAGCACCGATGCCGGCCGAGTCGCACGCAGCCGGCTCGCCGTGCTCAGAGCCGGCAGCTTCATCAGAGGCGCCGGTGTCGACGCTGCCGCCAGGGCGGCCGGTGTCTGCGGCACCGATGCCGTGGCGTGGCCGATCAGCACCATGCCGACCGCCCACAGCAGTGCCCCGGTGCCGTTCGCGAGCGCGAAGGCGATCGGGTGCATCCGGCCCACCCCGGCCAGGGCCGGCACGAGCGCACGGATCCCGGGGAACCAGCGGCAGACCACGATCGCGAACCAGCCATGGCGGTCGTACACCCGTTCCGCGGTCGCGACAGCGCGCCGGTTCCACCCGCGCCGCCGTCGCATGGCCCAGGGCCGACCGAGCCGCCGGCCGAGGCCGTAGCCGATGACGTCACCCAGGACGGCCCCGAGCCATGCGGAGCCGGCCAGCACCGCAACCGGGACGTCGATGCGGCCGCTGCCCACCAGCAGGCCTGCGCCGAACAGCATCGAGTCCCCTGGCAGGAACACGCCGACGAACAAGCCGGACTCGACCACCAGCAGGCCGAACACCACGAGGCACGCGACCGGGCCCGGGAACGCGAGGAGGTCGGGCATCTCGCCTCAGCCCGCGTGGCCGGAGGGCGGCCGCGCCGTGAACCGCACCGGCAACGATCGCAGCCCCGGTGAGAGGCCGGGCTCCCACTCGAGCTCCTCCGGCCGGCAACCGAGGCGGAGGTCGCCGAGCCCGTTGATCACGGCCCGGAGCGCGGCGTCCGCCTCCCGGCGCGCGAGCACCGCGCCGAGGCAGTGGTGCGCCCCGTGCCCGAACGACAGGTGCCCGCCCGGCTCGTCCACGCTCCACCGCTCTGCCGCGGGGAACCGGTCCGGGTCGCGGTTCGCCGCGGCGACGTTCACGACCACGGCATCCCCCGCCGAGATGAGGGTCCCGCCGACCTCCACGGCCTCCGCCGCGTACCGGGCCTCGAGCTCCGGGAACGGCGCCACCTGGTGCAGGCTCTCCTCGACCGTCGCCCCCACCAGCGTCGGGTCCCGGCGCACCCGCTCGTAACGCGACGGTTCGGCGAGCAGGAGGGCGAGCCCGCCGGAGATCAGGTTCGCCGTGCTCTCGTACCCGCCCACCAGCAGGTCGCGCCCGAGTGCGATCACCTCGTCCTCGGACAGCCGCTCGGAGTCGACCAGCTCCGCCAGCACGCCGGAGGCGCGGCCGCGGGCGATCCGTTCCTCCAGGTACCGGTCGAGCGCGCTGATCGCTTCGACGGTCCGCTGCCCGGCACCGGATCCCTGGTCGATGCGGTGGACCCGCCGGACCGACGGACCGAACCGGGCGTGGTCCGCGGGCGGCAGGCCGGCCACCTGGCACAGCACACCGACCGCCAGCGGGACCGCGAGATCGCACACCAGGTCGGCCATGCCGGAGCCCGCGCACCGCCCGACCAGCGTCCTCGCCAGCTCGTCGATCAGCGAGCCGTGCGACTCGGCCCGCCGGGTGGTGAACATCGGGCCCACCGCCCGGCGCAGCCGCGTGTGCTCGGGCGGGTCGACGTGCAGCAGGGTCGAGCCACGCCCCACCCCGAACCCACGGCCGTGCGCGGGCGCAAGGCCCGCGGCACCGCGCAGGCGGGCCACCCGGGCCGGGTCGCGGATGAACCGCGGGTCCGAGAGCACGGCTCGTGCGTCGCCGTAGCGGGTGACGAGCCAGCCCTCGACGCCGTCGGGCAGGGCGGTCCAGCGCGGCGGCGCGCACGGGGGTGGTACGGCGAGCACGATCCCTCCTGGCAGTAGACTGCTACGAAAGGTAGCACTACAAGACGTAGAAGAACGAGGCACGAGAGCGAGGCGGACGTGGGCAGGGGCCGGGGCGAGCTCGAGAGCGCCGTGATGAGCGTGCTGTGGGCGCAGTCGGGGCCCGTCACGGCGCGCACCGTCCTGCGCGAAATCGGCGACGCGGATCTCGCCTACACCACGGTGAAGACCGTGCTGGAGCGGCTCACGCGCAAGGGTGTGGTCGCGCGCGTCAGCGTCGACCGCAGCTGGCGCTACTCCGCGGCGGCCCCCCGTGCCGACTACGTCGCCGAGCTCATGCTGAGCGCGCTCGACCACAGCGGCGACCGCGATGCCGCACTCGTGCGGTTCGCCCGCTCGGTCAGCCCGGCCGAGGCCGGCGTCCTGCGCGCGGCGCTCGACGACGCGGAGCGGGGCGACGAGTGATCTACGTCTGGCACCACGTCGTCGCGCTCGTCCTCGCCATCGGCGCCGGGTACGCGCTGACCCGGGCACGGTGGGTCCACCGCTCACCCCGGCTCGCCGTGCTGCTCTGGCAGGCCACCGCCTTCAGCGCCGTGTCCGCCGCGGCGGGCCTCCTGCTCAGCGCCGGGCTCGCCCCCTACCGGCTCGGCATCCTGCCCGCGCTCTGCCGCTTCTCCGCCGATCTCACGGCCGGCGTCACCCCACCCGGGCTGACGGTCGGACACGCGCTCGCGGTCGCCACCGGAATGCTGCTGGTCGCCGCCGGGATGGCGGTGCAGATCCGCAGTTCCTGGTCGGTCCGCCGGGAACGGGAACGGCACCGTCTCCTGCTCCGCCTCGTCGCGCGCCCCGACGTCGACGGACCGGACTTCGTGCTCGACCACCCGGGCGCCGCGGCCTACTTCCTGCCGGGCACGGCGAGCTCGGCGGGATGCGTCGTCATCAGCAGCGGGACCCGCGACGCGCTCTCCGACGCCGAGCTCGCCGCGGTCCTCGCCCACGAGCACAGAGACGGCCGGGAACGCCACCACCTCGTCCTCGCCCCGTTCCACGCGCTACGCCGCACGGTCCCGTGCCGCGTGACCGCGCGCGCCGCCGCGTGCGTCGAACTGCTCGTGGAGATGTGCGCCGACGACGCCGCGGCCCGCGACCGCGGCACCGCGCCGCTGATCGCGGCCCTGCGGCGGTTCCAGGAGCTCAGGATGCGGGTCACCCCCCGGGGAGCGCTCGGCGCGGCCGACGACCTCGCAGTGCGGATCGAACGGCTGCGCCGAGCGCGGCGGCCGCTCGCGGCCCACCACCGGTGGGGGCTCGCCCTCGCCGCCCTCGCGGTCGCCACGACCCCACCGAGCCTCTTCGTCCTGCCGCTGTGACGGACGGCCTGTTCCCGCTCGCTGCCGCTCGCGCGTCCGCTCACACGGTGCTGCTCGGCACGGGGCCGGCCGAGCTCGGCTCAGGCGCGCAGCCAGGCTTCCGCCCTGCAGAGCTCGTCCCGGGGAAATGCCTTGATCTCGCCGGTGATGAGCAGGTTCGCCAGCTTGACGCACCGCTGTTCCCAGCTGGGCGCCCCGACGATCGCGACCTTGTCGAAGTGCCGACGGTGGCGGAGGTCGAGGCGGGTGTTGAGCCAGGCGGCCCGGGCGGTCCAGCCCTGGAACGACTCCTCCACGAGGAAGAGCACGCGGACTCGCCCGGCGGACTCGAGCGCCGCGTCCACGCCTGGAACCAGGATCTCCCGGTAGTCGTTCTCGGTCAGCACCCCGCACGCCCGGACCGCGAGAACGGAGCCTTCGTTCTCGGTCATCAGTTCGAGCATCGCCGGACTCCCGTGCCGCTGCCCCGGCTGGTCGGCAGCGGCGCGCCCCGCTGCAGCTCGGAGAACGGGATCGGGCAGCCCGGTGTGCAGGAGCACTCGTCCAGGTCGCTGCACCCGGCAGCGAGCACGTCGGTCAGCGCTGCCCGGACCTGAAGCAGGTCGGCGATCTTCGCCTCGACCTCGGCCAGCTTCTCGGCAGCGGCGTCGCGCAACCCGGGTCGGGGCCCGCGATGCGAACCGACCTCGATGAGGGCCGAGATCTCGTCGAGCGTGAACCCCAGCCGAGCCACGCCCCGGATGACCCGCAGCAGGCTCACGGCCTCCGGGCCGTACTCGCGATGCCCGCCCAGCGAGCGCTGCGGTTCGGGGAGCAGGCCGCGACGCTCGTAGTAGCGCAGCGTCTGCACGTTCACACCCGCGGCCCCGGCCAGCTCGCCCGACCGCAGCCCCCTGCTCACGCCATCACCCCCGAACCCGGCTCCGCGGCCGAGCGGGCGGCTTCGGCCTGGCGGGCCAGGCCGTCCAGCACCGCGATCCGCGCCTCTGGCACCCGAACGTCCAGCCTCAGGCCACCGGCCGTGGCGATGAGCCGGAAGTCGAAGAACGAGCAGCACCAGGCCTCCCGCCCAGTCAGATCCCGCGTGCTCGCCACCACCTCCCCGTCGCCGTCGAGGGTCAGCTGCAGCAACGTCGGCTCCGGCCGCTCCACCCGACGCAGGGCCGTCGCGAACAGTGCGTGGAACTCGGCCTCCCGCAGCGGCTGCTCCTCGCTGGGCAGCGTGCAGGCCTCGCCCGGCGCCCACGGCAGCGGCACGGGCACCGGTCCACCCGCCTGCCGGGCTTCTGCCACCGTGGCCCGCAACTCGGGCACCCTTCTCACCATCGGATCCGCCTCCCGGCCGGCCCGCCGGTCGGGCCCGACACCCACGCTAAACCCGTACCTGGGTACCGGATGCAAGCGCGCGTTCCAGTCCTACCGTCGTTGACCGCGCGGCTCCGGTCACACGGGATGCCGCTGTCGCAGCGCCTGCACGGCTGCGGCGGCCTCCGGAGCGGCGAGCGCGGCGACCAGCAGCGAGATCGCCGCGGAGACCAGGCAGAGCGTGCAGAACGCGCCGACGAGCACGACCTGTGCGGCGATCAGCCCGAGCGCGACCACCCCCAAACCGGCCGCGACGACCCCGGCCGCGATCGGCAGCCACGGGCGCTGCCGCCACCGCTGCCGTCCGCCGATCGACTCGAGCACGGCCTCGGCCAGGTACGCCACCATCCCGAGCGACGCGTCCGGCACCGGCAGCGTCCGCGAGATCGACGAGGTGAGCACCCGCCTGCTGCCGTCACCGAAGAACGGCTCCCACACCGCGTCGAGCACGCCGAGCTGGAAGAGCGTGAGCACGGTCGCGACCGCCAGCCCGGCCAGCGACAACACCACCACCGGCAGCCGGTGGCGCCACCGCGACGGGCTCGCACTCATCGCGACGGCGCTGTCCCCGCCCGCCGGCAGATCGGCCCCTGCTCGGAGGCCAGGTCGACCGACACGTCGATCGCCATCGTGCTGCCCCTCAGCGCCGCGCCGCGCGCACGACGGCGACGCCGAGGGCGCCTGCGGCTGCGGCCGCGGCGCCGATCGCCCCGTGGTGCTGGGAGGCCCACAGCTGATAGCTCCGCCTGGTCGCCCTGCGGTCGAAGATCCCGTGCGCGCCGAAGTCGTGGCCGTCCCGGTCGTCGGCGGGCTCCCACAGGTTCGCGGGCTGGTCGGGGTCCCGGGGCTGCGACGTCTGCTGCGATCGGTAGCCGGTCCGCGCCAGGTACCGGTCCAGCAGCCCCGGAGCGAACTTGTTCACCACCAACGTCCCGACGGTGGAGCCGCCGACCCAGTACTCGCGGCGCTTCGGGTGGTCAGCGGCGAACAGCACCGCCTCGGCGGCGACCTCGGGCTGGTAGATCGGCGGGACCGGCTGCGCCTGGTGGGGCAGGCGGGACAGCACCCAGGAGAACTGCGGGGTGTTCACCGCCGGCATCTGCACCATCGTCACGTGCACGTTCTTCCTGTCGTGCAGCAGCTCGCAGCGCAGGGACTCGGTGAAACCCTGGATCGCGTGCTTGGCGCCGCAGTAGGCCGACTGCAGGGGGATGCCGCGGTAGGCCAGCGCGGAGCCGACCTGCACGATCGCACCGCTGTCCCGCGGCAGCATCCGCTTCAACGCGGCCTTCGTCCCGTAGACGTAGCCGAGGTAGGTCACCTCCGTCACGCGGGTGAACTCCTCCGGCTCCACCTCGGTGAACGGGCCGAACACCACCGTGAAGGCGTCGTTGACCCACACGTCGATCGGACCGAGCTCCCGCTCCACCCGGTCGGCCGCCTGGTCCAGCCCCACGTGGTCGGCGACGTCGACCGGGATCGCCAGCGCGGTCCCGCCCGCTTCCTCGACGTCCCTCGCCGCGTGCTGCAACCCGTCCTCACCCCGCGCCAGTAGCGCCACCTTCGCCCCTCGGGCCCCGAAGGCGCGTGCGGTGGCGCGCCCGATCCCCCCGCTCGCGCCGGTCACGACGACCACTTGCTCGCAGCGATCCATGCCATCTCCGTTCGCGACGTGGCCGGGTGGGTCACCTCGCGGCTACCCACGCCCGCGGGAAGCACGCACGACGCACCTGACGACCTCCTTCCGAAGCGCGCCGGCAGCGCAGCAGCCCCGACCGGCCGAGCCGCATCAGGAAGGTCGCGAGCCCCCGGGGGCGTAGGCGTCCCACTCCGGCATCGCGCCGTCGTGGAGGGAGGCGCCGAGGCGGTCGAGGTACCAGTTCCACCCCGCCTCGACGTCGGCCGGGTCGAGGCCGGGGACCAGCCGCTGCGTGAAGACCAGGTCGGTGCCGTCGCCGGTGCCGGCCAGGCTCACCTCGACCAGCCAGGAGGGTCCGGCGGGGCCGTCGGGGATCTCGACGACGAGCCGGTGCGGCGCCACGCACTCGTGGATGGTTACCGGGACCGGGTCGGAGACGGTGCCGCCGGCGTCGACCTCGCCGGTCACCGTGAGCTGCACCGTGCCGCCGGGTCGCCCGGTGCCGCTGTAGGAACCGAACCAGCGGGCCAGCCGGGTGGAGTCGGTGAACGCCGCCCACACGTCGCCGACCGGGTCGGGGTAGGTGCGGCGCAGCGTCAGGGTGCGGCTGTCCGGGTCAGGCGCTGCCATGGTGCTCTCCTGCTGGGGGGTCGGCGAGCGCGGCGCGCCGAGCGCGGCGCCCGCGGTGGAGTTCGGTGCCGAGGGCGTCGAGCCGCGCGGCGGGCCCGGCGGGTGCCGCCTCGGCGGAGATCAGCGGGCGGAACCGATCGAGCCAGCGGTCCAGCTCGGCGAGCCCCGCCCGGCGGAGCGTGTAGACGCGGTGCTGGCCCTGCACGGCGGATTCGACGAGCCCGGACTCGCGCAGGACGCGCAGGTGCCGGCTCACCGCCGGCCGCGTGACGGGGAACCTCGCGGCGATGTCGCCCGCCGTGACCGGCCCGCCGGCGAGCAGTTCGACGACCTCTCGGCGCAGGGGGTCGGCGAGCACCGTGAACGCGTCCACGGTGCTATGTAACCAGCCGCGTAATTAACGCGCAAGTGCACAAGACCTACCGTCGGGCGTGGCGCCACCGCTGCTGCTCGCGGGTGCTGTACGCGGCCCGGCGGACGGTCTCGTCGTTCTCCAGACCGGATCCCACGGCGCCTGCGATGGTTCCCAACCCGGTCGCCATGACGGCGACCCGCAGGTAGTCCGACGCACCGACCGGTTCGCCGAGTGCCGCCGCCATGTAGTGCGGGGGGATGACCAGGCCCGCGGCGGCCAGGTTGATCACGAGCAGGGCGCCGTAGAACACCACCACGCCGTAGCCGATCGTCAGGATCGTCGCGAGGTTGATCAGCGCTCGCGCGCGCGTCGTCGACGGCTGCCGCCAGAGCCCGTGGCCTGCGAGCAGCCAGACGGCCAGCATCGCGACGGCACCCACGGTGAACGCGGTCAACCGCCACGGCTCGAGCGCGTTCGCCAGCATCCAGAGCGCCGAGTAGAGGATGCCGAACGCGCTGCCCGTGGTGGCGCCCGCGAGCGCCATCGACAGCCCGAGGGTGAGCTGCCACGGCCGGTTCGCCCGGACCATGCCGGCGAGCAGCCGCAGCGATCCCCGGCTCGCGGGCGTGATCAGCTCGACGTCGACGTCGACGTCGACGTCGTGGTCGGCCGGCGTCACCCGGCGGGTGAGGCGCGAGAGCCGGAGCCGGCGCGCCGCTTCCGCCGGCCGGT
This sequence comes from Pseudonocardia adelaidensis, assembly GCF_039543345.1. Classification (NCBI taxonomy): domain Bacteria; kingdom Bacillati; phylum Actinomycetota; class Actinomycetes; order Pseudonocardiales; family Pseudonocardiaceae; genus Pseudonocardia; species Pseudonocardia adelaidensis. The sequence goes on along the minus strand of NZ_BAABJO010000026.1, from coordinate 31,205 downwards.
CGGTGGCGTGCTCCTCGGAGGCGGCGGTGAGCTCGTCGACGATGGCGGTGACGACCCGGCGCGCACGGCGGCGGATCCGGACCCCGCCCAGTGCCGGCAGCGAGATCAGCGCCACGCAGTCGTGCCGGCTGATCACGGCGACGATGGTCCCGTTCGACGTCTGCAGCGGCATGTCGGTGAGGCAGAGGGCGATGTCCCAGCCCCTGCCCTCGACCTGCGCCCGCGCCTTGTCGATCATCCGCTCGTACCGGGTGGCGACCTCGAACGGCTCGTCGACGATCTCGATGTTCCACTCGGCCTCGCTGCTCACGTGTGCACGGAGGTCGTCGGGGAGGACGTCGGCGAGGTGCCGCGCGATCAGGGCGGGCAGGTCGGGATCCACGAGCAGCCCGACGACGACCCGTCCACCGGACGGGCCGGGCTCGGGACTCGGCGTGGAGGGCGGAGGGCCGTCGGGCACCGGCGACGGATACCCGGGGCGGATCACGGGAAACGGCGGCACGGGGGCCGCCGCACGCTCGGCAGGCTGGGTATACCCGCGTCCCCTCGGGTAGCCGACAGGTGTAGGGCCGCAACCGAGGACGGGAAAGCTCATGGCGGAACAGGCACGCGGCGGCGAGGGCAAGCAGCGGCAGCTGGACGGGGTCCGGGTCGACGACACGGGTACCGCTCTCACCACCCAGCAGGGGGTCCGGGTCGACCACACCGACGACTCGCTCGCGGTGGGCGAGCGCGGTCCGACGCTGCTCGAGGACTTCCACGCCCGGGAGAAGATCACCCACTTCGATCACGAGCGGATCCCGGAGCGGGTGGTGCACGCGCGTGGGGCGGGTGCGTACGGGACGTTCCGGCCCTTCGACGACTCGCTCGCCGAGTACACGGTGGCCCGGTTCCTCACCGATCCGTCGGTGTCGACCCCGGTGTTCGTCCGCTTCTCCACGGTGGCCGGGTCGCGGGGCAGCGCCGACACCGTGCGGGACGTGCGGGGGTTCGCCACAAAGTTCTACACGACCGAGGGCAACTACGACCTGGTCGGCAACAACATGCCGGTCTTCTTCATCCACGACGGCATCAAGTTCCCCGACTTCGTGCACGCGGTGAAGCCCGAGCCGCACAACGAGATCCCGCAGGCCCAGTCCGCGCACGACACGTTGTGGGACTTCGTCTCGCTCCAGCCGGAGACGATGCACATGATGATGTGGCTGATGTCGGACCGGGCGATCCCCCGCTCGTACCGGATGATGCAGGGCTTCGGCGTGCACACCTTCCGGCTCGTGAACGCCGAGGGGCGCGGGACGTTCGTGAAGTTCCACTGGAAGCCCGTGCTCGGGACGCACTCCCTGGAGTGGGACGAGTGCCAGAAGATCGCCGGGAAGGATCCCGACTTCAACCGGCGTGATCTCTGGGAGTCAATCGAGACGGGCGCGTTCCCCGAGTACGAGCTCGGCGTCCAGCTGGTCCCGGAGTCCGACGAGCACAGCTTCGACTTCGACCTGCTGGACCCAACCAAGATCATTCCAGAGGAGGAGGTGCCGGTCCGGCCGGTCGGGACGATGGTGCTCGACCGCAATCCCGACAACTTCTTCGCCGAGACCGAGCAGGTCGCCTTCCACACCGCGAACGTGGTGCCGGGCATCGACTTCACCAACGACCCGTTGCTGCAGATGCGCAACTTCTCCTACCTCGACACCCAGCTGATCCGGCTCGGGGGGCCGAACTTCGCCCACATCCCGGTCAACCGCCCGCTCGCCGAGGTGCACACCGACCAGCGCGACGGCTTCCAGCAGCAGCGCATCCACCAGGGCCGCACCGCCTACCACAAGAACACCCTGGGCGGCGGCTGCCCGGCGATCGCCGACGAGGGCGTGTTCCGCCACTACCAGGAGAAGGTCGACGGTCACAAGATCCGCAAACGGGCGGCCAGCTTCCAGGACTACTACAGCCAGGCCACCCTGTTCTGGAACTCCATGTCGGACTGGGAACGCGAGCACATCGTGGCCGCCTTCCGCTTCGAGCTCGGGCACTGCGACCACATGCACGTCCGCGAGGCGGTCGTCGAGCAGCTGAGCCACGTCGACCACGACCTCGCGACCCGGGTGGCCGAGGGCGTCGGCGTGAAGCCGCCGCCCGCGGAGGCAACCCCCAACCACGGCCGCAGCTCGCCCGCCCTGTCCCAGGCCAACACGGCGAAGGAGACGATCCGCTCGCGCAAGGTGGCGGTGCTCGTCGCCGACGGGGTCGAAGGGGGTCCGGTCACCGCCCTCACCGACACGCTGCGCGCCCAGGGTGCGATACCCGAGCTGCTCGGTCCGACCGACGGGTCGGTCCGCACCGCCGGCGGCCACGACCTGCCGGTCGACCGCGCGCTGCCCACGATGGCCTCGGTGCTCTACGACGCCGTCGTCGTGCCCGGCGGGGTGACGGCGGTGAGCACCCTCTCCGCGGACGGGTACGCCGTGCACTTCGTCGCCGAGGCCGTGAAGCACGCCAAGGCGGTGGCCGCGATCGGGGACGGCACCCGGCTGCTGGACCGCGCCGTCGTCGGCGCGGTGCGCGTCGCCTCCGACGGCGACGGTGTGGTGGCCGACCACGGCGTCGTCAGCGCCGCGAGCGGGGGCGAGCAGCTACCGGCCGGGTTCCTCGACGCGTTCACCGCGGCCATCGCCGAACACCGGGCATGGGACCGGCCCCGGGCCGGCATCCCGGCCTGAGCCTTCTGGGCATCCGGTCGGCTCACTCCCCCGTCAGGGCACCCTCGACGCTGTCCTGCACGGAGAACATGTCGATGACCTCGACCAACGCCAGCAGGCGACGGCCGCAGCTCGACAGTCCGACGAGGCACGGCGGCTCGCATCCCGTGTGCACCTTCGCCCACCGGGCGACGCGGACGAGAACCGTGACGCCCTGACAGCCGAGGAACTCCATGTCCCTGAGGTCGAGGAGCACCCGGCGAGCCCTCACCTCCTCGAGGTACCGGCTGAGGGCGCGGTCGAGGGCCGGTGCCGTGGACAGGTCGAGCGCACCGTGGATGTGGGCGACGAGCACGTCGCCGGGCTCCTCTTCGAACTCGACGCTCAGTGCGTCGGACTCGCACGGGCTGGTCGTCATCACTGGTTCTTCCGGTAGTGCTGCGCGACCTCTCGGCGCAGGCTGGGCGTTCCGGGCCGGAGTACCCGCAACCGTTGCGCGTACGCACCTGATGCGCTATCGCATCGACTTCAGCTCCGCGTCGCGCCGGGTGAGCACCAGAGGGCCGTCCTCGGTGACGGCGACGGTGTGCTCGGAGTGGGCCGTGCGCGAGCCGTCGGCCGAGCGGATGGTCCAGCCGTCGGGGTCGAACACGATCCGGTCGGTCGTCCGCGCGAACCACGGCTCGAGCGCGAGGGTCAGCCCCGGCCGGAGCTTCAGGCCACGGCCCGCCCGGCCCTTGTTGGGGACGTGGAGCTCCTCGTGCATGGTGCGGCCGATGCCGTGCCCGCCGAACTCGGTGTTGACCGGATAGCCGTAGTCGCAGGCCACCGCATGGATCGCCGCCGAGATGTCACCGAGGCGGTTGCCCGGACGCGCCGCCTCGATCGCCGCCTCCAACGCCTCCTCGGTGGCGCGGATGATCCGCAGGTCCTCCTCGGCAGCGGTGCCGACGACGACCGTGCGCGCCGAGTCGGCCGCCCAGCCGTCGATGCTGACCGCGATGTCCGCGCTGAGCACGTCCCCGTCGCGCAGCGTGTAGTCGTGGGGCAGGCCGTGCAGGACGGCGTCGTTGACGGACAGGCAGATGACGTTGCGGAACGGGCCCTTGCCGAAGGACGGGGCGTAGTCCCAGTAGCACGACTCGGCCCCGCGCCGCTTGATCATGCCGCGCACGTGCTGTTCCAGGTCGAGGAGGTTGACGCCCACGTCGGCGAGCGTGCCGACCTCGGAGAGCACCTCGGCGACGAAACGCCCGGCGACGTGCATGCGCTGGATCTCCGCAGGCGTCTTCAGTTCGATCACGAATACCTCGCGTCCTCGGTTCCGGTATAGTTATACCAGGACCGTAGCACGGCAGCGGTATAGGAATACCAGTCCCCGGTCACCCCCGTTCTGCGGGTGCGCTCTCCCCGACGGGGCGGAAGCCCGCCCACCGCGTGATCTCGTATCCGTCACCGCGGGCCCGGACCTCGGCCGCTCCATGGCCCGGGAAGTGCGCCGGCACGACCAGCGTCCGCTCCTCGGCGGCCTCGGCGAGCAGCCGGCGCCGGGTGGTGCGGGCCGCACCGGCGTCCTCGCAGAAGCAGCTGTTGGCGTCGGGCTCGGCGATCTGCACGGGGCTGTGCAGGATGTCGCCGACGAACAGGGCCCGGTCACCCTTCGACCGCAACCGCAGCACCGACGAGCCGGGCGTGTGCCCGGGCGCGGGCTCGAGCGACAGGTTGCGGTCGATCACGTAGCGGTCCTCCCAGAGCGTCACCAGCCCCGCCTGCACGACCGGTCGCACGCTGTCGCCGAACACCAGGTGGCTCCCCCGGCGGCGCAGCCGGTCCGCGTCGGTGACCGGCGCGGGCCTGCGGTGCTCGTTCACCGGGTCGAAGTAGTCGTGATCCACCCGCGGGATGACGTAGGTGGCGTTGGGGAACGTCGGCACCCAGTGCCCGTCGTCGTAGCGGGTGTTCCAGCCGACGTGGTCGTAGTGCACATGGGTGTTGACCACGACGTCGACGTCCTCGGGACGCACCCCCGCCCGGGCCAGGTTTTCCAGGAACGGTGTCTGCAGGTGGTCGAACGTCGGGATCTGCGGGCGGTCGCGGTCGTTGCCCGCCCCGGTGTCGACGAGGATGGTGCGGCCAACGCTCCGCAGCACCCAGGTCTGGATCGCGCACCGGTAGCCGTCGTCGGCGGGATCGCGGAACGGGGGTCCCAGCGCGGCACGGCCGGCGGGCGTGCTGTCCGGCACCATGTCGGCGACCGTCCGGATCCGGCCGGTCCACTCGATCACCCGGGTCACCGACACGTCCCCGAGCACGACGGTGTCCGATGTGCTCACCGGATCACCGCCAGCGGCCGGATCGGTGCGCCCGTGGCACCGCGGACGTTCAACGGCGCGCCGACGAACAGGAACTCGCCCGTGGCGCGCGCGGCCAGGCTCTCGGACAGGGCCTCCAGCGCCATCACCTCGATCAGGTTGATGCCCGCCTCGGCGAGCAGGATCCGGTGCACCGGGAGTGCGGAGAGCCCGCCCCCGGCGGGGATGTGTTCGAGCGCGATCGTGTCCGCCCCGACGGCGCCCACGCCACGCGCAGCGAGCCAGCGGGCCGCGTCCGCGTCCACGCCGGGGACGCCGTCGGTGCCACCGAGGTACGCCTGCGGGTCGCCCCAGAGCTGCGCCCACCCGGTCCGGACCAGGACCACGTCGCCGGGACGGGGTTCGGGCGCGGCGAGCAGGTCCGCCACCCGCACCGGCTCACCCGGGGCGAGCCGCGCGACGCCGCGGGACCGTGGGACGTCCACCAGCACGCCGCGCCGCAGCAGCGGCGGCACCCGGTCGATGCCGTGCGTGCGGTAGCGGCCGGCCTCGACGGCGCCGTTCACCGGCACGCCGCCGTGCAGCAGCCCGTCCACCGCGACGTGGCTCAGCGCGTCCATGTGGGTGCCGACGTGACCGCCGAGGACCATCACCTCGTGCGAGCCGGTCATGCCGTCGGCGCGCACCACGTCGCCGTGGCGCTGCCGGAGCGCGAACTCGAAGGCCGGGTGGGTGGGCGAGGCGGGCATGCCCACCTCCAGCGGCTGGGCGAGGTCGACGACCTCGAGATCGTCACGCAGCAGGTCGAGCGGGTTCACGCTCCCCACCTTCCCGTCCGGGAGCGGAGCCGGCCGGACGCGGGCCGGCGAGGTCGGTGGCGCGCCCCTCGCGCAGCGTCAGCACCGTGGCGGCGGTGACCACCAGGAGCGCCACCACGTACGCGGTGAAGGCCGGCCGGCCCAGCGTGGTGCCCACCCAGGTCTGCAGGTAGGGAGCGGTGCCGCCGAACGCGGCGACGGCGATCGAGTACGGCACCGCGAGGCCGACCGCGCGGATGCGGGTCGGGAACATCTCGGCGTACGCGGCCGGGAGGATCGCGACCCCGGCGCCGATGAACACCATGGCGATCGCCATCGCGACCCCGAGCTGCACCGCGTCGCGCACCATCGCCTGCAACGGGAACAGCAGTGCCGCGGTGCCGACGGAGCTGATCAGCAGGACGGGGCGCCGGCCGATCCGGTCCGACAGCGCCCCCCACGCCGGCTGGACGGCGATGAGCACCAGGCTGGCCAGGACCCCGGCCAGCAACGCCGCGCTCGAGTCGATCCCCAGCTCGCTGATCGCGTACGCGGGCGCGGCGATCACCCAGGAGTAGTAGACGACCGTGAACCCGATGGAGAGCCCGACGACCTGTGCCGCCTCGCGGCGGTGGCGCACGATCTCCGGCCAGATCCGCGGCGGCCGCGCGCCCGGACCGACGGCCGCCTCGCGCGTGAACACCTCGCTCTCCTCCAGCGAGCGGCGGATCCACAGGGCGACCAGGCCGAGCACCCCACCGACGACGAACGGGATCCGCCATCCGAAGCCGGCCATCTGCTCGGTGGTCAGGGTGAGCGAGAGGACCAGACCGAGCAGCACGCCGATCGTGTTCCCCCCGACGCTGGCGATGTAGATGACGCTCGACCAGAGGCCCCGCCGCTGCGGGGGTGCGGCCTCGGCCAGGTACGTCTGGGCCGATGGCAGTTCGCCGCCCGTCGCCAGCCCCTGCACGACCCGGGCCACGACCAGCACCACGGACGCGCCGACCCCGATCGTGGCGTAGGTCGGCGAGATCCCGATCAGCAGGCTCGCCGCGGCCATGCCGCCGACGGTGAGCGCCATCATGGGGCGGCGACCGACCCGGTCGGCGAGCCGCCCGACGACCAGGCCGCCGAGCGGCCGGGCCACGAACCCGACGGCGAACACGGCGAGGCTGGACAGCACGGCCGACACCTGGTCGCCCGGATCGAAGAACCGCGCCGCGAAGAACGGCACGAAGATCGCGTAGATGCCCCAGTCGTACCACTCCAGGGCATGGCCGAAGCCGATGGCGAGCAGCGCGCGGCGGGCCCCGCGCCGCGCGTCGGGAACTGGCGTCATCGCTGGTCCTCCGGGTTCCGGGCGAGGCCGGGCCGACCGGACCGGCGCAGGGCGATCTCGGCGTGCAGGGCGGCCCCGAGGGGGAGCACCGCCTCGTCGAAGACGGCGTGGCCGCTGTGGTTGAACGCCGCCCGGGCGGGATCGGCTCCGTCCGGGAGGGCACCGAGCGCGACGAAGGCACCGGGCACCTCGGCGAGCACCCGCGAGAAGTCCTCGGCACCGGTGAAGGGGTGCTCCAGCGGGCGCAGCCACTCCTCGCCCAGCGCGTCGCGCACCGTCTGCTCGACGAACGACACCTCGTCGGCGTCGCTCACCGTGGCCGGGCGCTCCCGGACGAACCGGGCGTCGACCTCGACACCGTGCGCCGTCGCGAGGCCGTCGAGCAGCCGCCGGGCCTCGTCACCGACCCGGGTCGCGGTCGCGTCGGAGAACGTCCGCACGGTGGCCTCGAAGCCCGCGGAGGCCGGGATGATGTTGCGCCGCGCTCCCCCGTGGAGCACGGTCACCGTCAGGACGACGGGGTCGAACACGTCGGTGCGCCGGGTGACCAGCGTCAGCGCCTGCACCATCTCGGCCACGACGAGGACCGGGTCCCGCGCCAGGTGCGGTGCCGAAGCGTGTCCCCCTTCGCCGTGCACCGTCACCTCCAGCGCCGAGGACGAGGCGAGCACGGCGCCGCGGCGGGTGTGGAACCGCTGCGGGAGGGTGGAGAACACGTGCATGCCGAACGCGGCGGCGACCCGCGGACCCGCCGCGTCGAGCACGCCCTCCTCGATCATCGTGCGAGCGCCCTCCCAGCCCTCCTCCCCCGGCTGGAACATCAGCACGACGTCACCGGGCAGCTCCGCCCGCCGCGCGGCCAGCAGGTGCGCGGCGCCGAGGAGCATCGCGGTGTGCAGGTCGTGGCCGCAGGCGTGCATCACCCCCGGGACCGAGGACGCGTAGGGCAGTCCGGTCAGCTCCTGCACCGGGATCGCGTCCATGTCCGCCCGCAGCAGCACGGGCGGACCGTCGCCTGCCCCGCGCAGCACCGCGGTGACCGACGTCGCCGCCGTGCCCGTGCCGATCTCCAGCGGCAGGCCGTCCAGCGCGGCGAGCACCGCCCCCTGCGTCCGCGGCAGGCGGAGACCCACCTCCGGGTGGGCGTGCAATTCGCGGCGCCACCGCGTGAGCTCCGGCGCTATCTCGCGGGCATCCTCCAGGACCGACACGCGCCGGAGTCTGCGCATCCGAGGCGAGGCTGCGCGCAAATCCATCGATTCGTGCAGCAGAATGCGACAGGTGAGCAGATCCGTGCACGACGACGACGCGATCGACGAGCCCGATCTCGCATTGCTGCACGCCCTCCAGATCGCGCCGCGGGTCTCCTGGGCCGAGGCGGCACGTGTCCTCGGTTCGAACCCCGCGACCCTCGCCGCCCGCTGGAACCGGCTGCGTGAGCGTGGGCTGGCCTGGGTCACCGCGTACCCCGGCGGCAGCTATCGGCACGTCACGCTCGCGCTGGTCGAGGTCGACTGCCTCCCCGGCGCGCGCAAGTCCGTCGTCGAGGCGGTGTGCCGCGACCCCCGGGCGGTCACGGTCGAGGAGTCCACCCGCGGCCGGGACCTGTTGCTCACCGTCATCACCCCGGATCTGGCCGCGTTGACCGCTTTCGTCCTCGACGACCTCGAGGCCCTGCCGGGCGTCGAACGTCAGCGCACGTACGTGGCCACCGCGGTGCACCGGCACGGAACCCATTGGCGGCTCGACGCGCTCGACCCGGCACAGGTGAGCGCCCTCGAGGCGGAGCGGGCCCGATCGACCCCGGCCGACCGGACGACGCCACCGGCGAGGGCGTGGCCGCTCATCGCGGCGCTGGCCGTGGACGGCAGGCGCACGGCGGCCGACCTCGCCCGGTCGACGGGGCGCAACACCGCGACGGTGCGCCGCCAGCTCGCCCGGCTCGTCGCGTCCGACCTGCTGTCGTTCCGCTGCGAGCTCGCCGCCGAGGTGTCCGGCTGGGCGGTGAGCAGCACCTGGACGGCCCACGTCGAGCCGGCCGACCACGAGCGCACGATCGCGGCGCTGGCCACCCTCCCCGAGCTGCGGATGTGCCTGTCCATGACCGGCGACGCGAACATCGCGATGACGGTGTGGACCCGATCGCTGCACGACATGCTGCGGATCGAACACCTCTTCGGCGAACGGCTGCCCTGGATGCGGCTGCGCGACAACGCCGTCAACCTGCGCACCCCCAAGCGCATGGGCTGGATGCTGGACGAGCGCGGGCGGGCGACCGGAGAGGTGGTGGTGCCGACGGCCCTCGCCGCGCGCTGATCCCGCGGCTCACGACCGGTACCCGGCGCGGCGCGCCCATTCGTGCCGGCGCAGGCACCCACCACACGAGGTCGCCGGCCGGTTCCCGGCCCAGCTCATCGGCTACCCGGTCCGTCTCCCGCGGAGCCCCGGCACCGTGCGGCGACCGGTCCCCCGGCTCGGGTGCCGGCCACGACACCGCCCGGCACGCCGCGCAGCACCTCCGACCCCGGACCGCTCGGCCCCGCGACGGCCCACGAGCTCCCGTGAACGTCCGTGATGTGACCATCCGGACGGTTGGTCACACCCTCCGCCGCCCGCGGGTCATGCCTTCGAAATCGGACATGACGATCGGAGCAGCACCATGAGCGACATCGACGTTCAGGGGACGGTGGCCGAGGGCTTCGAGGCGGTTCGCGATGAGTTCGCCACCGCGGTCGACCCGCAAGCCGGTGCCCAGCTGGCGGTGTACGTCCACGGCCGCCTGGTCGTCGACCTGTGGACCGGGGACGGGGTCGCGGAGGACACCCTGACCGGCGTCTACTCCTCGACCAAGGGCGCCGCGACGCTGACCGTGGCGGTGCTGGTGCAGGACGGCCTGCTGGAGCTGGACGAGCCCGTCGCTCGCCACTGGCCGGCGTTCGCCGCCGCGGGCAAGGACCGGATCACCCTGCGGGACGTGCTCACCCACCGCTCCGGCGTGATCGGCGTCGACGGCGGCCTCACCGCCGACGAGCTCGCCGACGACCGGGTGATCGCGCAACGGGTCGCCGGGCAGCGGCCCTACTGGAGGCCGGGCACCGCGTACGGCTACGGCGGCTTCGTGACGTTCGCGATGGCGGGCGAGGTGGTCCGCCGGGCCACGGGCCGCTCGCTGCAGGCCCATTTCGAGGAGCGGGTGCGCGCCCCCTTCGGCCTGGACCTGTACCTCGGGCTGCCCGAGGCCGAGGAGGGGCGGTTCCGGGAGGTGCTGCCGGGCCTCGCCGGCCCCGACGAGCTCGCCGCGTTCTGGGCGAACCTCCCCGGGCCGCACAGCCTCACCGGAATCGGGTACGGCCTGAACTCCACCCCGCCCCTCGACCAGGTGGCCTTCCTCAACGCGCGCCGGGTGCGCGCGCTCGGCCAGGCATCTGCCGGTGGCGTCGGCAGCGCTCGAGGGCTGGCCGGGATGTACACGGCCGCGGTCTTCGGTCTGGATGGCCGCCCCCCGCTGCTGGCGCCCGGCACCCTGGGCGAGTTCGCCATGCCCCACTCCGTCGGCGGCGACCTGGTGACCGGCAACACGCACTACGCCCTGGGATTCCAGGCCAAGGGTCTGCGCTTTCCGTTCCTGAGCGCGAACGCCTTCGGCCACAACGGGTCCGCGGGCTCGGAATCGTTCGTCGACCCCCGCAGTGGCATCGCCTTGGGATACACCCGCCGCCGCTTCTCCTTCGACTGGTCCTATCCCGAACACGACCGGCTCGCCGCCGCCGTCCACCGAGCGGCGGCCGCGACCTCCTAGGGAGCACCATGTCGTCGCAGACGAGGCCGTTCGCGCCGCTGGTGGTCCTCCTGCTCGCATCCTGGCCCGGCGCCGTGGCGCAGGCTGTGGACGTGCGGACGTCGGCCGGCCGAGGGTCGGGCGGCCTCCAGCTGCGCGGCGAGCCGGAACAGGGTCGCCTCGTCGCCGTACCGGCCGAGGAAGTGCGCGCCGATCGGAAGGCCGTCCACGTTCCACCAGAGCGGCACGGACATCGCCGGGTTGCCGGTGATGTTGGCGACGAGCAGCGGGTAGGCGACCGTGCGACGGCCGCGCTCGGCGGCCCGCAGCGGCTCCCGCGGGGTGGAGGTGATCTCACCGAGCGGCGCGGGAGGCTCGGACGTGGTCGGTGTGAGCCAGGCGTCGAACCCGGTGAGGAAGCCCGCGACGGTGCGTGCGAACGCCTGCGGCTCCTCGACGGCGAGCAGGCGGGGCCCCGGTCCCCCCGCGGCGAGCGCCCGCTCGCCGCGACGACCTCACGAGCCGCCACGCAGCCGGGTCGGTTCCCGCGCCGACCGCCCGGGCAGCGCGACCGCGCACGCCAGGCCGGCCACCAGTGCGGCGGCGAAGACGCCGAGGATGGTCCGGTGCTCGCCGAGAACGGCGGACCGGTCGCCCGTGAGGTCCACCAGGTGTCCGAGCAGCGCGACGCCGACGACCCCGCCGAGGTAACGCATCGTCGAACCGATCCCCGCCGCGGCACCGCTGCGCTCCCGCGGGACGGCGGCCAGTGACGCGCTCTGCGCTGCGGGGGTCGCCAGCCCGACCCCGAGACCGAGCACGGCGAGCGGCAGCACGAGTGACTGCAGCGACGACAGGCCCGTCGCCGCGAGCAGGCCCACCGCGGCGAGGCAGGTGAGGGTCCCGCCGACCGCGACCAACCGCGCCCCGATCCCGTCGGTGAGCCGCCCGGCCACCAGTGAGGCGAGGACCATCGCGGCCGTCAACGCCACGAGGAGCCTGCCGGTGGCCGCGGCGTCGACCGCGAGCAGCACGGAGAGCACCTGCGGCAGCTCGAACAGCAGCGTGTACATCACCAGGTTCTGCAACGCGACGAGCAGCGATCCGGCGGTGAACGCCACCAGGCCGAACAGCTCGAAGGCGACGACCGGGTCGGTGGCCCGGCGCTCCCACCACACCAGCGGCACGAGCAGCGCGGCGCACGCGCCCAGGAGAACGGCAGCGGTTCTCCCGGAGGCCTGCAGGCCGAGCACCAGCGCGGCCAGTGTCACCGTGAGCAGGACGCTCCCCACCACGTCGATCCGTTGACGGTCCCGGGAGTCCGCTCGCCGGGTGCGTCCCGTCGCCGCGAGCACGACCGCGAGACCGATCACCGGAAGGTTGGCCGCGAAGATGCTGGGCCAGCCGAAGGCGCTCACGAGCTCGCCCCCGACCACCGGGCCGATGCCGGCCGCCAGCGACATCACCGCCCCGAACAGGCCGAACGCCCGGCCGCGGCGCTGCGGCGGCAGCTCGATCCGCAGCAGCGCCACGGTCGCCGGCACGATCGCGGCTCCGCCCGCGGCCATCAGGACACGCGCCACGGCGAGCACGCCGAGTGCGGGAGCAACCAGGCCCAGCACCGCACCGGCCGCGACCAGGGCCAGCCCCAGCGACAGGACCCTCCGGTGTCCGAGCCGGTCTCCGAGCTTCCCGCCAGGGCCCTGCAGCACGATCGCGGCCACGAGGTAGCTCGCCACCACTGCCTGCGCCACCGTCCCGGGCGGACGGGCGAACTCACGCGCGATCTCCGGCAGCGCCACGGCGATCATGGTGGAGTTGAGCGGCATCAGCGACGAGGCGAGCAGGGCGGAGCCGAGCGACCACCAGGCGCGGGGATCAGCCACCGGTGATCGGCCGTCGCTGCAGGAGGAAGACCGCGCCGTGGGCGAAAGCGAACTCGATGTCGTGCTCGGGCGTGCCGTAGACCGCGTCACACGCCTCGGCGAGCACGTGCAGCGCGGCGAGCTGCGCGTCGTTCAGGCACGGGCTGCGCACGGCCGCACCGGCGATCGCGACCTCCTCGGTCCCCGCCGGTCCGGCCCGCAGCGCCACGTCCTTCTCACCCGGCGTCCGCTCGAGAACCCGCCCCCGGCGGTCCAGCCGGAACCGGTCGGGGACCACCAAGCCACCCACCACCGCCTCACCCAGGCCCCAGCTCGCCTCGATCACCCGCTCCGCAGCACCCGTGACCGGGTTGCGGGTGAAGAGCACCCCGGCCGCCTCGGCGGGCACGAGCTCCTGGACCAACACCCCCATCCGGCAGGGGCCGAGCCCGAGCCGGCCCCGGTACGCGCGGGCCGCGGACCCGTAGCCGGAGGCGTGGACCCGCCGGACCGCCGCGACCACCGCCTCGGGCCGGCGTACCCCGAGCACCGTGCAGTGGGCGCCCGCGAAGCTGGCGGCACCGGAGTCCTCCCCCACGGCGCTGGACCGCACGGCGCGCGAGCCGCCGCGTGCACAGGCGTCGTACAGCGCGTGCAGCACGTCGGGGTCCCCGTGCACGACGGCCTCGACCGCGTCGACGGACAGCGCGAACCCCGTTGGCACGGGAAGCCCGGCGCGGGCGGCCGCCCCGAGCGCCACCGCCTTGCCACCGAACGAATCCCGGTCGGCGGCCTCGACGAGTGCGGTCAACGGGAACATGCAGCCCTCATCCCAGCAGCCGCACCTCGCCCGTCGTCCCGTCGACCCGTAGGCGGGCACCGTCCGGGATCAGCCGGGTGGCCTCCCGCGTGCCGACGACGCCGGGGATGCCGTACTCGCGCGCCACGATCGCGGCGTGGCTGAGCTGACCGCCCCGGTCGGTGACGATCGCACCGAGCAACGGCAGGACGACCGTGAAGTACGGGGAGGTCATGCGGGTGACCAGGACGTCTCCGGACTGGATGCGGTCGAAGTCGGCGCCGTCGGCGACGAGACGGGCCGGGCCCTCGTAGACCCCCCTGTTGACCGCGAGGCCGTGCAGCACCGTCGCGGAGTTGGCGGTGTCCGGGACCCCGAACACGTTGCTCATCGCAGCGTTCACGGCGAGCGTGGCGCGCCGGGCCGGCTCCGGGACCGCCTCCAGCGGCGGGGGCGGGGACGGCGGCGGCCCGAGGAACGGCGGGGCGTCGTCGACGGTCCGCGTCATCCGCCGTCGGAACCGCGCGGCCACCTCCTCCGCGGTCGGCCCCGGCTCGCCACGCAGCAGCGCCGCGAGCTCGGCGGCGTCGGTGTCGACCGCGTGGGCCGGGTCCGCGAGCGCGCCCCGCGCGGCGAGCCGCCGCCCGGCCTCGAGCAGCGCACGGCGGGCGAGACCGACGGCCCACCCGTCGGAGTACGTGGCCCGCTCGTCGCGTAACCGGTTGGCCAGCCGCGCCTCGTGCAGGCGGTCGTCGAACTCGGCGAGGTGCTCGGCGGGCACCCTCCCCCGGATCGCCGTGAGAGCGGAGTCCCCGTCGTCGCCGGGCCCGGTCTTCCGGTGCGCGACAGCCGCCCGGATGGCGCCGACCAGCGTCGCGGGCAGCTCACCCGCCGATGGTTCGCCGACGTCGTAGCCGATCGACCGGTACCGGACCGCGTCGAGGTAGGCGCACGCGGCCGGGCCCGCATCGGGATCCGCGGTGAGGATGTCGAGCACGACCTCGGGGTCGTCGGGCGCGGCGAGGACCGCTCGTGCGTTGTCGGACGCGGCCACGGCGTCCGCGAGCGCCTCCAGCTCGGCGGTGGCGACGCCGGTGGAGACGGCCGATGTGCCGCGGAGCAAGCCCATGAGCTCCCCCGCGGTGGCCCCGGTCCACTCCAGCGCTCCGGCGAGGAAGTCCCCCGTCGCCATGAGGGACGGCGCGCTGTAGCGGTGGTGCAGCTCGATCATCGCCTCGAAGTGGTCCCTGCAGCGGCCGACGTGCTCGGCCAGCTCGTCGTCCGACAGCGCCGCCGGGTCGACCGCCTGCAGGGCCAGGTGCGCGGCGACGGCGCCCGGCTTGACCACCTCGTCCCAGTGGGCCAGGTCCTCCCGCCAGAAGCGCTCGGTGAACGCGCGTGCCGACGTCTCGATGCGGGCCTGCATCTGCTCGGCCGTCGCCGTCCCACCGGCACCGAACGGCAGGCGCTGGGCGTACATGAACCCGCCGATCACCGCCACGTCGTAGCGGCCGAGCAGCAGGCCGTAGCGCGCCAGGCCCTCCGCGAACCCGCGCGGGAAGCCGGAGACCAGCGGGGACCGCGTGAACCACGTGATCGGGCGGGCGAGGTGGGTGGTGTCCAGCTCCCACGTGCCGTCGTCGGGTGGCGCGAACGTCTCGTCGTCCACAGTGGCTCCCTCCGCCGGTCCGGCAAGGTGCGCCGTGGACCGTGACACCGGACACGGGGTATGGGGGACTCGCCGGCCGACGTGACGCCGTTACCCCGGCGATTCCACGCGTTCACCGGAACGCCGAGACCCGTTCACCCGGGTCGGTCGTCGGGCCGGCGACGGGCCCAGCCGCCCGCGAGGACCCGTTGCGGGGCGACGCGGGCACCGTGCCGGGAATGACGGCGCCTCACATTCCCGGGGGTCGCCTCGTCGGACCACTCGGAACGGCATCCCACGTCGGCGGAGTACGTCGAGCAGCCAGGAGGACGTGATGTTGAAGAACGTGATGCTCGTGACGGTCTACGTGCGCGATCAGGACCGCGCTCTGGCCTTCTACACGGAGGGTCTCGGACTCGAGAAGGGCGCCGACAACCCTGGTCCGGAGGGGCGCTTCCTCACGGTCGTGCCGGCGGACGGATCCGTCCAGATCGTCCTGTGGCCGGGTGATCCGACTCGGACCCCGGCGGTCGACGGGACGCCGGGCCCGGTCTTCATCGAGTCGGACGACCTGCGCAAGGACTTCGAGGTGCTCCGTTCCCGCGGCGTCGAGTTCGTAGAACCCGAGCCGGTGGACTACGCGTACGGTGTCCGCCTCACGGCGCTGGACCCGGACGGCAACCGGATCGAGCTCCGCCAGATCCGCGGCGCCGGCTGACCACGCAGGTGGAGCCGGACCGCGATGGCCCGGCTCCACCGTGGAACGTCACGCCGAGGCGGGCGCCAACCGCGCCACCGGCGGCAGCGGCGAGGCCACCGGCGAGGCCTGGAACGCCTGGATCGCGAGCGCGGCGAAGCGCCGGGACGCCGCGACCCGGGCAGCCGGTGAGGCGGCCCGGATACCGCTGTTGGCCATGAGCACGAGGATCACGTCGTCCAGGACGAAGTCGGGGCGCAGGCGGCCTGCGTCCTTGGCGCGACGGGCCAGTTCGGCGACGGAGTCGAGCGAGGACGCGCGCAACGCGGCGAAATCCATCGCGCGGGGGAAGGTCGACATGAAGGCCGCCGTGAAGCCCCGGTCCAGGGCGTGCAACTCGCAGATCCGCTCGATCGCGCGGCAGAAGCCGCGCCATGGATCCGGGTCGGCGAGCCCCTCGTCGACAACGGCGACGCACGCGCGCATCTGGTCCCGGAACGCCTCGGTGACCAGCATCTCCTTCGTCGGGAAGCGGCGGTAGAGGGTGGCGGGACCGACCCCGGCCCGCCGGGCGATCTCCCGCATCGGCACGTTCAGACCCTCGGCGGCGAACACCGCCCGGGCCGCATCCAGGATGCGTTCGCGGTTGTCGCGGGCGTCTGAGCGCAGCGTGTGAGGCAAACGGTCCGTCACCGCTCTCACTTTAGCTAAACGGACGCCGGTGTCCGTTAACGTCCGCCGCGTCGGTCCCATCGATCCCAGAACACGGAGACGACAGTGAAGGCAGTCGCGATCCAGGCGTTCGGAAGCCCCGAGGGCCTCGCGGTCATCGACCTCCCCGACCCGAGGCCCGCCGACGGGCAGGTGCTGATCGCCACCGAGGCGATCGGCGTCGGCGGAGTCGATGTCCTGATCCGGAGTGGCGCTCTCGCCGCCTACGGCTTCTCCGAAGGTCACATCCCCGGCGGCGAGATCGCGGGCACCGTCACCGCGGTCGGCGGCGGCGTCGACGCGTCGTGGGTCGGTCGACGCGTCTGGGCGTTCACCGGCACGGGCGGCGGCTACGCCGAGCAGGCGGTCGCTCCGGCCGCGACGCTCGTCCCCCTCCCGGCGGCCTTGCCGGCCGTCGACGCGGTGACGCTCGGGAGCTCCGGAGTGGTCGCCCACTTCGGCCTTCGCCACGCCCGCTTCGCTCCGGGCGAGTCGGTGTTGGTGCGCGGCGCTGCCGGCGGCATCGGGGTCATGACGGTCCAGCTCGCCGCTCGCGGTGACGCCGGTGTCGTCGCGGTCACGACGTCGTCGCCCGAGCGCGGCGATCGCCTGCGCAAGCTCGGCGCCACCCACGTGCTGGACCGCGCCGGGGAGGGGGACGAGGACGCTCCCGCGGGCTACGACGTCATCGTCGACGTCGTCGCCGGTGCGCACCTGCCGTCGTTCTTCGCCAAGCTCAACCCGAACGGCCGCATGGTGGCCGTCGGCGTGGTCGGCGGTCAGCCGCCGGCGGACTTCGGCATGGAGATGATCGCGGCGTTCCGGAAGTCGATGTCGTTCGCGACCTTCAGCGCCGACACCGTGGCCCAACCCGACCGACGCGCCGTCACCGCAGATCTGTTCGCCGCCGCGAGTCGCGGCGAGTGGGACGCGGTCGTCCACGACGTGCTGCCCCTGGAGGAGGCGCAGGCGGCTCACCGGGAGATGGAAGCCGGCGAGGTGTTCGGCAGGATCGTGCTCGCGCCATCGGGGAGCCCCGCCCTGTGACGCACGGGCAGTGGGTCATGCCCGAGAAGGTCGCCTGACCCACTACCCGCGCCGCTACCGTTCCTGTCATGACCCCAGAGCGTCTGGTCGTGATCGGTGGCGACGCCGCCGGGATGAGCGCGGCCAGCCAGGCGCGGAAACGGCGCGATGCCGATTCGCTGCAGGTGGTGGCGTTCGAACGCGGCCACGCCACGTCGTACTCGGCCTGCGGAATCCCCTACTGGATCAGCGGCGTGGTCGCCGGCGAGAAGGACCTGATCGCCCGCAGCCCGCAGCAACACCGCGCGAACGGCATCGACGTCCGCACCCGCACCGAGGTCGTCGCGATCGACCTGGCGGCCCGGACCGTGCGCGCCCGCGACCTCGACCGGGGACGCGAGTACGACGAGCCGTTCGACCAGCTGGTCTACGCCGCAGGCAGCGTGCCGATGCGGCCCGCCGTACCCGGCATCGATGCCGCCGGCGTCCACGGGGTGCAGACCCTGGACGACGGCGCCGCCCTGCGCGCCGAGCTGGAAGACGATCGGGTCCGGCGCGTCGTCATCGTCGGCGGCGGCTACATCGGCCTGGAGATCGCCGAGGCCTGCAAGGTTCGCGGCCTCGACGTCGCCGTGGTCGACCGCTCACCCACCCCGATCGGCACCATCGACCCCGACATCGGTGCTGTCATCGCCGATGCCATCCGCGGGCTCGGCATCGAGCTCGTCCTCGGCGAGGCGGTCATCGAGATCGAGACCGGTCAGGACGGGCGGGCCGTCGCGGTCCGCACCGACGCCGACCGGCGGCTCCCGGCCGACACCGTCGTCCTCGGGCTGGGAGTACGCCCCGACGTCGCCCTCGCCGCACAGGCCGGCATCCCGCTCGGCACATCGGGGGGCATCGCCGTGGACGCCCAGATGCGCACCCACGTCGAGGGCGTGTGGGCCGCCGGCGACTGCGTCGAGTCGGTGCACCGCCTGTCCGGGCAGCGCGTCGTCGTTGCCCTCGGCACGCACGCCAACAAGCAGGGCAGGGTGGCGGGCATCAACATCGGCGGCGGCTACGCCACCTTCGCCGGGGTCATCGGGACCGCGGTCACCAAGGTGTGTGATCTGGAAGCCGCCCGCACCGGGCTCTCCGAGGCCGAGGCTGACTCGGCCGGGCTCCGCTTCGTCCGTGCGACCGTCGACTCGACCACCCGCGCCGGCTACTTCCCCGGGGCCCAGCCGATCAAGATCAAAATGCTGGCCGAGAAGCGCACCGGGCGGCTGCTCGGCGGCCAGATCGTGGGCCGGGAAGGCGCCGCCAAGCGGATCGACGTACTGGCCACCGCGATCTGGAACGAGATGAGCGTCGACGAGCTCCTCGGCCTCGACCTGTCCTACGCTCCGCCCTTCGCCCCCGTGTGGGATCCGGTGCTCGTCGCCGCCCGCAAGGCATTCGAGGCCGTCGAAGCCGAGATGGGATCGGCTCCGTAGGGGTCCAGGGTCTCCTGGTCATCGATGATCGTCGCTACGGCGGGTCGCGCGGGTGAACCAGGCGCCCGCCGCGACGCACACCGATGCCGAGAGGAACAACGCGTACGCCGAGCCGGATGCCGTGGCGTGGCCGACGAAGGCACCCGTGGTCGCGACCCCGAGGGTTGCTCCGGCTTGGCGAACGGCGTTGAGCAGGCCTCCGGCGGCTCCGGCGGTTCCTCGTGGGGCGACACCGAGGATGGCTGCCACCACGGCGGGTAGCACGAACGACACCCCGAAACCCGTGAGCAGCAGCCCGAGCGCGAGCCAGGCGTACTCGGCGCGCGCCCAGGCCGCGCAGCCGAGCACAACGCCACCGGCGACGAGCAGCGCCATCCCGGTCAGGATCGGCGGGCGCGGCCCGAAACGCGCCACCATCCGGCCGGTCACCGGCGGGTTGAGCGCGAAAGGCAGGGTGAGCGGCAGGAACGCCAGGCCACTGAGTACCGCGCTGAGGTGGCGATCCTGCTGGAACAGCAGGGGCAGCACGAACAGGCTCCCGTTGAGGGCGAAGGTCACCGCCGCGCCGACCGCGAGTGCTGCCCGCACGTCGCCGCTGCGCAGCAGTGCCCGGTTGAGCACGGGCCGGGCGCTGCGCCGCTCGAGGACGGCGAACACGGCAGCCACGAGCACGGTGCCCGTTCCCGAGCCGGCCGCGTGCGCCCAGGCGCCCGCACCCGCCGCGATGAGCGCGTCGGTCAGCAGCACCAGCACCGCGCAGGCCGCCAGGTGCGCCGGCCAGTCGATGCGCTCCTCACCGGCCGGGCAGCGCACCGCACGGCCGGCCGCGAGTGTCAGCACGAGCATCGCGATCGGCACGTTGAGCAGGAAGATCGCCCGCCAGCCCGCCAGGTCGACGAGTGCGCCACCGATGATCGGCCCGGTGGCGACCGCCGCACCGCTGATCGCCGCCCAGGTCGCGACGGCGCGGGCGCGCTCGGTCCGGTCCGGGTACAGCCGCGCGATCAGTGCCATCGACGCGGGCACGCACGCGGCGCCGGCAGCGCCGAGCACCGCGCGGAGCGCGACCAGCACCCCCAGTGCGGGAGCGAGGGCACACAGCAGCGATCCGGCGCCGAACACCGCGACGCCCACCCGGAAGACCCGGTGCGCCCCGAAGCGGTCGGCGACCGCGCCGGCCGACAGCAGCAGTGCGCCGAACACGACCGTGTAGCCGGCGGTCGCCCACTGGAGACCGGAGATCGAGGTGTGCAGGGACGCGGCGAGGTCCGGCTCGGCGACCGAGAGCACGGTCATGTCCAGCAGCACCATGAAGTACGCGAGCGAGATGCCCAGCAGCGCGAGGGCTCGACCACCCGGCCTCGTCATCTGCGGGTCGGACGTTCGGGAAGCTGTCACGCCTGTCACTGTCCGGATCGGCCGCCACCGGCTCCACCGGCACGCCCGCACCCGCGTTCGGAAATTCCGAACGCGGCGTGCTGGTTGACAACCGCCATGGAACTGCGCCAGCTGCGGACCTTCGAGGCCGTGGTCCGGCATCGCACGGTGACCGATGCCGCCGTCGCCCTGGAGATGGCGCCATCCAGCGTGTCCGAACAGATCCGCACGCTGGAGAAGTCCCTCGACATCGCATTGTTCGAGCGGACGCCCAAGGGGATGCGCCTGACAGGTGCGGGCGAGCGTCTGCTGAGCTGGGCGCGACGCCTGCTGGATCAGGCCGAACAAGCCCGCCGCGAGGTGAGCGCCCTGCGCCAGGCGGTGCGGCTGGGTGCGCTGGAGACCATCGCCGGCACCTACATCCCGGGCGTACTCGGCAGGCTTGCCGAGCGCCGACCCGACATCTGCGTGGAGGTGCGCTCGAGCGCGAGCCGCGACGATCTGCTCGCTGACGTCGCGGCCGGGCGCCTTGAGGCGGCACTGCTGCTGGACACCGGCGACGCCTTGGGCGACCTCGGTTTCCCCGCCCCGGCCGAGCCACTGGCGTTCCTCGACCTCGACGCTGTTCCGCTCGTCCTGGTCGCCGCGAACGGCCACCGGCTTCTCGGGCGCCCGCAGCTGACCCCTGCCGACCTCGCCGGGGAACGGCTGCTGGTCAACGTTCCGAACTGTTCCTTCTCCATGGCCGCCGACAAGGTCATCGGTGGCAGCCCGACGCGAGTCCACGCCGGCGCGGTCTCGGTGATGCGCACCTGGACCGAACAGGGCCTCGGCATCGCCCTGCTGCCCGAGTTCGCCGTGTCCACCGCACTGGAGTCCGGCACCCTCCACCGGCTCGACTTCCCCACCCCGGACCTGAGCCTGCGGCTCGTCTGGCGCGACGACCGCGCGGATCTCCCCGGACTGCGCGACGTCCTCTACGCCGCCGGCGCCTGACCGCACCCGTGGGCTGCCCGACCGGCCGAGCGAGCCGGCCCGCTGCCCTCACAGCGCCGGCGCGAGACGCCGGCGCGCCGGTCCGCCGCCGACCGGTTCATGCAGCTCGAGGATCTGCCGGTTGCTGGGGGCGTCCGATCGGGTCACCTGTCCGTGGCGATCTCGACGTCGACGACGACGCCGTAGTGGTCGCTCGGCCACACCCCGTCGGTGGGCCGGTCGAAGGCAACGCTCGCCGAACGGATCTCGCAGCGCGCCTTCGGATGGGCGTGCCATGAGCCGGTGAACACGTAGTCGAGCCGGCCCCGGTGTCCGGGCTGGCGCACGATCCGGTCGAACAGGGCGGCGGCGTTGGCGTTGTCGACGCTCCAGGTATGGCCCGGCCCGTTGCCGGCGACCTCCCACGCGTCGTGGTAGTGGACACTGCGTCCGGACAGCGACTGGCGACCGGTGAGGTAGCGGATGCTGGCCGCGTCGGGGTCGGCGTTGAAATCACCGGCGATGATCGTGGGCAGCTCGGTGCGGTGCCGGGCGTCGAGATCCCCGAGTGCAACGGCCTGCCGCTCGCGGACGGCTTCGGCGTCCAGCTGCCAGGACGCGGTGGCGGAGATGAACAGCAGCTCACCCACGTCCGGCAGCGGGACCTTCACCGCCACGGTGCACCACGGAACGTCACCCGCACCCGCCAGGCGCTGGTCGAGGACCTCCACGACCGTGTGGGGCCAGCGGGTGGCCACCGCGTTGCCGCCGTAGCGGTCGGCGAACGGCGGCGCGTAGGCCATCACGTCGGCCTGATGGGTGCTGTGCAGCCCGGTGCCCTCCAGCAGCTCGTCGAGATGCTCGCGGCCGACGACCTCCTGCAGCGCGACGAGCTCGGGCGCGAGGCGACGCAACTCCTGGTTGAGCAGGCCGATGCGCCGAGGGTCGCCCTCGTCGTTCTGGACGTTGATCGTGACGGCCCGCAGCCGCATGCCGGTGCTCCGATCGTTCGGGTGCGGTCACTCCCGGATGACAGCAAGGTGGCCATGCTGCCGTGTTACGTCAGCATGGCCACCTTGCTGCGGTCGTGACGGGCAGGGGCCACCTGTCGGCGGTGAGCGCCCGCTGCTCGGCAGCCGACACCTCCCGCGCCGCCGGCAAGAACCGCCGACCGGCCTCGGTCGGCCGCACCCACCGCGACGACCGGTCGAGCAGGTCCGCCCCGAGCTCGCGTTCCAGCCGCCGCACCTGCTGGCTCACGGGCGTCGCCGGCCGAGACAGAAGCCGGGAAGTACTCGCGAAGCAGCGGGTCGTCGCATCTCGACAAGGACATCCACCGGCCTGCTGCGCGACCGAAGCCGGGAACCTCCGCCGGCGGAGTACCCGACGCCTACGACGACCAAGACCGGCCCCGAGGTCGATCCGCGTGCAGCTGCGGGGTGGTGGGTCGACTCGGCGAACCGTACGATCAGGACAGGGCGTGCCGGGAAGGCTGGTCGGCAGCAGGTACGGACTGCGCGAAAGGCCCCGGCGATGACCGCATCGTCCACTCCCCGTCACGACGACCACGACGCCCTGTCGGAATGGGAGCGCCGAGTCCTCGCCGGCACGCTGCTACCGGCGCCGTGGCGGGCCGCGCTCGGACTCACCACCACGCTGGTCGTCGTCCCGTGGCTGCTGCTCGCCGCCACCGAGAAGAACGGCCGGACCGAAGCCCCTGATCGGCACCGTCCGCCGAACGAAGGATGTGGAACTTGTGCTCACGACCGTACTGATCGTGCTCGTCGTGCTCGTGGTGCTGCTCGTCAGCGGCGGGGTCCGGATGGTGCAGCAGTACCAGCGCGGTGTCGTCCTGCGCTTCGGGCGGCTCCTGCCCGAGGTGCGGCAGCCCGGCCTTCGCCTGATGATCCCGGTCGCCGACCGGATGGTGAAAGTGCCCGTCCAGACCATCGTGCTCGACGTCCCACCCCAAGGCGCCATCACCAAGGACAACGTGACCCTCAGCGTCGACGCGGTGGTGTACTTCCGGGTGACAGACCCGGTGAAAGCAGTGGTCAACGTCGAGAACTACCTCGGCGCCATCTCCCAGGTCGCCCGGACGTCGCTGCGGTCGGTGATCGGCCGGGCCGACCTGGACACCATGCTGTCGGACCGAGAGCGGGTCAACGCCGAGCTGCGTGCAGTGATCGACACCCCGACCGATGAATGGGGGGTCTCCGTCGACCGGGTGGAGATCAAGGACATCGCGCTTCCCGAGAGCATGCGCCGCGCGATGGCCCACCAGGCCGAGGCCGAGCGGGACCGCCGCGCCCGCGTCATCGCCGCCGACGGCGAGTACCAGGCCTCCACACGGCTCGCGGACGCCGCGCGGGTCATGGCCGACACCCCCGGCGCGCTGCAGCTACGGCTCCTGCAGACCGTCAGCGACGTGGCCTCGGACCAGAACAGCACCCTGGTCATGCCGCTACCGGTGGAGCTTCTGCGTTTCTTCGAGAACGCGACCGGCATGTCGAGCCGCGAACGAACCGGTTCCGCATCTGCCGACGCCTCGATCCCCCCGCCACCGCCCGCCGACCCCACCGCGCTCGCCGGAGGGCACCAGCACACCGATGGTGACGAGACCGCGAAGCGCGCGCTCACCACAGATCCGGAGGCAGATCCTCGGTGAGGACATCCAGCTCACCGCACATCGTCGCCGCGTAGGCCGCTCGCGTCCGCTCGTCGAACTCGACGACCGTCAACCGCCTCTCCCGCAACGCCCGCTCGAGCCGTCGGACGACGGCCTGCCGCTCGACATCGGACGCTCGGTGGTCGCGTTGCACGTGAGCTCCCGTCGCCGTTCCGGATGGTTCAAGGGTAGTGCTGCCGAGCAGCGGGTCCAGCCGCGCTGGGCCGGTCCCGATGGTGCTCGCTGATCTGCGGACGGACCGCACCGGCGGGAGCTCGCCACCTCGAACCGGACCGATGGCTGTCGTTACCGGTAACGCCGGGTCACGGGGCGGACGACCGGAGCCGGCGGACGAGCAGGAGCAACAGCGGAGCTCCGACGACGGCGGTGACGATGCCGAGGGGGCGGTGCGTTCGGGTCCCTCGTCGCCAGGGGCGGACAACCGCTCAGGCGTCCACGCGATGGTGGGGCAGGAGACCGGGTCGGCGACCTCCTCCGCTACGGCCGCTGACCGTTCGCTTCGGGCCGGCCGTGACCGGTTCCGACGGCCCGGTGAAGGTCCGGCGGTATGAGCCCGGCGACAGTCCGATCGCGGCGTGGAGGTGCTTGCGGAGCAGCGTCGCACTGCCGAACCCGGCGGCGGTGGCGATCTGGTCGACGGTCAGGTCGGAAGTCTCGAGCAAGCGGCGCGCCGTGTCGATCCGTCGCTGGATCAGCCACTGGGCCGGACTCTCGCCGACCTCGGCGCGGAAGCGGCGGGAGAAGGTGCGCACGCTCATGTTCGCCTGACGCGCGAGGTCGAGCAGGCCGATCGGCTCGTCGAGGTGGGCCAGCGCCCAGGTCCGGGCGGCGGCGGTCGACGATTCCGGGTCGATCGGCAGCGGGTGTTCGATGAACTGGGCCTGGCCGCCGTCCCGCCAGGGGGCGACGACGCATCGCCGGGCCGCACCGTTGGCCACCTCGGCCCCGTGGTCGCGCCGAACCAGGTGCAGGCACAGATCGATCCCCGCGGCACCGCCGGCCGAGGTGAGCACCTGGCCGTTGTCGACGAACAACACGTCGGGATCGACCGATACCTGCGGGAAGAGGTCCGCAAACGCTCGGCACAGGGCCCAGTGCGTCGTCGCGGATCGGCCGTCGAGCAGGCCCGCTGCGGCGAGCACGAACGCCGAGGTGCAGAGGCTGACGATGCGACTGGACGGCGGGACGCGTGCGAGCGCCGCGGTGAGCTCGTCCGGAAGGGCACCGGTGGCCAGCAACTCGGGCGTCGGTTCCTGCGTCGCGATCACGACCGTCTCCGCCCGTGCGAGCAGGCCCTCGTCGTGCTCCACCGCGACGACGAAGTCCTGGCTGGTGCGCACGGGTCGCCCACCGAGCGAGCACGTGGACACGCTGTAGAGGTTCCTGCCGTGCCGATCGAGGGCCTCGCGGAAGACCCGGGCCGGGATACCCAGGTCGAACGGGATCACCCCGTCGAGGGCGAGAACGGCGACGCGATGGGGCATGGCCAGAATTTTACGCACGATGTCCTTCTAGCCACTGCCTTGTGTTCTCGAGTCGGGCGAGGCTGGACGCATGCCCGAACAGATCAACACCATGCGTGCGGTCGTCCAGCACCGTTTCGGTGGTGGCGAGGTGCTCTCCGTCGAGACGCTCCCCCGGCCCGTGCCACTGCCCACCGAGGTTCTCGTCCGCGTCCGTGCCGCCGGGGTGAATCCCGTCGACTGGAAGACCCGGGAAGGACACGGCATGGCCGGAGCCCTCGGCGAACCGCCCCTCGTCCTCGGTTGGGACGTGGCCGGCGTCGTCGAGGAGGTCGGGTTCGGTGTCACGACCCTCGCCGTGGGAGACCGGGTCTACGGCATGCCGTGGTTCCCGCGCGCAGCGGGTGGCTACGCCGAGTACGTCACCGCGCCGGCGCGCCAGTTCACCCACTCGCCGACCTCGCTGAGCGACGCGCAGGCCGCGGCGGTGCCGCTGGCGGCGCTCACGGCATGGCAGATCCTCGTCGACACCCTGCACGTGCAGCCGGGACACCGGATCCTGATCACGGCCGCGGCCGGGGGCGTCGGCCACTTCGCGGTCCAGTTCGCCCGCCATCTCGGCGCGCACGTGTTGGCGACCGCGAGTCCCGCGAACCACGAGTGGCTGCTCGAGCTCGGCGCGAACGAGGTCGTGGACTACCACGACGCCGGGTACGAATCGCTGATCAAGGACGTCGACAGCGTCGTCGACCTGGTCGGCGGGGGCGAGGATCTGCGGCTGGTCGCCTGCCTGCGCCCCGGCGGGTCGATCGTGGCCGTGCCCGGCGGGGAGTCCGACGCGCTCGCCGCCGCGGTCGAGGCCATCGACGGCCACGCGTCCTCGTTCCTCGTCGAGCCCGACGGTGCCGCGCTCGGGCAGATCGCCGAACTGATCGACGCCGGCGACGTGCGGGTCGAGCTCGCGCGCACCTTCCCCCTCGAACAGGCCGCCCGCGCGCACGCCCTCGGCGAGACGAACCGCACCCGCGGCAAGATCGTCCTGACCCTCGGCTCCTGAGGAGACCACCATGTTCTACGAGATCCGCCGCTACCAGGCCCGCCCCGGACGCCGGGACGACTGGGTCCGCTACATGGAAGACACCGTCATCCCGTTCCAGCAGGCCAAGGGGATGACCGTGATCGCCTCGTTCATCGACGAGGAGGACCAGGACGGCTACGTCTGGATCCGCCGGTTCGACGACGAGGACGACCGCGTGACCCGCTACACCGCCGTGTACGAGGACCCAGAGTGGCGCGAGCGCATCGGCCCGACGGTCGGCGAGCTGCTGCTCACGGACCGCTCCGTCGTGACCCGGGTGCACCCGACGCCCGCATCGGCGATGCAATGACCCGCGGGACGACCGGCTCGGACGACCTACGAGATCGTCGAGTGGATGCCGGGCGAGAAGGTCGTGATGCGGACTGCCCAGGGGCCGTTCCCCATGGAGACCACTTGCACGTGGACGACGGTGGATAACGCTCGCACTCGAATGTCCTCGCGCAACCGCGGCGAACCGGCCGGCTTCGGCCAGATCCTCGCACGTGTGATCGCCACCGCCCTCCGGCGCGCCAGCGACGAGGACCTCGCCGCGATCAAGCGGATCCTGGAGCGCCGCCGGCGTGACCGGTGTGGGCTTGCCAAGGTCCACCAGTCGGCAACCAGCGCGGGGACGAACGCACCCGTCCCTGCGAGGCGTCGTCCTGAACTCGACCACCAGCGAGGCGAACAGCTGGTGGGCCGAGGTGGGGCGCCGTCATCGAGTTCCTGGAGTTGCCGGTCTTGGCGTTGTGCCGAGGACGAGATCACGAGCCGCGGTCCCGGCTGCGTCTCGGCAGCGGTGTGCGAGTCCTTGGCTGGGCGAAACGGGCGGCCGAGCCCACCACGCCGCCGCCGCTGTCAGGAGTCGGCGGGCCGAGCCCATGCCGTCGTGACCTCGATGGCCGCCTCGATGCTGCGGGAGACAGGACAGGCCTGTTGGTGCGTTGTGAGTGCGCGGTCGGCAGCGTCGCGCTTGTCCTCGGGCACCGCCACGCCGCTGTATTCGACGTGGATCCGCTTGATGACCAGGACGTTGTCCTCGAGCTCGATCTCGCCCCGAGCGTGTCCCACCAGACCGGTGGGATCGATCCGCCGGGCCGCGAGGGCGCCGGCGAACGTGCCCGTCAGTCAACCGGCGGCAGCGCCGACGACGTGGTCAAGTGTGGTGGCGTGCTCGGGAAACTGACCGCGTGCGTGGCCGTAGTGCTCGGCCACCGGGCCATGGGTGCCGTAGTAGACCGGGTCGGCTTCCGCGGGTAGGTAGGCCCGCCGCACCGGCCCGTTCTCGCGCTCGATCCGGACCTCGGAGACGTAAACGATGTCGCCCACTGGAGCTCCTTTCCGACTCGTGAAGGCTGGCAGGTCGACGTCCCGTTGGCCAGCCAACCTGCTGTACGGGCTTCCTCGAGATGGCCGCCCGCGGGCGGATGCCGAGCGCATCGCGAAGCGCCCCGTCGGTGCCGATGCTCTCGGGGCTGGTGCGCGAGAAGCGTGTCGGACCTGCTGTGGTCGCCGCGAGAAGCTCGCTTGCTCAGACCTCGAACCGCGAGCGCCCGCATGGTGACGGCGACCTGGTCCAGTGCCGAGGTGACCCGGCCGCCTCGAACTCGAGCCCAGCCGAGTGCGCCGTGCTGAGTCCGGAACGCGAGAACTACCTGCGGACCGCAGATCGTGCACAGATCGGGTTTCCGCGCCGCGCCCGTCTGTACGTGTGAGATCGACTCACGGGAGGCTCGCACGATGCGGAAACTGATCTTCGGCATGAATGTGACCCTGGACGGCTACATCGCCGCGACCGGCGACGACATCGGCTGGAGTGGGCCGCCGAGCGACGAGCTGTTCCAGTGGTGGCTCGACCAGGAGCGGGCGAGCGGACTGTCGCTGTACGGGCGCAAGCTGTGGCAGACGATGTGCTCCTACTGGCCGACCGGCGACCAGCAGCCCGACGCTTCCCCGGCGGAGATCGAGTTCGCGCGGAACTGGCGGGACACGCCGAAGGTGGTGTTCTCCTCGACGATCGACGAGGTCGACTGGAACACCCGCCTGGTCACCGGCGACGCGGTCGCCGAGATCACCCGGCTCAAGGCCGAGGACGGCAGCCCGATGGGCATCGGTGGCGCAACGCTCGCCGGGGCGGCCATGCGGGCCGGGCTGATCGACGAGTACGTGCTGGCCACCCACCCGGTCGTGGTGGGCGGCGGCACGCCGTTCTTCACGGCGCTGGACAGCTGGGTGAACCTGAACCTGGTGGAGACGCGGGCGTTTCCCGGCGGTGTGGTGCTGACCCGATACGAGACGAGGCGATGAACGCGGGCCAGGTGCTCGGCTCCTGAGGCCGGGTCGAAATCCTTCCCGGCGTGTTCACCGTGACCCTGGTTATGTGGGCACCCGTCCCCGGCCCTTCGTTGCGTTCCGGGGACGAGGACGACGGCGTCGGTGATCGTGACGATGTTCTTCGGGGCATGAGAATGCCCCGCCGGCACGTCGGCGGGGCGGTGGTGTTCGCGTTGTCGGTTGGTGTTCAGCTGGTCGGGGTGCTCCATTCCGCGGTGACTTCGGTGACGGCGGCCCCTGCGCCGGCCTCGTCGACGATGGGGACTCCGTCTGATGACAGTGTCGGGGGCAGGCCGAGCCATGGTTTGTCGGTGGCGTCGAATCCGGTGAGATCGGCGATCTTCCTGTCGACGATGCGCAGGACCGCGATGGCAAACAACCGGTACTCCGGGGCATCGGGGGTGCGGCGGTACAGCACCGCGGCAGGCATGCGGTTGACCGTCGTGGTGATACCGCGCCAGTCGTCGTAGCCGCGCTGGAAGAGCCCACCGGAGACCCAGCCGTCCACCGCGTCCTCGGCCGTCATGATCACGGTGCCCAGATCGGGAAGCATCGCGAAGCGCAGGTCGTCGCGCAGCAGTGACATCAACCCGCTGAGGTCGTTGCGCTCGTGGGCGTCGATGTACGACTTCACCACGCTGCGCTCGTCGTCCGACAGCTCGTGGGTGGCGGGGCTCCGCCAGTCGAGGCGGCGGCCGGGCAGCCGCTCGCGCATCGTCACGCGCGCCCGCTGCAGTGCGCTGGTCACCGAAGCGACGGTCAGCTCGAGGGCGTCGGCGGCCTTCGACGCCGGCCAGCCGAGGACGTCGCGCAGGATGAACACCGCCCGCTGCCGCGGCGGCAGGTGCTGGACGGCGACGATGAACGCCAGCTCGATCGTCTCCCGTGCCACCACAGATTCCTGCGGGTCCTCGGGGAGCATCCGGTCGGGGTACGGCTGCAGGTACAGCATCTCGGAGCCGGGGTCCGGCAGCTCGGACGGGACGGCTGTGCGGTCGTTGCGCTTCTCCAGGAAGTCGAGACAGGCGTTGGTCGCGATCCGGTACAGCCAGGTCCGCAGCGCAGCGCGGCCCTCGAACGACTCCCGCTTGTTCCACGCCCGCAGGAACGTCTCCTGCGTCATGTCCTGGGCGTCCTCGTAGTTCGCGAGCATCCGGTAGCAGTGCACCTGCAGCTCACGCCGGTGGCGCTCTGTGACGAGCGCGAACTGTGCTGTGTCATCTGAGCGGGCCGCCGCGATGAACGCAGCCTCGTCGGCGCTTAGCAGTCTGGCGTCGGTCATGGTCGTGAATCCTTCCGCGGGTGGCGAGGGGCTACCAGAACTGACGACCTGGCGGAGGATTTCTGATCGGTGAAGCCGCTGGCACCGGGCCGTTCGTCGCGCCCGATGGGTCAGGTCGATCCAGGGGGACGTGCTCCGGGTCGGGCATACCCGTACCGCTGCTACCGAAGGGCCATGTGGCCGCCTGCGCGGGCGTCGACCAGCGGCAGGTGGCGAGGATGTGGAGGACGGCGGTACTGGGCGCGGATGGTGGGAGGTCAGCCCCCGGGGATATCGGGGCTGACCTGGTGTTATAGCGGTGGCCGATACTGGGGTCGAACGAGTGATCTCTTCGGTGTGAAGGCAAATCGCCGGCCAGCTGATGTTCCCTGATCCCCGCTCGGCCCGCTCGACATCGTCCGTCGACGTCCCCGGCGATCGTCCGGTGCCCTTGGTGCTTGTCTCGCAGTTCGTCACTCAGGGGGCGGGCGCGCTGATCTTGCTTGATGCCAGATCGGTCGCTCAGGCAACGTCCGTCGACGTCCGCCGCGATCACCAGGCGGCCTTGGTGATCGTCACGCAACGGCTACCGCCACCGCGAGTTCGACACCCACGCCGGCACCCTGGACGTGGCGATCCCCAAGCTGCGCTCCGGCTCCTACTTCCGGAGTGGCTGCTCGAGCGCCGCCGCCGCGCCGAACGGGCTCTGACCACGGTGGTCGCCACCTGCTACCTGCTCGGTCGGGGTCGACGATGCCCTAGGTGTACTCGGCCAGGACGTTGGTGACGGTCGGGATGGCGTGACACGCGGCCAGCGGTAGTTGATCGAGAGAGAGCCCCCGGGTTGGGGTGTGGCTTGTCTAGGACCCGACCCGCTCCCCGGAG
>NZ_BAABJO010000025.1:0-133695 GCF_039543345.1 Pseudonocardia adelaidensis | reverse complement strand
CGCCGTTGCCGATGATCCCGACCTCGCCGTCGAGCTTGACGTAGTTGAGGTCCTTCGCCTTCGCCTTGGCTTCCAGGGGGTCCTCGGTGCGCTGGTCCACCAGGTCCGCGTGCCCGGGGTGGCGGAACGCGGCGTTGTCGTCGAGGGTGACCTTGCCGTCCAGGGCGACGATCTCGCCCTGCGCCGTCCGGACGAGGGGGTTGACCTCGACGAGGGTGGCGTCCTCCGCCACGAACGCGTCCCACAGGCTGGTGATCACCTTGGCCGCCTTGTCGGCGACGTCGCTCGGCAGCACGGCGGCGATCCGGGCGGCGGTGTCGGCGTCGACGCCGCTCAGCGGGTCGATCGGTACCTTCAGCAGCGCGTCGGGCCGCTCGACGGCGAGCTGCTCGATCTCGACCCCGCCCTCGGCGGAGCACATCGCCAGGAAGGTGCGGTTCGAGCGGTCCAGCAGGAACGAGAAGTAGTACTCCTCGGCGATGTCGCTGGCCTCGGTGACGAGGACGCGGTGCACCGGGTGGCCCTTGATGTCCATGCCGAGGATCGCGGAGGCCTTCTCCTTCGCCTCCTCGGGTGTCCCGGCCAGCTGCACGCCGCCGGCCTTGCCTCGCCCGCCGGTCTTCACCTGGGCCTTCACGACGACCGGCCCGTCGAGCTCGCGGGCTCGGTCGCCGGCCTCGTCCGCGGTGTCGGCCACCGCGCCGCGTGGGACGGGCACGCCGTGCGCGGCGAAGACGTCCCTGGCCTGGTGCTCGTAGAGGTCCACAGTGCGGTCTCCCGTCTCCTGCTCGAGCAGTGGCGGTCGACTGTATGCAGTATGGAGAAACTTGTCCAGAGGCCTTGTGTGTTGGGTCACGCGTGCCGCAGGATCGGCATACAGTATGGAGGGAGTCGCCATGGCGATGTCGGAGCCGGACGCCGTCCGGGAGATCCGCGACAACCACGGCCGCCGCTACCGCGTGGGCGAGTCACCGCAGGAGCTCATCGGCCGCCCTCGCTCCAGCGTGTTGTGGCAGGCGTGGCTGCCGATGGCAGCGGTCGGGGTGCTGCAGTACGGCTACGGGGCCGCGGTGCCGGCGCTGGTGGAACGCAACGGCTGGAGCCTCGTCGCGGCGATCTGGCTGCTCGCAGGCTGGACCGTGCTCCAGGCCGGCGTCGGCCTGCCCACCGCCTACCTGCGCGAGCGGCACCGCATCGGGCCGCGCCCGGTGATGGTGGCGGGCGCCGCACTCTCCGCGCTCGGGCTGGTCGCGCTCGCGCACAGCACCGACCTCGTGGGCGCGCTGCTCGGCTACGCCCTCCTCGGCGGCACCGGCGCCGGTCTCGTGTACGCCGCCTGCACCTCGACCGTGGCCAAGTGGTACCCGGAGCGCATGGGACGGCGGGTCAGCACGGTGACCGGGGCCTTCGCCTACGGGTCGGTACCGTTCATCGTGGCCGCGGTGATCGGCCTCGATGCCGGAAACCTCACGACGGTGCTCGACACCGCGGCGGTGGTGCTCTTCCTGCTCGTGGCCGGGCCCGGCCTCTTCTTCCGCGACCCGCCCGAGCGGTGGTGGCCCGCCGAGGTCGACCCGCGGGCGTGGGCCCTGCGCAACCCGGCCCGGCGGATGAACCCGCCCGCCATCCGCGAGTTCTCACCCGCGCAGGCCATGCAGACCCGGGTGCTGCCGGTGATGTGCCTGATCCTGCTCGGTGCCGGGGCGGTCTCCCTGTTCAACGCCGTGTTCGTCGTGGTCTACGCCGACGGGGTCACGGCGAGCGCGGGCGTCGTGGCGCTCGCCGCGGGCCTCTTCGCCGGCGTCAACGGGGCCGGACGGGCGCTGTCCATGGGCGTCTCCGACCGGGTGGGGCGCTGCCCCACGCTGAGCGTGGTGCTCTCGGTGCAGGGCGTTGCCCAGCTGCTGTTCGCGCTGTCGGCCACCACCGGGTCGACGGCCACGCTCGTCGTCGCGGCCGCGCTGGCCGGCCTCGGTGGCGGCGGGTTCTACCCGATCTTCGCGAGCCTCGCCCGGGAGTACTTCGGCGAGCAGAGCGCCCTCGAGGTGCACGGCCTCGTCTACAGCGCCAAGGCCGCGGGAGGGGTGCTCGGGATCGGGCTCGCCGCGCTCGCGGTCACGAGCTGGGGCTGGGCCGCCACGTTCGCGGGTGCCGCCGTGGTGTCGCTCGTCGCGGCCCGCGCCACCGGTGCGCTGCAGCGTCCCGGGCTGCCCCGCACCCTTCCGCTGCCCCGGATCCCGGAGGAGCGGTCGGAGTATGCCGTCTGAGCCTGAAAACGCCGGTGGCCGCCCCTCACGGGGGCGGCCACGGTGTGGTGCGGGAGACTCGTCAGGCCCGGGTGAAGGGGCGGTCGTCGGTGGCCGGGCTGGTCCGCGTCCTGAGCGGAGCGGCCTCGGCGCCGTGAGCGCGCTGGGCCTTCAGCGCGGCGTCGAGCCCGAGGCCGATGGCACGGCCGTCGGCAGAGGAGCCGCGCGGGAGGTCCGCGAGGGACCGGATGAAGTTGCGCAGCGTACGCATGCTTGTCACCTCCGTGATCAGGGTTCCCCGACCGCGGTCCGGCATGCAGGTCGGACGCGGCGGCGCCGGACGTTCGGCGCGCGGGGACGGCCGGCGCGCGGCGTCGCGCGTCGGATGGGCGTGCGGAACCCGCCGGTCGGGCGGGTGGATGCCTCGGCCTCGATGCCGAGATGGGGCGGGGCCCAGTCGGGCCCGGCCGGTCAGGGGACGCGGCCCCGCAGTGCGGGAGTGGCCTCGTCGACGTCGTCGCGGTGCTCCAGGTAGGAGCGGCGCGTGTGCTCGGTGTGGGCGGCCATGACCTCGCCCGCGCGGGCCGCATCGCCCGCGGCGATCGCGTCGATCAGCGCGGCGTGCTCGATCCAGGACTGCTCACCGCGGTGGCGGGCCACCGGGGTGTAGTACCAACGGACCCGGCGGTCGACCTGGCCCGCCAGCTCGACGAGCACGTCGTTGCCCGACATCGTCATCACTGCTTTGTGCAGCTCGGCGTTGAGTTCCACCATCGTGGTGACGTCCTCGGCGGCGAGTGCCTCGTGTCCGCGGTCGCACAGCTCACGCAGGTGGGCGACGCCCTCCTCGGTGGCCCTCGTGGCCGCGAGCCGGGCGGACTCCGTCTCCAGGAGGCTGCGTACCGCGAGCAGCTGGTCGGCCTCCTCGACCGTGGGCGCGTGGACGAATGCGCCCAGGCCCGGACGCAGGTCCACCCAACCGTCGTTCTTCAGCCACTGGAGGGCCTCCCGCACCGGTTGCCGGGACACTCCCAGCATCAGGGCGAGCTCGCTCTCCACCAGGTGCTGCCCCGGCTTGAGGCTGCGGCTGACGATCATGTCCAGGATCGCGTTGTAGACGCTCTCGCGGAGCGGGACAGGCCGGGCGATCCGCCGGCTGCCGGCCTCGGTGGGCGTCTCTGACAATGCCATCGCGTACTCCTGGTAGTGCGGTGGGCCGACCTTGACTCCCGGTCGACTGCTTACAGCATACAAAGTGCCGGGCCTGTCTGAGTTGTTCCCGACCGTGAACGTGCTCACTCCGGACAGAAGCGGCGGTTCTCCCCCGGGCTCGGCATGCTGGGTCCGTGGCTGAAGGGGATCTCCCGGTGCGACGCGGCGTGGTGCTGCCCGGCCGGGAGCTGCACTGGCGGTTCTCGCGCGCCTCGGGGCCCGGAGGCCAGGGCGTGAACACCACCGACTCGCGCGTCGAGCTCTCGTTCGACCTCGCGCGGTCGCCATCGCTGCCCGAGCGGCTGCGCGAGCTCGCCGTGCGCAGGCTCGGCGGCCGGTTGGTCGACGGCGTGCTCACCGTGGTCGCCGCCGAGCACCGCAGCCAGCTCCGCAACCGCGAGGCCGCCAGGGAGCGGCTCGCCGCGACCCTGCGCGACGCCATGCACCCCGACCCGCCGAAGCGCCGCTCGACCCGCCCCACCGGTGGCTCCGTCCGCAGGCGGCTGGACGCCAAGTCGCGCCGCGGGGCGCTCAAACGGCTCCGCGGCCGGCCGGACGACTAGAGGAGCGCGCCGGGCCGGCTCGTCGGCTCCGGAACGAGGGCGGACGGGACTGGGCCGCGAATCACAGCAGCCGACCCCTTCGCGCACGTTAGGGTCTTATCCGGGTGTGCCGGGAAGTCTGGTCGGCGACGTCGTCGTCGCGCCAGAAGAACCCGGAGCCGCCCGTGTCGGACCGCCGCCTCCCCGCACCCATCAGCGAGTTCGCGCGTTTCCTGCGCACCGAGACCGTCGGTGGGATGGTTCTGCTCGCCGCCACCGCCGTGGCACTGGTCTGGGCCAACTCGCCATGGTCGCCGGCCTACCAGGCGATGCGGGACGCGGTGGTGGGGCCGGCCGCCCTCCACCTGGACCTGACGCTCGCGCAGTGGGCCACCGACGGGGTGCTGGCGCTCTTCTTCTTCGTCGTCGGCCTCGAGCTCAAGCGCGAGCTCGTGATCGGCGAGCTGTCGACGCGCAGCCAGGCGCTGCTCCCGGTGGTGGCGGCGTTCGGCGGGATGGTCGTGCCCGCCCTGCTGGCGCTGCTCGTGGGGCGCGGCGCGCCCGGGATGGAGCAGGCCTGGGCCATCCCCGTGGCCACCGACATCGCGTTCGCGCTCGCCGTGCTGGCCCTCGCCGGCACCGCCCTGCCCGTGACGGCCCGGATCTTCCTGCTCGCCCTCGCCGTGGTCGACGACCTGGGCGCGATCGTGGTCATCGCGGTGCTGTTCAGCGTCGGCCTGAACCTCGTGGCGCTGGCGGCCGCCGCCCTGCTCGCCCTCCTCTACTGGTACCTGCAGCGCCGCCGGGTCACCACGGCGTGGTTGTACGTCCCCATCGCCCTCGCCACCTGGGTCGCGGTGCACGAGGCGGGGGTGCACGCCACCCTCGCGGGCGTCCTCCTCGGCGTCCTCACCCGGGTCGGATCGGATCCGGGTGAGCCGGACAGCCCCGCCATCCGGCTGGAGCACCGGCTCCAGCCGTGGTCGGCGGGGTTCTGCGTTCCGCTCTTCGCGCTCTTCGCCGCGGGCGTGCCGGTCGGGGCGGATGCCCTGCGGTCGGTGGTCGCGGAGCCGGTCGCGCAGGCGGTGGCCGTCGGCCTCCTGGTGGGAAAGGTCGTCGGGATCTTCGGGGCCAGCTACCTGATGGTGAGCCTCACCCCGGCGAGCCGGCCCGCCGGGCTCTCGTGGCGTGACGTGCTCGCCGTCTCGATGCTCGGCGGGGTCGGGTTCACCGTGAGCCTCCTGATGGCCGAGCTCAGCCTCGACGGTCCCGACGTCGACACGGCGAAGGCGTCCGTGCTGCTGTCGTCGGCGGTCGCGGCGCTGGTCGCGGCCGCGGTGCTCGCCGTGCGCAGCCGGGCGCATCGAGCGGGCGGCACCACCCGGTGACCGCCACCCCTATCCTGACCGCCGTGAGAGCCCGCGATCTCGCGCAGGACCTGCCCACCGTCCGACCGGATTCCGATGCGCTCGCCGCCGCGCGGTTGATCGCCTCGCACCGGCTGCCCGGTGTGGCCGTCGTCGACGCCGACGGCAACCCGGTGGCCGTGCTGCCGGCCTCGCAGGTGCTGCGGTTCGTGGTGCCCACATACATCCAGGAGGACCCCCACCTGGCCCGGGTCGTCGACGAGGCCACCGCGGACCGGTCCGCCGGAGCGCTCGCCGGGAAGCGGGTCGGCGACCTCCTCCCGGCGCGGGGGCAGCGGGTCGAGCTGGCCGCGGTGGAGGGCGATGCCACCGCCCTGCACTGCGCCGCCCTCATGGCGCGGCTGCACAGCCCGCTGGTGGTCGTGACCGACGACGGGCGCGTGCGCGGCCTGCTCACGGCGGCGCACCTGCTCGAGGTGCTCCTGTCGTCGGCGGAGGACGGCTCCGGTCAGGCCAGCACGAAGTAGCGCAGCAGGAGGTAGGCGTACGACACGCCGATCGTCGCGAACGTCACGACGAGGCCGTAGCGCGTGAACTGCCAGAACCCGATCGGGTGCCCGTTGCGGGCCGCGATCCCGGCGACGACGACGTTCGCGCTGGCGCCGATGAGCGTGGCGTTGCCGCCGAGGTCCGCGCCCAGCGCGAGGGTCCACCACAGCACCTCGGGCTGACCGTCCGGGCCGACGAGGCCCGCGACCACCGGGGCCGTGCTCGCGACGTAGGGGATGTTGTCGACGACGCCGGACAGCACACCCGAACCCCAGAGCAGCACGCTCGTGAAACCGAGCAGGTTCTCCCCGGCGAAGCCGCCGACGGCGTCCGCGAGCGCGCCGAGCACCCCGGACTCGACGAGCCCGCCGACCATGACGAAGAGACCCATGAAGAACGCCAGCGTGCCCCACTCGACGTCCTGCAGCGCCTGTTCGGTGGTCACCCTGGTCACCACGACGAGCAGGCCGGCGCCGAGCAGCGCGACCACCGACGGCTCGTACCCGAGCACGGGGTGGAACACGAACGCCACGAGGACGATGCCGAGCACCACGAGCGACTGCACCAGCAGCTTGTGGTCCTTGATCAGCTCGCGCTCGTCGAGGCTCATGATCTCGGCGATCCGCTCGTGGTCGGCCCGGAACGACGAGGCGAAGAGCCAGCGGCAGAGGCCGATCAGCACCGCGACGAGGACGATCACGACCGGGGTGAGGTGGACGAGGAAGTCGTTGAACGTGAGGCCGCCGCGGCTGGCGATGATGATGTTCGGCGGGTCGCCGATGAGGGTCGCGGTGCCGCCGACGTTGGACGCGAAGACCTCGGAGATCAGGTAGGGCACCACAGGAAGGGCCAACCGCTGGCAGATCAGGATCGTCACCGGCGCGACGAGCAGCACCGTGGTGACGTTGTCCAGGAACGCCGAGGCGGTCGCCGTGATGATGATCAGCAGCACCATCAGCGGGAAGGCCCGGCCGCGGGCGCGCTTGGCCGCCCAGATGGCCAGGTACTCGAAGATCCCCGTGTCCCGCATGACGCCCACGATGATCATCATTCCGAGCAGCAGGAACACGACGTTCCAGTCGACGCCGGTGTCCTCGGAGAAGAACGCGGCGTGCGCGTCGCTGATCCCCAGCGCGAGCACGAGTGCGGCGCCGCCGAGCGCAACGGCCGTGCGGCTCGCCCACTTCTCGGTGGCGATGAGGACGTACGCGCCCGCGAAGATCACGCAGGCGAGGACGGCGGGAAGGATGTCGGGCAACGGCACGCCTTCGGGGTAGTGAGGTGTGATCACCCTACGTCGTGACGCCGGGCCGGATGCAGAACGGTGGGTGGAGTCCGGCGCGTCCGACGCCGCACGAGGCCCGCTCTCGTGGAAGGATGGCCCGCGATCACCGGACCCGGACCGCACGAGGAGGACCGCGGTGGCCAGCCCGACCAGCCCCGGCGGCGGGGACGTTCCGCCCGTCCTGCCGTCGATCCCGCTCGCGCCCGAGCCCGTCCGGTCGGCGGGCGAGCAGTCGATCGGTGAGCTCGTGCGGGAGGCCACCACGCACGTGTCCACGCTCGTGCGGGCGGAGGTCGAGCTCGCGCGGGCCGAGGTCACCGCCGAGGTGAAGAAGGGGTTGCAGGGCAGCATCTTCTTCGTCATCGCACTGACGATCCTGCTGTTCAGCCTGTTCTTCGCGTTCCTCGCGCTGGGCGAGGTCCTCGACATCTGGCTGCCGCGCTCCGCCGCGTTCGCCATCGTCTTCGGGATCATGCTGCTCGTGGCTGCGCTCTTCGGACTGCTCGGCTACCTGCGCGTCCGCCGGATCCGCAAGCCGGAGCGCACGATCTCCACGCTCAGGGAGTCGGCGCAGGTGCTCGCGCACCGCGGCCACGACGAGGACGCGCACCCCGAGCTGACGGCCCGCTGACGGCGCGACGGGCGCCGGCGTGAGCCGCGCTCCGGACGCGTCCTCGCTCCGGTTGCCCGGCCCGTGGACGCACCGCGCCGTGTCGGCCAACGGGATCCGGCTGCACGTCGCGGAGTGCGACGGCGGTGGGCCACTCGTCGTCCTGCTGCACGGCTTCCCCGAGTTCTGGTGGTCGTGGCGCCACCAGCTGCCGGCGCTGGCCGCGGGCGGCTACCGCGTGGTCG
Source organism: Pseudonocardia adelaidensis (assembly GCF_039543345.1). Classification (NCBI taxonomy): domain Bacteria; kingdom Bacillati; phylum Actinomycetota; class Actinomycetes; order Pseudonocardiales; family Pseudonocardiaceae; genus Pseudonocardia; species Pseudonocardia adelaidensis. The sequence continues at coordinate 125,639 of NZ_BAABJO010000025.1, read as the reverse complement.
CCGCCGACCTGCGCGGCTACGGCGAGTCCGACAAGACCCCGCGCGGCTACGACCTGTGGACGCTCGCCGGCGACGTCGCCGGGTTGATCCGAGCGCTCGGTGAGTCGCGCGCACACCTGATCGGGCACGGATGGGGCGGCCTGATCGCCTGGACGGTGACAGCGCTGCACCCGCGGCTCGTGCTCTCCCTGACCGCGCTCGCCGCGCCGCACCCGCTCGCCGTGCGATCCGCCGTGGCCCGCGACCCGCGCGGCCAGGGGCTGGCGACCGCCCGCTACGTCGCGGCGTTCCAGCTCCCGCGCTGGCCGGAGCGGTCGTTGCGGCGCGACGGCGGGGCGCGGGTGGCGCGGATCCTGTCGGCGTGGTCGGGGCCGGAGTGGCAGGCGTCGGAGGACTTCGCCGAGGCCGTCGGGCACTACCGGCGCGCCATCCAGGTCACCGGCGTCGTGCACAGCGCCCTCGAGTACTACCGGTGGGCGGCGCGCTCGCAGCTGCGTGCCGAGGGCCGGCGCTTCGCGGCCGCCGCGGCGCGGATCCCGACCGTGCCGGTGCTGCAGGTGCACGGCGCCCTCGACCCGTGCGTGCTCGTGCCGACCGCCGCCGCGTCCCGGCGCTGGGCCGGGGCTGCGCACGAACTGCACGTCATGGCCGGAACCGGTCATTTCCCGCACGAGGAGCGCCCGGCCGCGTCGACCGCTCTTCTCGGTGGCTTCCTGTCCTCCTCGTGAGTGGAGGCCGAAGCCGGCCTCTACGATGCTGCAACGTGCGCGTCCTGGTCGTGGGGTCCGGTGCTCGGGAGCACGCCATCGTCCTCGCCCTCGGGCAGGACCCCGGCGTCACGGCGCTGGCCTGCGCGCCGGGCAACGCCGGCACGGCCACGGTGGCGGAACAGCGGGGGCTCGACGCCGCCGATCCGGCCGCGGTGGCCGCGCTCGCCCTCGACTGGCGTGCCGACCTCGTCGTCATCGGGCCGGAGGCGCCGCTCGTCGCCGGCGCGGCCGACGCCGTGCGGGCCGCGGGGATCGCCTGCTTCGGCCCGAGCGCGGCGGCCGCCCGGATCGAGGGGTCGAAGAGCTTCGCCAAGGACGTCATGGCCGCGGCCGGCGTCAACACGGCTGCGTCCGTCGTGGTGGACAACCCGGCGCACCTGGACGCGGCGCTCGCCCGCTTCACCCCGCCCTACGTCGTGAAGGACGACGGCCTGGCCGCGGGGAAGGGCGTGGTCGTCAGCGCCGACTTCGACATCGCCCGCGCCCACGCGTGCACCCTCCTGGACGGTGGGCACCCGGTGCTGCTCGAGGCCTACCTCGACGGGCCGGAGGTGTCGCTGTTCTGCCTCGTCGACGGCGAGACCGTGGTGCCGCTCCTGCCCGCTCAGGACTTCAAGCGCGTCGGTGACGACGACTCCGGCCCCAACACCGGGGGGATGGGGGCGTACGCCCCTTTGCCGTGGGCATCGCCCGACCTCGCCGGTGAGCTCGTCGAGAAGGTGGTCGCGCCCGTCGCCGCCGAGCTGGTCCGCCGCGACACGCCGTTCAGCGGGCTGCTCTACGCCGGGCTGGTGCTGACCGCCGCCGGGCCTGCCGTGATCGAGTTCAACTGCCGCTTCGGGGATCCGGAGACCCAGGTCGTGCTGGCGCTGCTGCGCAGCCCGCTCGCCCGCCTGCTGCACGCCACGGCCACCGGGCGGCTGGCCGGGGAGCCGTCGCCGCAGTGGGCCGACGGCGCCGCCGTCACGGTCGTCGTGGCCGCGGAGGGTTACCCCGGCCCGCCCCGGGTGGGCGATGTGATCAGCGGATCCGAGGCCCCGGGCGTGCTGCACGCGGGCACGCGCCGCCGCGACGACGGGGCCGTGGTCTCCTCCGGCGGGCGGGTGTTGTCGGTGGTCGGCACCGGCGCTGACCTGCTCGCCGCCCGCCGAGAGGCCTACGACCGGTTGGAGCAGGTGCACGTCGCGGGCTCCCACCATCGGACCGACATCGCCCTCCGAGCGGCCCAGGGCGCGGTCTCAGTACCCGCTCCTTCGTGAAATAGGGTCCTCCGAACAGGTGACATTTGAGATCGCTTGGGCTACCCTCCAGCGCGTGAAGCGCAAGCTCATTGCCCCGATCGGGGTGAGGTGTGCTGGTCAGTGGTCGCTCTACGCGACTTGCACACTGACGGGTGGCACGCCAGGGTCTGCGCACCCGGGGTGATCACGTCGTCGCCGCTCCCCACGACGGCTCCCTACTGATCACGTCGGGTCCGATGTTCGCTCCCCCGAGAAACTTGAGGACTCGAATGACGAACAACGCACGGCCTCGACACTCGGCCCCGAGCCGCGCGTCGAAGATCGCCGGGCGCGCTGCGGTCGGCGTCCTGGGTGCGCCGATGGCCATGATGGCCGCGGCCGGACCCGCATCGGCCGCCGTGGACGCTCAGGTCTCAGACGACGACACCGGCACCGACCTCCAGCTGTCGATGGTCGGGTCCGTCCTGCCCGGGCTCGAGGCGCTGGGCGTCGACGGGCTTCCGACGCCGAACCTGCCGACCGACGGGCTCACCGGCGACCTCGACGTGTTCGAGGTGGCGGGGGCCCTGTCCACGGCGCCCGGCCTCGCCAACGGCATCGCGACCGCGGGCCTCGGCCCGACCGCCGACCTGCTGCCGGTGGTCAACGACCTGTCGGCGCTGCCGAACGGCAGCGACCTGGTCGGGCTGCCGGGCGCCGACGTGCTGCCGCTGGTCGGTGACCTCCAGGCGCTGCCCGAGCTGGGCACGCTCTCCGACGCCGACCTGGACCTCGCGGCGGTCGACGACACCGTCGGCAGCCTGCGGAGCACCCTCGCCGGACTGGACCTGGACGCGCTGCAGGACCTCGACCTGGACAAGCTCCCGGTCGACCTGCGGGACGTCCAGCTGGGCGACCTCGCCTCGGCGCTGGACGACCTCGACATCGACCTCGACGACCTGCCCAGCGCCCTGCAGGACCTGGATCTGGACCACCTGCCGAAGGTCCTGCAGAACGTCGAGCTCAGCCAGCTGCCCGCCGTCGTGGACGGGCTCGAGCTGGGCCAGGTCACCACGACCCTCTCGGACCTCGACCTGCCGGTCAACCTGCAGGACCTCGACGTCAGCGACCTGCGCTCCGTCCTCTCGGACCTCGACGTCCCGGTCGACCTCGACGACCTGGACCTCGACGAGCTGCGTTCGGTCCTCTCCGACCTCGACCTGCGTGGCCTCGACCTCGACGAGGTGCAGACGGCGCTGGACGACCTCGACGTCGACGGCCTCACGAGCGACGTCACGGCCACGCTCGCCACCGTCCTGAACGGCAACGCCCTGCGCGCGGGCCTGCCGCTCGACCTCGGCAACCTGGACGACGACGAGGCCCGCGGCCTGCTGGCCGGCGTCCTCGGCTCCGACGCCGACGACAACGTGCGCACCGGGCTGGTCTCCGGCCTGCTCGGCGGCTCGCGGGCGGACGACGGCGACGACGACCACCGTGGTGGCCTGCTGACCGGCCTGCTGGGTGGCGGGTCGAGCCGGCACGCGGACGACGACGGCGACAACGGCCACCGCGGGGGCCTGCTCACCGGGCTGCTCGGTGGCGGGTCGAGCCGGGACGCCGACGACGCGGACGACGAGGACGGCGACCACCGGGGCGGCGACCACCGTGGCGGCCTGCTCACCGGCCTGCTGGGCGGTGGCTCGCACACCGTCGCCGACAAGGACTCGGACGACGACGAGGACGCCGACGAGGAGCGGGACGGTCGTAGCGGCGGCCTGCTCACCGGGCTCCTCGGCGGATCGGACCGCGGGTCGTCCGACGACGCCGCCACGTCCGACGACGGTGACGACGACGAGACCACGGCGGACGAGGACAACGACAACGACCGCCACGGCGGCGGCCTGCTGTCCGGGCTGCTCGGGGGCTCCGACCGGGGCGACTCGGACAAGGCCGACTCCGACGACTCCGACGAGTCCGACCACGAGGACGCGGTCTCGGACGACGACAGCGACGACTCCGACTCGGACGAGGCGAGCTCCGACTCCGACGACGACTCCTCGTCCTCGTCGCACAAGAGCGACAAGAGCGACGACTCGGACGACGGCGACTCCGACGGCGGCGGCGACCGCTTCTCGGCCAAGCACCTGGTCTCCAGCCTGCTCTGACGCCCGGGATCGCATCCCGGTACCGGAATCGGCGGCCGCCCTCCATCGACGTGGGGCGGCCGCCGATCCGCATAACATCTGGTGGTGTCGATCCAGCCCGTTCCGCCCGCCCAGCTCACGGTCGCCGCGCGGGCCGCGGTGCCGCCGTTCCACGTCATGGACGTGTGGGCGGCGGCAGCCGAGCGCCAACGCACCCACGGCGACCTCGTCAACCTGTCCGCGGGCCAACCGTCCACCCCGGCTCCGGTCGCCGTCCGGGCCGCCGCCGCGGCAGCGCTCGACGGCGATGTGCTCGGCTACACCGTCGCGCTCGGGATCCCCGAGCTGCGCGAGGCGATCGCCGGGCACTACGCGCGCACGTACGGGTTCGACGTGCCTCCCGAGCAGGTCGTGGCCACCACCGGGTCGTCCGGTGGGTTCCTGCTCGCGTTCCTCGCGGCGTTCGACGCGGGCGACCGGGTGGCGCTCGCGCGCCCCGGCTACCCCTGCTACCGCAACATCCTCACCGCGCTGGGCTGCGAGGTCGTCGACCTCCCGTGCGGGCCGCAGACCCGCTACCAGCCGACCGTCGCGATGCTGGAGGCCCTCGACGAGCCCGTGCGGGGCCTCGTGGTCGCGAGCCCGGCCAACCCGACGGGCACCGTCATCGACGCGTCGGAGCTGGCGGCGCTCGCGGAGCACTGCGAGCGCACCGGCGTGCAGCTGGTGAGCGACGAGATCTACCACGGCATCTCCTACCCGGGCGCCCCGGCCACGTCCTCGGCGTGGGCGACGTCGCGGGAAGCGATCGTCGTCAACTCGTTCTCGAAGTACTTCTCCATGACCGGCTGGCGGCTGGGCTGGCTGCTCCTGCCCCCGCGGCTCCTGCGCGCCGCCGACTGCCTCACCGGCAACTTCACGATCTGCCCGCCGACGCTCGCGCAACGAGCCGCGCTCGGCGCCTTCGAGGAGTCGAGCTACGCGGAGGCCGACGGGCACGTCGCCCGGTACGCGGTGAACCGCGAGCTCCTGCTCGACGGCCTCGCCCGGCTCGGCATCACCCGCCTGGCGCCCGCCGACGGAGCGTTCTACGCCTACGCCGACGTCTCGCACCTGACGGTCGACTCGATGGCCTTCACACAGCGGCTGCTCGCCGAGACCGGCATCGCCACGGCACCCGGGATCGACTTCGACCCGGTGGACGGCGGCCGGTTCGTCCGGCTGTCCTTCGCCGGTGCCACGGAGGACATCAGGGAGACCCTGGCGCGCCTGGAGGCGTGGCTGCCGCGCGCCCGGGTGTGACCGTGCGCGCATACGCTCCGTGACATGGCTCCACCCGATCTCGTCGCCGAGCCCCGGATCGCCGCGTGGAACCGGCGGGTCGACTGGTGGCTCACCGGCCTCGCCGCCGTGTTCCTCGCCGCCTACGCGTGGCAGGTGCTGGACACGTCGCTCCCACCGGCGGGGCGGGACGCGCTGGAGTTCGTGCTCACCGGCACCTGGGTGGTGTTCGTCGTCGACTACGTGGTGCGGATCGCGCTGGCCCGCCGCCGCTGGTACTTCGTGCGCACCCACCTGCTGGACCTGGTGATCCTCGCGCTGCCGATGTTCCGGCAGCTGCGGGTGCTCCGGTTGATCACCGTGATCACCGTGCTCAACCGCCAGCTGCGCGACGACGCGCGCGGGCGGGTTTTGTTCTACGTCATGGGCGCCGTCGTGCTCATCGGGTTCGTCGCGTCGCTCGCGGTGCTCGACGCCGAGCGGTACGCGCCCGACGCGTCGATCACCACGTTCGGCGGCGCCGTGTGGTGGACGATCACGACCATCTCCACCGTCGGCTACGGCGACCGCTACCCGGTGACGCCGGAGGGGCGGCTCGTGGCGGCGTCGCTGATGGTGGCGGGCATCGCGCTGCTCGGTGTGGTGACGGCGTCGATCGCGTCGTGGTTCGTGGAGAACCTGCGGCGCACCGAGGCGACGGTGGAGCGGGAGCTGGATGAGGTGTCGGCCGACGTGGACCGCACCGAGGTGCAGCTCGCGGCCGTGCTGGCGGAGCTGCGGGCGATCAACGCCCGGCTGGACGCGCTGGAACGCAGCAGCCGGCCGTCCTGAGCCTCAGCGGCGCCCGGGCCGCACCGGGGAGCGGCGGCCGTCGGTGCGGCCTGCTGTGCCGTCGACCGGGCCGATCCGGCTCAGGGCGGTGGCGATGTCGGCGTCGGTGAGGTCGGCGTGGGTCATCAGCCGTACCTGGCCCGCCATCGGCCCGGCCCGCACGCCGGCCGCCTCGAACCGCTGGAGGGTGCCGGCGAGGTCGGCGACCGCGACGAGCACGATGTTGGTCTGCGGAACGGCGGCGTCCCAGCCGCGCTCGCGCAGGCCTGCGGCGAGCGTGCGTGCGCGGTCGTGGTCCTCGCTCAGCCGGTCGATCCGGTCCAGCGCGACGAGCCCGGCTGCGGCGAGCACGCCACCCTGCCGGACTCCTCCGCCGAGCATCTTGCGCAGCCGCCGGGCGTTCGCGACGAACTCGGCCGAGCCGGCCACCACCGAACCCACCGGTGCGCCGAGGCCCTTGCTGAGGCAGACCTGCACGGTGTCGACGCCCACGGTCAGAGCCCCTGGCGGCACGCCGAGGGCCACCGCGGCGTGCCAGAGCCGGGCGCCGTCGAGGTGCACCGTGAGCTTCGCGCCGCGTGCCGCGGCGACGACGGCCGCGTGCTCGTCCGGTGCGGTGACCGTGCCCCCGGCCGCGTTGTGCGTGTTCTCGAGGCAGAGCAGCGTGGTGTGCAGCGCGTGGTACGGCCCGACGCCGCCTGCCGCGGCGCGGCGCACCGCGGCCGGGGAGACCTTGCCCGGGCCGGCGTCGTGCTCCAGTGGGCGCGGCATCCCGCCTGCGAGCCATGCCGCCGTGCCGAGCTCGTTGTCCAGGACGTGGGCGCCTGCCGGGGCGAGGAAGGACTCGCCGCGGCCGAGGTGGTGCATCAGCGCGATGAGGTTGCCCATCGAGCCGCTGGGCGTCCAGAGGGCGTCGGTGGCGCCTAGCATCCCGGCCACCCGGATCTCCAGCTCGCGCATCGTCGGGTCGCGGTCGAGGACGTCGTCGCCCACCTCGGCCGCGGCCATCGCCGCCCGCATCTGCTTGGTGGGCTTGGTGACGGTGTCCGAGCGGAGGTCGATCGGGCCGTCGTGGGCCGATGATCGCCGGACTCGAGAGGTGGGTCGCACGGCCCTCGATTCAACCAGGAGGATTCGGTCCGGCGGCGGGAGGGTCACGGAACGATCACGGCGTTAGGCCGTTCGGGCGATTCGGCGCGGTCCGGACAACCCCGGACGAGCATGCTCGCGTCCCTTGCACGACAGACCGGCGGGAAGGGGGGAAGGCCGGGTGGACGACGCCAGCGAGCGGGAGTTCGCCGAGTACTTCCGCGCGCGCCGCGACGCCGTGCGCCGCACGGCCTTCCTGCTCTGCGGTGACTGGCACCGCGCCGACGACCACGCGCAGGCGGCGTTCGTCAAGCTGCACCGCCACTGGCGGCGCATCCGCGACCGCGACGCGCTGGACGCGTGGGTGCGCCGCACACTGGTGCGCTCCGTCGTCGACGAGTCGCGGCGGCCGTGGCGCCGCGAGCGGTTCACGGCCGAGCCGCCCGCGGACAGGGCGGTCGTGCCACCGGCGTCGGAGGCGGTGACGACGCGGCACGTGCTGGTGGACGGCCTGCGGGCCGTCCCGCCGCGCCAGCGCGCCGTGCTCGTGCTGCGTTTCCTGGACGGGCTCGACGTCGCCGGCACGGCCGCCGCGCTGAACTGCAGCGAGGGCACCGTCAAGAGCCAGACCGCGCACGGCCTGACGGCGCTCCGGGCCGTGCTCGGCGACGCGCTCGACGACCTGCGGCCGGCCGGATAGGGGAGGTGGGGACATGACCGACGACGAGAGGCTCGGGGCGCTGTTCCGCGCCGCCGCCTCCGACTCCGCCGCGCCGGAGCCCGGGTTCGACCACGACAGCATCGTTCGGACGTCACGGCGGATCACCGCGCGGCGGCGCACCGCGGTCGTCGTCGGCGGTCTGGCCCTGTTCGCCGTGGTGGGGGTCGGCGGGGCCATCGTGCTGCCCGGCCGGACGGCGGGCGGCGACGCGGCCACGGTCGCCGCGCCGATGCACGCCCCGGAAGGCCCGTCCGCGGACTCGCGGGCGCAGCGGAAGGCGCCACCGCCCGCAGCGGCGGAGGGAGGGCCCGGCGTGCTCATGGCGCCGGCGCCGGGGGCGGCGGCCGTCGGGGGGCCGCCGCCGCTCGGGCCGGGCACGACCCAGTGCGCCGACCGGCAGGACCCAGCGCTGCGCGCGGTGGTGGAGGAGTTCCTCCCGGAGGCGATCGGGGCGCCCGAGGCGGCGGTCACGGAGGAGTGCCGGCCCGGCGGCGAGCGGGGCGTCAACCTCGAGGTGGGCGACGGCGGGACGGCCGGCCTGCTCACCGTGCAGTACCTGCCGCCCGGTGCGGCGCCCAGCCCTCCCGAGGGCGCGGTGACCGCCCCGACGGCCAGCGGCGGCACCGTCGTCGTCAGCACCCGCGGCGACGGCCCCGGTGCGCCGGCCCCGTTCGCGGACCGCCTCCACCCACTGGTCACCCAGCTCGCGCCCCGCCTCTGAACCCCGCGGGCGGCCCGGGAGGAGGATGGGGGCGTGGGCACGACCAAGGGGGAGCGCAGGCGGCAGGAGCTGGTCACGGCCGCCGCCGCCCTGCTGCGGTCCGGCGGGTTCGACGCCGTGCGCCACCGGGCCGTCGCCGAGCGGGCCGGGCTGCCGCTGGCATCCACCACGTACTACTTCTCCTCGTTGGAGGAGCTGGTCACGGCGGCCGTCGAGCGCACGGGGCGCGACGAGCTGGCGGAGGTCCGCGAGCAGCTCGACGCCCTTCCGGAGGGCGTGCTCGGCACGGATGAGCTGGTGGAGCTGATCCTCGACCAGCTGATCGGGCGGGAGTCGCGGGAGCGGGGGCTGGAGGCCGCGCTGCTGCGCTTCGAGCGGCTGGTCGGCGCGGGGCGGCGGCCGTACCTGGCGCCGCTCATGCGGAAGATGCGCGACGAGTTCGACGCCCTGCTCGGCGAGATCCTCGCGCGCTCGGGCCGCTCGCTCGACCCGGTGGCCGTCCGCGACCTCGTCTCGCTCATCGACGGGGCCGTGGTCAGCGCCCTCATCGAGTCCGACCCCGACCCCCGCGCCGTGGGCCGCGAGCTCCTCCTCCGCACCCTCTGACGTACGCGAACGCGAACCTCACGCCGCGATGCGCGAGACTCGCGGCTTGTCGGGCGAGTCTCGCGTTTCACCGGGCGAGTCTCGCGTTCCGCCGGGCGAGTCTCGCGTTCCGCCGGGGTTGGAACGCTCGCGGCCGGTGCCGTCAGGCCGGTCCTCGGGCCGTAAGCTGCCGGAACGTGATTCCCAACGTGCTGGCCGCCCGCTACGCGAGCCGGGAGCTGGTCCGGCTCTGGTCGCCGGAGAACAAGATCGTTCTGGAGCGGCGGCTCTGGATCGCGGTGCTCGAGGCCCAGCGCGCACTGGGCGTCGACGTCCCGGACGGGGTGCTGGAGGACTACGAGCGGGTCGTCGAGCGGGTCGACCTGGAGTCGATCGCCGCGCGGGAGCGGGTCACGCGCCACGACGTCAAGGCGCGCATCGAGGAGTTCAACGCGCTCGCGGGCCACGAGCACGTGCACAAGGGCCTCACGAGCCGGGACCTCACCGAGAACGTCGAGCAGCTGCAGGTGCGGCTCTCGCTGGAGCACGTGCGCGACCGCACGGTCGCCGTCCTCGCCCGGCTCGCCCGCCGGGCGGGCGAGCACGCCGAGCTGGTGATGGCGGGGCGCTCGCACAACGTCGCCGCGCAGGCCACCACGCTCGGGAAGCGGTTCGCCTCCGCCGCCGACGAGCTGCTCGTCGCGTACGCGCGGCTGGAGGACCTCCGCGCGCGCTACCCGCTGCGCGGGATCAAGGGACCGGTCGGCACCGCGCAGGACATGCTCGACCTCCTCGGCGGCGACCCGGCCACGCTCGCCGAGCTGGAGCGGCGGGTGGCCGAGCACCTCGGGTTCTCCGGCGCCCTGACCAGCGTGGGGCAGGTCTACCCCCGCTCGCTCGACTTCGACGTGGTGAGCGCGCTCGTGCAGCTGGCCGCCGCGCCGTCGTCACTGGCCACGACGATCCGGCTGATGGCGGGGGCCGAGCTCGCCACCGAGGGGTTCCAGCCGGGGCAGGTCGGGTCGTCGGCGATGCCGCACAAGATGAACTCCCGGTCGGCCGAGCGGGTCAACGGCATGCTCGTGCTGCTGCGCGGCTACGCGGGGATGGCGGCGGAGCTGGCCGGTGCGCAGTGGAACGAGGGCGACGTCTCCGACTCCGTGGTGCGCCGCGTGGTGCTGCCCGACGCGTTCTTCGCCCTGGACGGCCTCTACGAGACCACCCTGACCGTGCTCGACGAGTTCGGCGCCTACCCGGCCGTCATCGCCCGCGAGCTGGACCGCTACCTGCCCTTCCTCGCCACCACTGCCGTGCTGATGGCGGCGGTCCGGGCCGGCGTCGGCCGGGAGACCGCCCACGAGGTGATCAGGGAGCACGCCGTGGGCGTCGCGCTCGCGATGCGGGAGAAGGGCCAGTCCGAGAACGACCTCGTCGCCCGGCTCGCGGGCGACGAGCGGCTCGGGCTGCCCGCGGGCGCGCTCGACGGCCTGCTCGCCGACCCGCTGCGGTTCACCGGTGCCGCCACCGACCAGGTGGCCGCCGTCGTCGAGCGCGTGCGGGCGGTCGTCGACGCCCACCCGGACGCCGCCGCCTACACCCCCGGAGCGATCCTGTGAAGCTGCTGCACTCGGGCAAGGTCCGCGACGTGTACCTGGACGGGGAGGACCTCGTCCTGGTCGCCTCCGACCGTGTGTCGATCTACGACGTGGTGCTGCCGACCGCGATCCCGGACAAGGGCCGGGTGCTCACCCAGCTGTCGCTGTGGTGGTTCGACCGCCTGGCCGACCTCGTCCCGCACCACGTGATCTCCGGCACCGACGTGCCGCCGGAGTTCGCGGGCCGGGCCGTGCGCTGCCGTCGCCTCTCGATGCTGCCCGTCGAGTGCATCGCCCGCGGCTACCTCGCGGGGTTGGGGCTGGAGGAGTACCGCAAGCACGGCACGGTGTCCGGCGTGCCGCTCCCCGACGGGCTGGTCGAGGGATCGAAGCTGCCGGAGCCGATCTTCACGCCCACCACGAAGGCACCGGTCGGCGAGCACGACGAGTTCATGACGTTCGACGACGTCGTCGCGGCCGTCGGGGCGAACACCGCGACGCGGCTGCGGGAGCTCACGCTGGCGGTGTACACCCGTGGCGCCGAGACCGCAGCGGCCAGCGGGATCATCGTGGCCGACACCAAGCTCGAGTTCGGCGTCGGCGCGGACGGCGGGATCGTGCTCGCCGACGAGGTGCTCACACCCGACTCGTCGCGGTTCTGGCCCGCCGACTCGTGGGAGCCGGGGCACCCGCAGTTCGCCTTCGACAAGCAGTTCCTCCGCGAGTGGTCGCAGGGCCTGGACTGGGACCGCACCGCGCCCGGCCCGAAGATCCCCGCCGACGTCGTGGCGGCCACCCGGGCCCGGTACGTGGAGGCGTACGAGCGGATCACGGGTCGCGACCTGTGATGGGTGGCTACTCACCACCCGTACCTCACGGCTTGGTCAACAGCCGTTCACACCGGCATGCGTCCATAGCTGCGTGGCCGAATCCCACCTGGTGGTCTCCCTCTCGGGCCTGACCCCGGACGCCCCCGAGGCGCTCGATCGAGCCGTCGCGTTCACCGGTGAGCTCCAGGCACGCGGCGTCCCGGTCTCGCAGCTGCTGCGCCCCGCGGGCGTCCCGGACGACTCGCCGCTCGCGCAGTGGATGCGTGAGCGGCGCGCCGCGGGCGACGCGCTCGTGCTCCACGGCTACGACCACACGGCCGCCCCGATCGCGCTGCCGCGGGTGGGCAGGCGGGCCGAGTTCGCGGCCCTCCCGCGGCACGAGGCAGGCCTGCGGCTGGTGGCGGCCCGCCGGGCGCTCACGGCGTTGCGGCTGCGCACCGACGTGTTCGTGCCGCCGCGGTGGCTCGCGTCGCCGGGAACCGTGGAGGCGCTGCGGGAGCAGGGGTTCGGGGTGATCGCCGACGAGCTGGGCGTGCGGTTCCTCCGGGAACCGGAGCGGCTGGTGCGCTCCCGCGTGCTCGGCTTCCGGGTGTCCGGTGAGCGCCACCCCGTGGCCGACGACCGGCGCGCCGCCGAGGCGTGGCGCTGCCGGGTGCTGGTCGCCGAGGTCACCCGCACGGTGCGCCGCGGCGGCCTGGTGCGGATCAACGTGCGGGCCAAGGACCTCAAGCGGCCGCCCCGTCGCGAGGCGGTGCTGGCCGCCGTGGACGACGCGCTCCGCCTGGGCGCGACCCCGACGACCTACCAGCTCACCGCGGCCGCCTCGGCCGCCTGACCGGCTCAGAGGGTGGTGGGTTCCTCCCGCTCCAGCACCCGGACCGTGGTCTGCTCCGGGCCGAGCCGCTCGAACATCCCGTAGTGCATCGCCGGGCGGGAGAGCACGGCCTCGTGGATCGGGACGGCCGTGCGCGGCGCGACGGCCCGCAGGTAGTCGACGGCCTCGGCGAGCTTCAGCCACGGCGCGCCGGTGGGCAGGAACAGCACCTCGACGGGCTCGGGCGGCGGGGTGAACGAGTCGCCGGGGTGCAGCAGGGTGCCGTCGACGAGATAGGCGTTGTTCGGGATCACCGGGATGTCGTCGTGGATCACCGCGTGCTGCCCGCCGAGCACGTCGATCCGCGCTCCTGCGACCTCCACGGTCTCGCCGGGGCCGACGATCTCGTGCGTGATCCCGGCGAGCTGCTCGGCGGTGCCCGCGTCGACGATCAGGCGCGCATCCGGGTTGGCGTCCAGCAGGGGGCGGATCCGGTCGGCGTCCAGGTGGTCGAAGTGCTGGTGCGTGACGAGAACGGCGTCCAGCCCCCGGACCGGCTCGAACCCGGCCGAGAACGCGCCCGGGTCGACGAGCAGACGCGCCGCCCCGGTGTCGAGGAGCAGGCAGGAATGGCCGTAGTGCGTGATCTGAGTCATGTGGTGCCCCGCGATCTCGATGCTCGACGTGCTCGGCGGAGTCTAGTGACGAGCCGGTGGACGGCCGCCCGTACGCTGATGCACGTGGCGAAGGTCGTGGTGGACGTGATGCCCAAGCCGGAGATCCTGGACCCGCAGGGGCAGGCGGTGGCCGGGGCGCTCACGCGGCTCGGTGTCGCGGGCGTCGGGGACGTGCGGCAGGGCAAGCACTTCGTGCTGGAGGTCGACGACTCGGTGGACGACGAGACCCTGGAGCGGGTCGCGGCCACGCTCCTGGCCAACCCCGTGATCGAGGACTGGGTGGTGACGAGGGCATGACGACCGGCATGAGGATCGGCGTCATCACGTTCCCCGGCACGCTCGACGACGTCGACGCCGCCCGCGCGGTGCGGTACGCGGGCGCCGAGCCGGTGGCGCTCTGGCACGCCCAGCACGACCTCGAGGGCGTGGACGCGATCGTCGTCCCCGGCGGGTTCTCCTACGGCGACTACCTGCGCGCGGGCGCGATCGCGAGCATCGCCCCGATCATGACCGAGGTCGTCGCGGCCGCCGGGCGGGGCACGCCCGTGCTCGGGATCTGCAACGGCTTCCAGATCCTCTGCGAGGCGGGGTTGCTGCCGGGTGCGCTCGTGCGCAACGCCGGCCTGCACTTCGTCTGCCGGGACCAGCGGCTGCGCGTCGAGTCGACCACCACCGCGTGGACTGGCGGGTTCACGGCCGGGCAGGAGCTGCTCGTGCCGATCAAGTCCGGGGAGGGCCGCTTCGTCGCCGATGCCGGGACGCTCGCGCAGCTGGAGGCCGAGAACAGGATCGTGTTCCGCTATGCCGGCGGGAACCCGAACGGGGCGCTCGCGGACATCGCCGGCATCGCCTCGGCAGACGGGCGGGTGGTCGGGCTCATGCCCCATCCCGAACACGCCATCGACCCCCTGACCGGGCCGTCGACCGACGGGCTCGGCCTGTTCACGTCGGTGCTGCAGGCCGCGGTGTCGGCTGCCTGAGCGGCGCGTCCGATCCCCCTGAGGCCCCCGCAGATGACCCGCTCCGGCATCACGTCCCCGCACCGGGTGCTCCTGGTCGAGGACGATCCGGGCGACGTGTTCCTGGTGAGGGAGCTGCTCGCGGAGGTGGACCCGGCGCTGCAGGTCGTCGCGGTCGCCTCGGTGGCCGAGGCGGTGTCGGGTGATCTGCTGCGCAGCTCGGACTGCGTGCTGCTGGACCTGAACGTGCCCGGTTCCCAGGGCCTCGACGGGCTGCGCCGGGTCCTGCACGCCCACAGCGGCGCCGCGGTGTGCGTGCTCACCGGCCTGGACGACGAGCACCTCGGGGTGGCGGCGGTTGCGGCCGGAGCTCAGGACTACCTGGTCAAGGGCAAGGTGGACGGGCAGGTCCTGATCAGGGCGGTGCGCTACGCGGTGGAGCGGCGCAGGGCCGAGTCGAGCCTGTTGCGGCTGCGGGAGGAGCAGCTGGCCGCCGCCGAGTCGGCGCGGCTGGAACGCGGGCTGCTGCCGTCGCCGCTGCTCGCGGGGAGCTCGGTGCGCGCCCGGTCCTTCTACCGGGCCGGCCGCACGCGCTCGCTGATCGGCGGGGACTTCTTCGACGCCGTGCTCGGCCCCACCGGCACGGTGCACGCCATCGTCGGTGACGTCTGCGGGCACGGGCCCGACGAGGCCGCGCTGGGCGCGATGCTGCGCGTCTCGTGGCGGGCACTCGTACTGGCCGGGGTGGCCGAGTCGCAGCTGCTGCCGAAGCTGCAGCAGGTGCTGGTGAGCGAGCGGCACGACCCGGCGCTGTTCACCACGGTGTGCGCGATCGCCATCCGGCCGGTCGACGGCGAGCGTGGCCAGGCCGTCGTGCGGCTCGCCGGTCATCCACCACCGGTGCTCCTGCGGCCGGAGCTGCGCCGGTTGACCCCGCCCGTCGGCGTGCCGCTCGGCGTGCTCCCCGACGCCCTGTGGGACCCGCTCACAGTGCCGCTCGAGGCCGGGTGGTCCGTGCTGTCCTACACCGACGGTCTCATCGAGGGGCGCGGTCCCGAGCCCGGCGAGCCGCTGTGGGAGGAGGGGCTGTACGACATGCTGGCGCGTGAGCGCGAGACGGATCTGGAGCTGCTGCCGGCGCGTCTCGTCGAACGGGCGCAGGAGCTGAACGGGGGGCCGCTGGCCGACGACGTCGCGATCCTCATCCTGTCCGAGGACGGGAACCCGTGACGGCACCCGCCGACCTCGCCCGCCGCCCGCGGCGAATCCCGCTGCGCCTGCGCCCGACCCCGGGACGGGGCCACTGGCCGCTCGCGCGGGTGTTCGTGGTGGGCGCGGTGCTCGCCGCGCTGGTCGCGATCGGCACCGTGGTGCTGGGCGCCGGCGCGCTGTGGCGGCTGGCGGAGGCCCGCACGACGCTGCTGGACCAGGTCGGGCCGGTGGTCCTCGCCGCGCAGCGGCTGTCGGCGGCCCAGCTCGACCAGGAGACGGGGGTGCGCGGCTTCCTGCTCACGGGCCAGCGCCAGTTCCTCGATCCGTACTACGCGGGCGTCGACGCCAGCAACGCGGCGGTGGCCGAGCTGCGGGCCGAGACCGTCCGCATGCCCGAGATCGGCCCGGAGCTCGACGCGGTCGTGCAGGCGGAGCAGGACTGGCGCGCGGCCTACGCGGAACCGGTCGTCGCCGGGGACCCCGCGGCACCCGGGGTGGCCGCGGGCCGGGCCTTCTTCGACCGCGTGCGTGGCTCGACCGGCGCCCTGCAGGACCGGCTCGCGGCGCTGCGGCAGACCGCCCGGGACGAGCTCGGGTCCGCCTCCTCGTTCGCCGCGTGGGCGGGCGCCGCGATCACGGTGACGCTGCTCGTCCTGCTCGCCGTGGTGGGGATCGGCCTGCGCCGGTTGGTGCTGCGCCCGGTGTCCGACCTCGCGGTGCAGGTGCGTGAGGTGGTCGCCGGTGACACCGACCGGGAGGTGGTCGTCGACGGGCCGGGTGAGATCCGCGAGCTCGGCGCGGACGTCGACGCGATGCGCCGCCGCATCCTGCGGGACCTCGACGAGGCCCAGGCCGCGAACCGGCGCCTGGACGACCAGGCGCGCGAGCTGGCGCGTTCCAACGGAGACCTGGAGCAGTTCGCCTACGTGGCGAGCCACGACCTGCAGGAGCCGCTGCGCAAGGTCGCGAGCTTCTGCCAGCTGCTGCAGCGACGCTACGCCGGGAAGCTCGACGAGCGCGCGGACCAGTACATCGCGTTCGCCGTGGACGGCGCGCAGCGGATGCAGCAGCTGATCAACGACCTGCTCGCCTTCTCCCGCGTGGGGCGTACCAGGGACAACTTCGGGACGGTCGACCTCGGTGCCGTCGCGGCGGCGGCCGCGGCCCAGCTCGAGCAGGCCCGGGAGGAGGCGGGCGGCGAGATCGTGCTCGGCGCCCTGCCGACGGTCGCGGGCGATCCCGGCCTGCTCCAGGCGCTGCTCGCCAACCTGATCGGCAACGGCCTGAAGTTCCACCGCGAGGGTGTTCCCCCGGTCGTCCGCGTGGACGCGCAGCGCGACGGCGACACGTGGGCGATCACGGTCGCGGACAACGGGATCGGGATCGAGCCCGAGTACAGTGGGAAGATCTTCGTGATCTTCCAGCGGCTGCACGGACGCGACGAGTACCCGGGCACCGGCATCGGGCTCGCGCTGGCCAAGAAGATCGTCGAGTTCCACCAAGGCCGCATCGAGGTTTCTTCCGGCGATGGTGAGGGCACCACCATCCGCTTCACGTTGCCCGCACTGCCAGAGGAGACCGCCGAATGACCGACCCGCAGGCCAGGACGATCGACGTCTTGCTCGTGGAGGACGACCCGGGTGACGTCCTGATGACCCGCGAGGCGTTCGAGGAGAACCTGCACAACCGGCTGGACGTGGTCACGGACGGGGCGGCGGCGCTCGACTACCTGCGCCACGAGGGGCCCTACACCGACGCGCCCCGGCCGGACCTGATCCTGCTCGACCTGAACCTCCCCCGCCGCGACGGGCGGGAGGTGCTGCAGGAGATCAAGGCCGACCCGGGCCTGCGGCACATCCCCGTGATCGTGCTGACCACCTCGAAGGCCGAGGAGGACGTGCTGCGCAGCTACCAGCTGCACGCCAACGCCTACGTCACCAAACCGGTCGACTTCGAGGGCTTCATCGAGGCGATCAAGCAGATCGACCACTTCTTCATCAGCGTCGTCCAGCTCCCCTCGGAGTTCGGCAGGAACTAGTGCTCCCGGGACCGGGGCCACCCGGGATCGCCGGCACACCGGCGGGGAGGTCCGGCACCGCCGCCACGTAGGCTGACCAGCTGTGACGCCTCACCCGGCTGCCGACACCGTCAAGAACGCCGCCGCCACGCCCGACCAGCCGCAGCCCTACCGGGCGCTGGGGCTGAAGGACGACGAGTACACGCGGATCCGGGAGATCCTGGGACGCAGACCCACCGACGCCGAGCTGGCGATGTACTCGGTGATGTGGAGCGAGCACTGCTCCTACAAGTCGTCCAAGGTGCACCTGGCCTACTTCGGCGAGACCACCACCGACGCCATGCGCGAGCGGATGCTCGCGGGCATCGGCGAGAACGCCGGCGTCGTCGACATCGGCGACGGCTGGGCCGTGACGTTCAAGGTCGAGTCGCACAACCACCCGTCCTACGTGGAGCCGTACCAGGGTGCGGCCACCGGCGTGGGTGGGATCGTCCGCGACATCATGGCGATGGGGGCCCGGCCGGTGGCGGTGGCCGACCCGCTGCGGTTCGGCCCGGCCGACGCGCCGGACACCCGGCGGGTGCTGCCCGGGGTCGTCGCGGGTGTCGGGGGGTACGGCAACTCGCTCGGCCTGCCCAACATCGGCGGCGAGGTCGTCTTCGACGAGAGCTACCTGGGCAACCCGCTCGTCAACGCGCTGTGCGTCGGCGCGATGCGCACGGAGGACCTGCACCTCGCCTTCGCGTCCGGCACCGGCAACAAGATCATCCTGTTCGGTGCGCGCACGGGGCTGGACGGCATCGGCGGGGTGTCGGTGCTGGCGTCGGAGACGTTCGGTGCGGAGACCGGCCGCAAGAAGCTGCCGTCGGTGCAGGTCGGGGACCCGTTCACCGAGAAGGTGCTCATCGAGTGCTGCCTCGAGCTGTTCCACGCCGGCCTGGTGGTGGGCATCCAGGACCTGGGTGGTGCCGGACTGTCCTGCGCCACGTCCGAGCTGGCGAGTGCCGGTGACGGCGGGATGCACATCGACCTGGACGCCGTGCCGCTGCGCGCCTCCGGGATGACCCCCGCGGAGATCCTGTCCAGCGAATCGCAGGAGCGCATGTGCGCCGTGGTGCGCCCGCAGGACGTCGACGCGTTCCTCGCGGTCTGCCGCAAGTGGGACGTGCTGGCCGCGGTGATCGGCGAGGTCACCGCCGGCACCCGGCTGGTGATCGACTGGCACGGTGAGACCGTCGTGGACGTGCCACCGCGCACGGTCGCGCACGAGGGCCCCGTCTACCGCAGGCCGGTCGCCCGCTCGGACCGGCAGGACGAGCTGGTGGCCGACTCGCCCGACCGGCTGCCCCGCCCGGCCGCCCCGAGCGAGCTGCAGGCCGAGATCCTGCGGATGGTGGGCAGCCCGAACCTGTGCAGCCGCGCCTGGGTCACCGACCAGTACGACCGCTACGTGCGTGGCAACACGGCGGCCGCCCAGCCCGCTGACGCCGGGGTGCTGCGCATCGACGAGCGGACCGGCCGTGGCATCGCCGTCGCCACCGACTGCAACGCCCGCTTCGTGGCGCTCGACCCGTACGCGGGGGCTCAGCTCGCGCTGGCCGAGGCGGTCCGCAACGTCGCCACGAGCGGGGCGGTGCCGCTCGCCGTCACCAACTGCCTCAACTTCGGCTCGCCGGAGGACCCGCACGTCATGTGGCAGTTCCAGCAGGCCGTGCGCGGGCTCGCCGACGGCTGCGCTCAGCTGGGCGTCCCGGTGACCGGCGGCAACGTGAGCTTCTACAACCAGACCGGCGAGCGCGCGATCCTGCCGACGCCGGTGGTGGGCGTGCTGGGCGTGCTCGACGACGTCGCCCGCCGCGTCCCGTCCGGGTTCCGGCGCGACGGCGACGCCATCGTGCTGCTCGGCGACACGCGCGACGAGCTGGGCGGCAGCGAGTGGGCGCACGTCGTGCACCGGCACCTCGGCGGCCGCCCGCCGGCCGTCGACCTGGCCGCGGAGGCCCGGCTCGCGGACCTGCTCGCGAAGGCCGCGGCCGCCCGGCTCCTCGCCGGTTCGCACGACCTCGCGGAGGGCGGGCTCGCCCAGGCGCTCGTCGAGGCGTGCCTCGTGGGCGGCCGCGGCGCCACCGTGCAGCTCCCGCCGATCGACCCGTTCGTGGCCCTGTTCTCCGAGTCGGCGGGCCGGGTGCTCGTCGCCGTGGCCCCGGAGCACGTCTCCGAGGTGCTGTCCAGGGCGGCGGACGCCGAGGTGCCGGCCCGGGAGATCGGCACAACGGGCGGGTCCGCCCTGGTCGTCGGGGACGTTCCCGAGCTGCCGCTCGCGACGCTGCGCACCGCGTGGGAGGGCACCCTCCCGGCGCTGTTCGGCTGAGCGGGCGCAGCGGCTGGACCGACCGAGGCCGGGTACCTGGCCGAAAGGTCAGGGCCGGCCCGCATCGATTACCGTTCGGCGGGTGCGGGGAGGAACGAGCGGCACGCGGATCGCCCCTGCCGTCCTGGATTGGCTGGACGGCGGTCCGGCGCCGGACCGGCCGGTGGTGCGGAACGCGGTCAAGGAGAGCCTGGCCGCCGTCGCGGCCGCCGCGCCCGGCCACAGCGTGGAGGTGCGGATCCCCCCGTTCGGGGCCGTCCAGTGCATCAGCGGGCCCCGGCACGGCCGGGGCACGCCGCCGAACGTCGTCGAGACCGACGCCCGCACCTGGCTCGCGCTGGTGGTCGGCCGGACGACGTGGGACGCGGCGCTCGACAGCGGCGTGCTGCAGGCTTCCGGCACCCGCAGCGGCGAGGTCTCCCGAATGCTGCCGTTGCGATGAGCTGCCACTAATGTGCCGCTCGCTCCGGTGAATGCGAACACGTCGCAGTGGCGCGAACTCGGGCGAGGGACGGAAGATTGGCCCGATCAGGGTCGAGCCGGACCGAACGGGCGACAGGAGGTGGCCGCGTGGTCGCACCGCGCAGCCTTCCGGATCCCCTGGCGTCACCTCGTGGCCCGGCCGCCCACCGGCCGCTCCGCACCGTGGAGGGCGACCGGATCGAGGCGCTCGCCGTCCGCTGGGCGGCGTGCGCCCACCCCGACGATCCCGGAGCCGCGGCGTACCTCGCCACGCTGCTGCGCAAGCTCGCCGCCGTGCTGCGCGCCGAGCCGTTCTGGCCGCTGGCGGCGCGGACGATCGGCGCCGAGCTGGTGACGGCGGGAGGGCGCGGTCCCACTGAGCGCATCGACGCGGAGGACGTCGAGGGCCTCGTGGTGCCCACCCTGCGGCTCCTGCGGCGGGACGTCCCCGATGCGTTCGGGTTGCAGGGGCCCGAGGGGGAGCGCAGGCTCACGGCCGCCCTCGACGAGCTGGCCGCGGGTGTGGTCGGCGCCGTCCACGACCGCATCGGGGTCGAGCGGCGCGAGCGCGATCGCGACGAGCTGGGCGGGCACCACCCCGCGTGGGCGTCGGCGGTGGACGGGCGGCACATCCGGGCGGTCTACGAGCAGGCCGCGGTGGGGATCGCCATCGTGTCGCTCGACGGGAAGGTGCTGGACCTCAACCCCGCGCTGTGCCGGATGTTCGGCCTCGAGGGGCCGCTCGACCAGCCGCGGCCGATGTCGGACTTCGTGCACCCCGACGACATGGTCGACGTCGTCGAACGCCTGAAGCGCCTCGCGCGCGGCGGCGAGCCCGACGTCGTGCGCATGGAGATGCGGCTGGTGCGCGTCGACTCGCGGGTGATGTGGGTGCACGTCACGGCGTCGCGCGTGCTCGGGGAGGACGGCAGCCCCTCGCACGTCACCGGGCTGGTGGAGGACGTGTCGGACCGCCACCGGCTGTGGTCTCGCCTGCGCGAGGCCTCCTTCGCCGACCAGCTCACCCGGCTGCCGAACCAGGCGGTGGCCGACCAGTGGCTGCACCGCGCGTTCGCGGGCGGCGGGCCGTCGCGGGTGGGCATCTGCGCCCTCGACCTCGACGGCTTCCACGCGATCAACGACGAGCTCGGCCAGCAGATCGGTGACCGGTTGCTGCTCGGTGTGGCGGGGCGGCTGCACCTCGCGGCGGGCGACAACATCGTGTGCCGCACCGGGGATGACGAGTTCGTCGTGCTCGTCGCCGAGCCCGAGGGCGCCACGGACGTCAGCAGGCTCGCCGACCGGCTCCAGGCCGCGCTGGCCACTCCGTTCCACATCGACGGGCACACCCTCGTCGTCTCCGCGAGCATCGGGGTGACGGAAGCGGCCACGTCGAGCGGGAGCGCCGCCGAGCTGCTGCGGGCGGCCGACGTCGCCCGTGGGTGGGCGCGGGCGCTCGGGGGCGGGCGGCGCGTGGTCTTCGACCCGGAGCGCGACGCGGCGGAAGCCGCGCGGTTCGCCCTGCTCTCCGGCCTGCG
Organism: Pseudonocardia adelaidensis; assembly: GCF_039543345.1. Lineage (NCBI taxonomy): Bacteria > Bacillati > Actinomycetota > Actinomycetes > Pseudonocardiales > Pseudonocardiaceae > Pseudonocardia > Pseudonocardia adelaidensis. The sequence continues at coordinate 103,802 of NZ_BAABJO010000025.1, read as the reverse complement.
CGGAGCCATCGACCGGGGCGAGTTCCGCCTCGTCTACCAGCCGCTCGTGCGCCTGGCCGACGGCCGGGTGCGCGGCGCGGAGGCGCTGGTGCGCTGGCAGCACCCCGAGCAGGGGGTGGTGGGCCCCGGCCGGTTCATCGAGCTCGCCGAGCACAGCGGCGCCATCGTGCCGCTGGGGCGGTGGGTCCTGCAGGCGGCCTGCGAGCAGGCGGCGGCCTGGTGGCGCGAGCTCGGCGACGAGGCGCCGTTCGTCAGCGTCAACGTGTCGCCGGTGCAGCTCGCCGAGCCGACGTGGGTGCGCGAGGTCGCGCGCGTGCTCACCGACACCGGCCTGCCGGCACGCCTGCTCCAGCTGGAGATCACCGAGCAGGCGGTGCTCGGCGACGAGCTGGTCGTCCTGGACGCGCTGAGCGAGCTGCGCAAGGCGGGCGTGCGGATCGCGCTGGACGACTTCGGCACCGGCTACTCCAGCCTCTCCTGGCTGCGCAGGCTCCCCGTGCACGGCCTGAAGATCGACGGGTCCTTCATCGACGGCCTGCGCAAGCCGTCGGCCGACCCGACCGACACCTCGATCGTCCGAGCGTTGATCGAGCTCGCCCACGCGCTCGGGCTCGAGGTCACGGCCGAGTGGGTGGAAACCGCCGTGCAGGCCCAGCGTCTTGCGGAGCTGGGCTGCGACGTCGGGCAGGGCAGGTGGTTCGGTGACTCCGGTCCCGGAGAGTGGGTCCCGGAGCTCGCACGGCGTAGCATCGGCCGCTGAACGGCCATGTTCCGCCGTCAGCTGTGCCGTCTGCGCGAGGAGCGTGTTGTGGGCCCGAGTTCCGCCCGGAACGAGCAGCCGACCGAACGCAAGCCCGACCCACTCGCCCACGACCCCGAACCGCGCGAGGAGTGCGGCGTCTTCGGGGTCTGGGCGCCCGGGGAGGACGTCGCCAACCTCACGTACTACGGGCTCTACGCGCTCCAGCACCGCGGTCAGGAGGCCGCAGGCATCGCCGTCTCCGACGGGCGCCGCATGGTCGTGTTCAAGGACCTCGGGCTGGTCAGCCAGGTCTTCGACGAGCAGGTGCTCTCGTCGTTGAAGGGCCACCTCGCCGTCGGCCACTGCCGCTACTCCACCACGGGCTCCACCACGTGGGAGAACGCGCAACCGACGTTCCGCACCACGGCCACCGGCAGCGGCATCGCGCTCGGCCACAACGGCAACCTCGTCAACAGCGCCGAACTGCGCGACGAGGTCGCGGCCGCCCGCGCCGAGGAGCGCGCCGACCGCGGAGCGATCCCGGCCAGCACCGACTCCGACCTCATCAGCGAGCTGCTCGCCGTCACCGCAGCCGACACCGGGGTGGAGGAGGCGGCGATGCGCCTGCTCCCGCGGGTGCGCGGGGCGTTCTCGCTCGTGTTCGCCGACGAGCAGACGCTCTACGCGGCGCGCGACCCGTACGGCGTCCGCCCGCTCGTGCTCGGCAGGCTCGAACGCGGCTGGGTGGTGGCGAGCGAGACCGCCGCGCTGGACATCGTGGGCGCGTCGATGGTGCGGGAGGTCGAGCCGGGCGAGCTGCTCGCGATCGACGCCGGTGGCCTGCGCAGCTCCCGGTTCGCCGCGCCCGAGCCGAAGGGCTGCGTCTTCGAGTACGTCTACCTCGCCCGGCCGGACACCAGCATCTCCGGGCGTTCCGTGCACGCGGCCCGGGTGGAGATCGGGCGCAGGCTCGCCGAGGAGCACCCGGTCGACGCCGACCTGGTGATCCCGGTGCCCGAGTCCGGCACCCCCGCGGCCATCGGCTACGCCCAGGGCTCCGGCATCCCCTACGGCCAGGGCCTGGTGAAGAACCAGTACGTGGGCCGCACGTTCATCCAGCCCAGCCAGACCATCCGCCAGCTGGGCATCCGGCTCAAGCTCAACCCGCTCCGCGACGTCATCCGCGGCAAACGGCTCGTGGTCGTCGACGACTCGATCGTGCGAGGCAACACCCAGCGCGCACTCGTGCGGATGCTCCGCGAGGCGGGGGCCGTCGAGGTCCACGTCCGGATCGCGTCCCCGCCGGTGCGCTGGCCGTGCTTCTACGGCATCGACTTCGCCACGCGTGCGGAGCTCGTGGCGAGCGGTCTCGACACGGAGGGCGTGCGGCGGTCCATCGGCGCCGACACCCTCGGCTACGTCTCGGTGGACGGGATGATCGCGGCCAGCGAGCAGCCTCGCAGCAGGCTGTGCACGGCCTGCTTCACCGGCGAGTACCCGATCCCGCTGCCCGAGGAGGCGCGGCTCGGCAAGCACCTGCTCGAGGACCTCGCCGTGCCGGAGGACGCCTCCGGAGCCGCGTCCGGCGACCCCGGGCCGCTCTCGGTCGGCTACGGCGCCGCCGACGCGCTCGGCCGGCCCTGAGCCCGGACCAACCCGACCCCGGCGGCGCCTGCCGCCCACCCGACTGTCAGGAGCGCGACGACCATGCCGCCCATCACCGCCCGGTCCGCCGGGTCAGGCGCCAGCTACGCCGCCGCCGGCGTGGACATCGACGCAGGTGAGGAGGCTGTGGACGCGCTGCGTCCGTACGCGGAGAAGGCGAGCCGGCCCGAGGTGATGGGCGGTATCGGGGGGTTCGCCGGGCTGTTCGCGCTCAAGATGAGCAAGTACACCGAGCCGGTGCTGGCCTCCTCCACCGACGGCGTCGGCACCAAGGTGGCGATCGCGCAGGCACTCGACAAGCACGACACGATCGGGCTCGACCTGGTGGCGATGGTCGTGGACGACCTCGTCGTGTGCGGCGCGGAGCCGCTGTTCATGCAGGACTACATCGCGGTCGGCAAGGTCGTCCCGGGGCAGATCGCCACGATCGTCAAGGGCATCGCCGACGGCTGCCAGCAGGCGGGCTGCGCGCTGCTGGGTGGGGAGACCGCCGAACACCCCGGCCTGATGGAGGCCGGCAGCTACGACATCTCGGGCACCGGCGTCGGCATCGTGGAGGCCGGCGCGATGCTGCGGCCCGACCGGATCCGGCCGGGCGACGTGCTCGTGGCGCTCGGCTCGTCCGGGCTGCACTCCAACGGCTACTCGCTGGCCCGGCACGTCCTGCTGGACATCGCCCGGATGCCGCTCGAGGGCCACGTGGAGGAGCTCGGCCACACGCTCGGCGAGGAGCTGCTCGCGCCCACCCGGATCTACGCGCGCGACTGCCTCGCGCTCACCGCCGAGACCGGCGTGCGGATGTTCGCCCACATCACCGGCGGGGGGCTGGCCCGCAACCTGGAGCGCGTGCTGCCCGACGGCGTCGACGCGGTGGTGGAGCGCGGCAGCTGGACCCCGGCGCCGGTCTTCAAGCTGATCGCCGGCCGCGGCCGCGTGGAGCGCGCCGAGATGGAGAGGACGTTCAACATGGGCGTCGGCATGGTGGCGGTGCTGCCGGCGGACGAGGTCGACCGTGCCCTCGCGGTGCTCACGGCGCGGCACGTGCCCGCGTGGGTGCTCGGCGAGGTGCGCCGGGGGAAGACCCGCACGGTGCACCTGAAGGGCGACCACCCGAGGTTCTGACCCACCACGAGCGCGGCGGGTGGCCCGTTCGCTCGCATCCAGCGCCCGAGGATGCCGTTCGATCCCCCCGGGAGAACGCCCGTCGGCGTGAGCGGCGTCACATCGACCCGGCCGATCAACTCCGGGGTGTCGCATGGTCCACACTCCGTTGGCCCCGCCCCGGGGCCACGGACGAGGAGATGACGATGAGCGCCGCAGGCGAGTACACCTACACCCTGACCCGCGTGCTGGACGCCCCGGTCGAGAACGTGTGGGCGGCCTGGACCCAGCCCGAGCACTACGCGCGGTGGTCCGGCGCCGTGCTGCCGACGATCTCCCTCGACGTGCGGCCGGGTGGCGCGTGGAGCGCCACGATGGCCACCCCGGACGGCTCGGAGTTCCCGCTGACCGGAACCTACGGCGAGGTCGTCGAGAACGAGCGCCTCGAGGTACGCATGGACCTCCCGGGCGGGGAGTCCACGCTGATGGCCATCGACCTCGCAGGCGAGGAGGAGAAGACCCGGATCGTGCTGTCCCAGGCGTGCGCCAACCCGGAGCAGCGGGACATGTCCGAGCAGGGGAGCGGGATGCTGCTCGACGGCCTTTCGGCCTACGTCCCGACGATCTGAGCGCTCAGACCAGCGGTTCGATCCGCATGTCCGGACCGGGGTCGTGCACCCGGTGCGGGCCGGTCGGGGCGTCCTCGTGGCGGGCGTGCGGGTAGAAGCGCACCTCGTGCCCGTCCGGGTCGTGCAGCATCGGCAGGATCCAGCCCTCGCTGGCGCGGTGCACCCCGCCGTGCGGCAACCCGAGCTCGTCGAGGCGGGCGGCGAGCGCCTCGATCCCCGGCCGGTCCGGCACGCCGTAGGCGAAGTAGTCGAACCCGGCGGCGGCCGCCGCGAGCTCGGGGTCGAGGCGCAGGGCGAGCGGCGGGCCGCCGTCGGGGTGCTCCATCCCCAGCCCCTTCAGCTCGCCCTGCTCCACGAACTCGACGGTGACGCGGTAGCCGAGCACCTCGCCGTACCACCGCGCGGAGCACCGCAGGTCGCGCACCGGGAGCTTGAGGTGGTGGATGCCGGCGAGGGTGGGAACGCCCATGCCGGAGAGCTCGCTCGGCGGGGCGCCCGCGTGACGGCTTACCCGGGGGATTCCGATGCGTGCTCGCGCAGCATCGGCGGGTGCAGTGCGGCGGCCGGGCCGCGCCGGAACAGCTGCCCGGGCCGGCCGCGGCCGGAGCTGACCTTCGTGCCGGTCGGCACGAGGAAGCCGGGTGTCGAGGTGACCTTGCGCGAGAAGTTGCGCGGGTCGGGGGAGGTGTCCCACACCGCCTCGTACACCCGGCGCAGCTGCGAGATCGTGAACTCGGCGGGGCAGAAGGCCGCGGCGAGCGTGGTGTACTCGAGCTTCGCGCGGGCGCGCTCGACGCCCTCGGCGAGGATCCGGGCGTGGTCGAAGGCGAGCCCGCCGACCTGGGCCACCGGGACCCATCCGCCCTCGCCGGGCGGCTCCGGCAGGTCGGGCACGAGGGCGAGGTGCCCGACCGTGAGCACGCGTCCCCGGGGATCGCGGTCGGGGGCGGCATAGCTCGCGAGCTGCTCCAGGTGGTGGCCGTCGATCGCGAGCCCGATCTCCGCCAGTTCGCGGAAGGCGGCGTCGAGGAGGTCCTCGCGGCCCTGCACGAAGCCGCCGGGAAGGGCGTGCTCACCGGCGAACGGGGGCGCCGCGCGCTCGCGCAGCAGCACGCAGAGGGCGCCGTCCCGCACGGTCAGCACGACCAGGTCCACCGCCACGGCGAACAGGTTGCCGCGCATCGTCCTCCCCGACTTCTCGTCGGGCTGACGCTACCCGATCATGATCATGCGCTCGCGCGCACCTCCTCGATCGGCACCGGGCGGTGCTCCCGCAGGGAGAGCGTGGCCGCCTCCGCGATGAACGCGACCTCCAGCGCGTCCTGCACGGTGCAGGGGCTGGGCCGGTCGCCGGCCACGACCTCGGTGAACGCGGCCAGCTCGGCCCGGAACGCCGTGGCGAGCCGGTCCATGAAGAAGCCGTGCGGCGGGCCTGCCGGGAACGTGACGCCGGGCTCCAGCGAGCGCAGCGGCAGCCCGTCGTCGAGGCCCGCTGCGGCGCTGTCGGCCGTGCCGTGCAGCTCCAGCCGCACGTCGTAGCCGCGCGGGTTCCCGCGGCTCACCGAGACGACGCCGAGGGTGCCGTCGTCGAACGTGAGGATCGCGGCCGCGGTGTGCACGTCCCCGATCTCGGTGAAGAGCGGCTCGCCGCGGTCGGAGCCGGTGGCGTAGACCTCGACGACATCCCGGCCGGTCACCCAGCGGACGGCGTCGAAGTCGTGCACGGCGCAGTCCCGGAAGATCCCGCCCGACCCTGCGAGGTACGCGGCGGGCGGCGGAGCCGGGTCGAGGGTGGTGGAGCGAACGGTGTGCAGCCCGCCGAGCTCGCCGCTCTCGACGGCCGCGCGGGCGGCGAGGAACGCCGGGTCGAACCGGCGCGGGTACCCGACCTGCACGGGTACCCCCGACTCCCGCAGCCGCCGCGCCACCGCGACGGCGTCGGTGACGGCCCGGGCGAGCGGCTTCTCGCAGAACACCGGCAGCCCGGCTTCGATCGCGGCGAGCACCAGCTCCGGGTGGGTGTCGGTGGCCGCCGCGACCAGCACGCCGTCGATGCCCGCGGCGAGCAGCTCAGCCACCGAGTCGACCGGCTCGGCGCCGATCCGCTCCGCCACCTCCTTGGTCACCGCGGGCACGGCGTCGGTGACGACCAGCGAGTCCACGGTGTCCAGGTCGGCGAGCGTCTGCGCGTGGAACGCGCCGATCCGGCCGAGCCCGATCAGTCCGAGGCGCATCAGTCCAAACCTCCGAACACGTTCTGGTCCCAGTCGATCACCGAGCCGGTGACGACGCCGCTGCGGTCCGACAGCAGGAACACGACGAAGTCGGCGATCTCGTCGACCTGCCCGAGCTTGCCCATCGGCAGCCGCCCGCCCGCCTCATCGCGCCATCCGTCGTCTGCACCGTGGAACCGGCGCTGGATGGCGTCCTCGCCCTCGGTGTCGGTCCAGCCGATGTCGAGGCCGTTGATCCGGATCCGGTCGAAGCGGTGGGCGTGGGCGGCGTTGCGGGTGAGCCCGGCGAGGCCGGCCTTGGCCGCGACGTACGGCGCCAGGTAGGGCTGCCCGCCCAGCTCGGAGGAGGAGATGACGTTGACGATCGTGCCCGGGGCGCCGCGGCGGAGCATGTCCCGCACGGCGGCCTGCATGAGGAAGAACGGCGCTCGCAGGTTGATCGCGACGTGCTCGTCGAACAGCTCGGGCGTGGTGTCGACCAGTGTGCCCCTCGACGTGAGCCCGGCCGCGTTGACCAGCGAGTCGACCCGGCCGAAGGCCTTGACGGCGGTGGCGACCGATCCCTGCGCCTGTGCCACGTCCGCGACGTCGGTGGCGACGTAGAACGCCTCGGCGCCGGCCCCGCGCAGCTCAGCGACGAGCTTCTCGCCCGGCTCCGGGCGCCGCCCGCTGACGACGACGGTGGCGCCCTCGCGCGCCGCCGCCCGCGCGACGCCGGCGCCCACGCCCTGCGTCCCGCCGCTGACCAGCACGACCCGGTCGGTCAGGAGTGGCATCACGCGGTCCGGCGGCGGTTCGCGTGCTCGGTGAGCGCGGCCCCGAACGTCTCCGGCGACCAGTCCTCGGCCAGCGCGCGCCGGACGAGGTCGGCCTGGCTGGGCGGGGCGAGCCCGTCCACCGGTGGGTCGCGGTCCAGGTTCGTCGGGAACGGGTAGCCCTCGGCGGCCGCGGCGACGGCGTGCTCGGGCGCCGGGTGGGCGCGCAGCGCGGGGTAGACGGCGCGGCAGATCCGGTCGCGGTCGACGCTCTCCATCGCGCGCCCGAACGCCGAGGAGATCTGCAGCAGGTTCGCCATCCGGCGCACGTCCGCTGAGCGGTTCGCGCCCGCACCGTGGATCACCGCCGGGTTGAAGAACGCGGCGTCGCCCTTCCGGAGCGGGAGCTGGACGTGGTGGCGCTCGAAGTGCTCGGCGAACTCCGGCCGGCCGGTGGCGAGGTAGCCGGGGCCGTACTTCTGCGAGTGCGGCAGGTACATCGTGGGCCCGCTCTCCACGGGCATGTCCGTGTGCGCCACGGCGCCCTGCAGCGTGAGCACGGGGGAGAGCACGTGCACGTGCTGCGGGAACTGCTCGATGCGCGCGGGCGGCAGGAACCCGAGGTGGTAGTCACGGTGCCCGACCTGGGCGGCCCCGCCCGGGTTGACGACGTTGACCTGCGACGTCACCTGGTAGCCCTGGCCCAGCCACGCCGTCGAGACGAGGGCGAGCACCGGGTCGGCGTAGTAGTCGACGAAGACCCCGGGCGCCCGAACGGCGAGCTTCTCGAGGGCGTTCCACACCCGGTCGTTGGCTCCGGGCTTCGCGAAGTGGTCGCCTGCCACGGCCCCGCTCGCGCGCTGCTCGGCGATCATCTCCTCGAACGCGGCGGTGGCGCGGTCGACCACGGCCGGGTCCGGGTGGGCGCCGCGCACCACGACCACCCCGGGGCCGTCGGCGAAGGCGCGGACCAACTCGGCCGCGGCCTCGTCGGCCGGTGCGCCGAGCAGGCGGGTGGCGTCGTAGACCAGCACCTCGGCGACGACCTCGGTGGCCAGCGGGAACGCGTGCGGGTCGGTGCGCTCGGCGAGCACGTCGAGCAGGTCCTCGAGGCGGCAGGTGGCCTCGGTCCAGCGGGTGTCGGGTGCGTGCGTCGTTGCCATGGCGGCTCCCGGTTTAAAGCGCTTTAGACGCGCGCTACCATCCTCGCGTCGCCGACGGCTGTCAAGGGGGTGGGGCGTGCAGCGCAGGCCCCGGCTGGAGGACGTCGCCGCCGAGGCGGGCGTCTCGACGGCGTCGGTCTCCCTCGTCCTGCGCGACGTGCCCGGCCCGAGCGCGCAGACGCGCGAGCGCGTGCTCGCGGCCGCAGGGCGCCTGGGCTACCGGGCCGACCGCACGGCGAGCCTCCTCGCCCGCCGCCGCACCCGGCTGCTCGGCGTCCCGGTGCTCCTGCGCGACGCGTTCCGCACGGAGATGGCGGAGGAGGTGCAGGTCGCCGCCGAGATGGGTGGATACGCCGTGGCGCTGAGCGCGATCACCCCGGCCTCGGACGAGGCCAGGGTGGTGGACGCCCTGCTCGACATGCGCTGCGAGGCGGTGCTGCTGCTGGCCCCCGAGCTGCCGGAGGCCGACCTGGCGGCGCTCGGCGCGCGGGCCCCCGTCGTCGTGGTCGCCCGGCACGTCGCCCCCGACGGCTTCGACGTCGTGCGGGTGGCCGACGAGGCGGGCGTCGGCGAGTCCGTCGACCACCTCGTCGGGCTCGGGCACCGGCGGATCGTGCACGTCGACGGGGGAGGGGCGGCCATGGCCGCCGACCGGCGGGCCGGCTTCCTCGCCGCACTGCGCCGCCACGGCCTCGACGGCCGGGTGCTGCCCGGCGGTCCCGTGGAGGCGGCGGGCGCGGCCGCGGCCCGCACGCTGCTGGGCGACCCCGAGCCGCCCACGGCGGTGATCGCCGCCAACGACCGCTGCGCGCTCGGCCTCCTCGACGTCTTCCTGCGTGCCGGCGTGCGCGTGCCCGAGGACGTCTCGGTGGTCGGCTACGACGACGGGGAGCTCGCCCGCCTCGCCCACATCGACCTCACGACGGTCAGCCAGGAGGCGGGCGAGCAGGCGCGCCGCGCCGTGGCCGCGGCGGTGGAACGCCTGGACGGGAACCGCACCGACCCGGTGGAGGTGGTCCTGACTCCGCACCTGGTGGTCCGGGGCACCACGGCTCCACCGCGCTGAGCTCTACTCCGGCCGCTTCCGCGGCTGGCCCAGCTGTTCGAGGACATCGTCCAGTCTGAACCGGAACTGATTGCCGGGGGTCGTGAGGGTCGGCCGGATCTTCCCGGCGGCCACCCAGCGATGGATCGTCTTCGTCGACACGTTCAGCTCTTTCGCGAGCTGAGTGGTCGTGAGCAATCCGGGCGGCACGTTGTCCACGCTAAGTCGGGTATCGACCCGGAGGTAGCTCGATGACCTCGGGTGGGATTGAAAGTCCCTGTCACGGGTTGAATGTCCACGGATGTCCTCAGTACGCTGGTTCGGTGGCGTTCTGGATGACGGAGCTACCGGGGGGCGGGTTCGCGATGGGCGAGTCACCGGACGAGGCGGATGCGCGGCTGCAGATCGCCCGCCAGCAGGGCCGTGCGTCGGTGACGTTCCACGAGCGTTCCGGCCGGTACCGGTGGACGGTGGTGCTGGACGAGGGCAAGACCTCGCACGGCTGGGCGGAGACCGAGGACGAGGGGTGGTGGTTCGTGAAGGAAGCGGTGAACCGCCCGTTCCGCGGGACGCATCACCGGAGGCCACGCGGCCTCTGGACGCTGCCTCCCGCATAGGTCCGTGCCGATGCGGCGCCGACCGGCGCGTTGCGGGCGGGCGCATGATCCGCGCGAGGAGTACGTCAGCGCGGCGACGAACGCGGCGGCGCACTTCGTACTTGTCGAGCGGCGTGATCCCGGCGAGGGGAACGCCGCCGCTACGCGATCAACTCGCGTGCCGCTCGGAGTGAGCTGCAGCTTCGGGAGTGACGAGAGTGCCGGGTCGTTCGGCTACGCGTCGGGGCCTTCGAGCTCCTCCGGCGGCTGGACCGGGCGCCTTCCCAGCTCCCGGGTGTGCTCGGCGATCGCGGCCTCGACCGCGGCGTGCACCGCGGCGGGGGAGACGTTCGGGTCAACCCGGCGGGCGGCCGCCAGCGACCGCGAGGACACGGAGATATTGATCATGGTGGTCGCCCCCCTCGGAATCTCGGTGCGAGCTGCTCTGCGGACTATCGTTCCAGCGGCCGCGAATGTGTCGCATCCGGGTGAGGCCTGCGTCACCCCGTCGGGGGTTCGAGTAGCGCGTGCAGCGCCGCCACGCTCGTGCGGACGTCCGTGAGCGGGCCTTCGCCGCGCGGCTCCTCGGTGAGGATCGTGTCCTGCTCCAGCACGTACCAGCCGGGATAGCCCTCGGCGCGCAGGTGTCCGACGATCGCGGCGAAGTCGACGTCGCCCTGTCCCACCGGGCGGTAGATGCCCTCGCGCACGGCCTCGGTGTAGGTCCGCCGCCCGGACTGCACCTGCCGGGCGAGGCCGAGGTCGACGTCCTTGACGTGGGTGTGCGCGATCCGGTACGGGGCCTGGCGGGCGAGCTCGGCGGGGTCGGTGCCGCCGATCATCAGGTGCCCGGTGTCGAGGCAGAGCGCGATCGACGAGCCGTCGAGCACCCGCTGCACGTCGGTGGTGTTCTCGACCATCGTGCCGACGTGCGGGTGCAGCACGGCGCGCACGCCGTGGGCTGATGCGAGCGCGTCGAGCCGGTCGAGGTTCCCGAGCAGCGTGCGCCAGCCGTCGGCGTCCAGGTCGGGGCGCTCGTCGTACCCGTCGAGCCCGGTGACGGCCGACAGCACGAGCACGTCGGACCCGGTCGCGGCGTAGGTCTGGAGCAGCTTCTCGACGTCGGGCACCGGGTCCTGGCCGGGGACGTGCAGCAGCAGCGGCGTGAACCCGCCGATCGCCCGCAGGTCGTGCCGGGCGAGCACGTCGGCCATCGCGCCGGAGTCGGTGGGGAGGAAGCCGTCCGGGCCGAGCTCGGTGGCGGCGAGGCCGACGTCGTGCATCTCGGCGAGCACCCGCGCAGGCGGCAGCTGGTAACCCCAGCCTGGCACCTCGCACACGCCCCACGAGATCGGGGCGCCGGCGATCCGGTCCGTGCTCATGCGGCTTCTCCTCGCTCGATCGCTACGGGGCGCCCGGTGCGCCAGGATTCGTCTGCCGCCACGGCCAGGTCGAACGCGGCGAGCGCGTCCCGGCCCGTCACGCGTGGCGGGGTGCCGGTGCGGACGCAGTCGGCGAACGCGTCCAGCTCGGCGGCGTAGGCGTACGGGTAGCGCTCCTCGAAGTCACGCACGAGATCGCGCGCCGCCACGCCGGGTGAGCGCCACTCCAGCCCGCGCCGGTGCGGGTTGTCGATCCGCGCGGTGGCGCGGGTGCCCATCACCTCGGTGGAGCACTCGTAGCCGTAGCGGGCCCCGCGGCTGTTGTCGATCACGCCGAGCGCGCCGTTCGCGAAGCGCAGCACGACCACCGCGGTGTCGATGTCGCCCAGCTCGGCGAACGCGGGGTCGGCTGCCGCGCCGTGCGCGCTGACCTCGACGACCTCGCCGACCAGCCAGCGCGCGACGTCCAGGTCGTGCACGGTGACGTCGACGAAGAACCCGCCCGAGCCGGCCAGGTACGCCGGGTCCGGCGGGTTCATGTCCCGCAACGAGGTGCGGAAGAGCGTGACCTCGCCCAGCTCCCCGGCGGCGATCCGCTCGGCCGCGGCCACCCAGTCGGGGTCGAAGCGGCGGTGGAAACCCACCTGGAACGGGATCCCGGCCGCGTCGACGGCCTCGAGGGTGGCGACGGTGGTGGCGCGGTCCAGCGACACCGGCTTCTCGCAGAACACCGGTGTGCCGGCTTTCGCCGCCGCCACCGAGAGCTCGGCGTGCGTGCCGGTCGGGGTGGCGATCGCGACGGCCGCACAGCGTTCGAGTAGCTCGTCGAAGGTGGCCGCCACCGGCACGTCGAGCTGGGCGGCGAGCGCGGCGGCCCGCTCGCCGTCGGCGTCGTAGACGCAGGCCAGCCCGGCCCGGGCGCAGCGGGAGACGAGGTCGACGGCGTGGATGCGGCCCATCCGGCCCACCCCGGCGACGCCGATGCCGAGCTTCCTCACGCGGTCAGCTCCTCTGCGGCGCCGTCCTTGGCGTACAGGTCGGGCCGCTCGCGCAGGACGATCTCCTCGCGCTGCCCGCTGCGCAGGGCCGCGAGGGCCGTCTCGCACGCGACGGTGGTGGCGTAGCCGTCCCACGCGCTCGGACCGGTGGTGCCGCCCGCCGTGACGGCGTCGACCCACGCCTGCAACTCGAGGTCGAACGCGCCGACGAAGCGCTCCTTCCAGTTCTCCGGGACGCGCCCGGAGTACCGCCCGGCCCGCTTGACGACGGCGCCCGCGCTCTCCGAGAGCTCGACGGTGCCGTCCTCGCAGACCACCTCGCCGCGGATGTCGTAGCCGAAGCCCGCGTTCACCATCGCCTCGACGTCCACCAGCACGCCGCCCCGCAGCTCGAGGATCACCAGCAGCGGGTCGTTGAACCCCGGCTTCGCCTTGCGGCTGACCCGCCCTTTCAGGACGGTGACGGCGGCGAGCTCGTCGTCGAACATCCAGCGCGCCACGTCGATGTCGTGCACCGTGCTGTCGTTGATCGTCATGTCGCTGGTGAAGAAGTCCGGCACCGACGGGTTGCGGTGGGACGCGTGCATGAGCAGCGGCGCCCCGATCTCCCCGCTGGTGACCACGGCCTTCATCGCGCGGTACTGCGGGTCGAACCGGCGCATGAACCCGACCTGCACGAGCCGGCGCCCGGCCGCGACCTCGGCGTCGAGGATGCGGTCGCACGCCGCGCGGGTGGTGGCGAGCGGCTTCTCGCAGAACACCTGCTTGCCGGCGGCGATCGCGGCGAGCACGTACTCCTCGTGCGTCGGCCCCCACGACGTGACGACGACGGCGTCGACGCCCGCGTCGTCGATCAGGGCCTGGCCGGTGTCGTGCACGACCGCGCCGGGCACGCCGTCGGCGACGGAGCGGGCGCGGTCGAGGTCCACGTCGGTCACCGCCACCACGCGGGCCCCCGACAGCACCGAGGTGAGCCGCCTGATGTGGTCCTGGCCGATCATGCCGGTGCCGATGACGCCGACGGCGAGTGTCACGAGGGGTCCCTTCCTCAGCGCTTCAGTTCGTGGGACAGCTCGGCGAGCTCCTGCCCGCCCGCCATCTCGGCCGTGAGCTCCTCGAGGGAGACCTCGGACCGCTTCTTGTCCAGCACCCGGCGGCCGAGCTTCAGGATGATGAAGTGGTCGCCCACGAGGTAGGCATGGTGCGGGTTGTGGGTGATGAACACGACGCCGAGCCCGGCGTCGCGGGCCGCGGCCGTGTACTTGAGCACCACGCCGGACTGCTTGACGCCCAGCGCCGCGGTCGGCTCGTCCAGGATGAGCACCCGCGCGCCGAAGTACACCGCCCGCGCGATCGCCACGCACTGGCGCTGGCCGCCGGACAGCGTGCCGATGGGCTGGTTGATGTCCTTGACCGTGATGCCCATCTTGCGCAGCTCGGTGTCGGCGATCTCCCGCATGCCCTTGATGTCCAGCGGGGCGAGGGGGTAGCTCCCCTTGCGGATCTCCGAACCGAGGAAGAAGTTGCGCCAGACCTCCATCAGGCCGACCACCGCGAGGTCCTGGTAGACGGTGGCGATCCCGTGGTCGAGCGACTCGCGCGGCGAGCCGAAGTGCACCTCCCGCCCGTCCACCTTGAGGGTGCCCTCGGTGTGCGGGTGCAGTCCGGAAATGATCTTGATGAGGGTGGACTTGCCCGCGCCGTTGTCACCGAGGACGCAGGTGACCTCGCCCGCGTTGACGGTGAGGTTGACGCCCTCCAGGGCCCGGATGACGCCGTAGGCCTTGCCGACGCCTTCCATCTCGACGAGCGGGGTGCCGACCTTCAGGCCACGGTCGGCGTGCTCCACGATCGTGTCGGTCATGGCACTCAGCTCCTCCGGTTGAGGGCGTAGTTCTTGACGTAGAGGTTGAGCATGACCGCGAGCAGGAGCATCGCGCCGAGGAAGAACTTGAACCAGTTCGGGTCCCAGCCGGCGAACACGATGCCCTGGGTGGTCATGCCGAAGATGAACGCGCCGACCGCGGCGCCGATCGCCGAGCCGTACCCGCCGGTGAGCAGGCAGCCGCCGACGACCGCGGCGATGATGTAGAGGAACTCGTTGCCGACGCCCTGCCCGGACTGCACGGTGTTGAAGGCGAACAGGATGTGCATCCCGTAGAACCAGCACATCAGGGCCACGCCCATGAACAGGCCGATCTTCACCTTGTTCACCGGCACGCCGACCGCGCGGGCGCTGGCGGCGTTCCCGCCGACGGCGAAGATCCAGTTGCCGAGGCGGGTGCGCAACAGGATCCAGGTGGCCAGGGCCACGAAGAAGATCCACCAGAGCACGGTGACGCGGATGGTCACCCCGCCCACGGCGAACTCCGAGGCGAAGACCGCGCGCGCCGAGGCGAAGCCGTCCATGTCGGCGACGTTCTGGGTGGCGACGGTGCCGGTGACCAGCTTCGTGACGCCGAGGTTGATGCCGCTCAGCATGAAGAACGAACCCAGCGTGATGAGGAAGCTCGGGATGCCGGTCTTCACGACCAGGTAGCCGTTGAAGAAGCCGATCGCGAGCATCACGATCAGGCTGACGAACACACCGACCCACAGGTTCGCGCTGAGCTGGTAGCTGAACATCGACGCCGTCAGCGCACCGGTCACCACGGACACGCCGGCCGACAGGTCGAACTCGCCGCCGATCATCAGCAGGGCCACCCCGACGGCGACGATGCCGATCGACGAGCTCGCGTAGAGCACGGTCGACAGCGCCGGCAGGCTGCGGAACGGCTCCGCGGTCGCGAAGAAGAAGATGAAGATCACGATCGCCGCCGCGAACGACCCGATCTCCGGCCGGGTGAGCAGGGTGGACAACAACGGCTTCTTGGGACGTTCGATCTCGGTGGGCGGCGTCGGTGGGGGCTGGGTCGCCACGGGTGAGCTCATGGCTCGCTCCAGGGGTGGGGATGGGGCAGGGGGAGCCGGGCCGCCGGCTCCCCCTGGAAGGGGCTAGCGCTTGTTGTTCTGCGCGTAGGTCACGATCTGGTCGATGTTGGACTTGTCGACGAAGGACGGGCCGGTGAGCACCGGGCCGCCGCCCCCGATGTCGTTGCCGTTGGACAGGTTCAGCCACAGCGACGTCACGGCCATGTAGCCCTGCACGTAGGGCTGCTGGTCGATCGCGAACATGATCTTGCCGTCCTGGATCGCCTTCGCCGCGTCGACGTTCAGGTCGAACGTCGCGACCTTCGCCTTGCTCCCGGCGTCGGCCACGGACTGGAGCGCGGTGAGCGCGAACGGGGCACCCAGCGTCACGATGTGGGTGATCGACGGGTCCTCCTGCAGCTTGGCGCCGATCGTCGAGCGCACCGAGGCCATGTCCGTGCCCTGGACGTACAGGACCTCGGTGTTCGGGAAGGTCTTCTTGACGCCCGCACAGCGGGCCTCGAGCGCGACGTGGCCCTGCTCCTGGATCACGCAGATCGCCTTCTGCGCGCCGTCCTGGGCCAGGCGCTGCCCGGCGGCCTGCCCGGCGAGGTCCTCGTCGGAGCCGAAGTACATCTTCGCCCCGAACTGCTGGTACTGGTCCTTGCCCGCGTTGAAGGCGACGGTCGGGATCCCGCGGTCGGCCGCGGCCTTGGCGGCCGGACCGACCTGCTCGACGTACGCGAGCGTCACGGCGATGCCGTCGACCTGGCTGTCGATCGCGTTCTGGACGAGCGTCGCCTGCTCGGGCCCCGCCTGCGCGTTCGAGTACTTCAGCTCGACGTTGTTCGCGCGCGCCGCGTCCTCCGCGCCCGCCCGGATCCGGTCCCAGAAGGTGTCACCCGGCTGCTCGTGGGTGATCATCGCGATCGTGTAGCGCTCGCCGCCGACGTTGCCACCCGCCGGGCCGCCGCCGCCCTGTTCCTGCTGCGCCCCGCCCTGGCTGCTGCACGCAGCCAGCGCGATGCCGAGCGCCCCGGCCACCGCCAGTGCGCGCATCGTCTTCCTGGTACTCATCTTTGAGTTTCCTTCCAGTGCGAGAGCCGGCCGGAGCGGCGGGCTGGGTTGGGTCGGTAGGCCCCGTCAGTAGGGCCATCGCCGGACGGGCCCGAGGCCGCAGCCCCGGAAGTACCCCGCGGTCCGGGCCCCGATCGGCAGTGGGATGTGCGGTTCGACCGGGTAGAGGTCCTGCTCGACCACCGCGAACAGGTCGGCGTCCAGTGCGGCGAGCGCGTCGAGCAGCGGGGGCATGTCGGGCTCGCCGTAGGGCGGCTCGACCATCACCCCGAGCGGCACGGCCTCGGCGAGCGAGAGCTTCTCGGCCCGGACCCGCTGCCGCGCCGCCGGGTCGACCTGCTTGAGGTGGACGTAGCGGATCCGATCCGGGAACCGCTGGACGATCGCGATGTTGTCGCCGCCGCAGTAGGAGATGTGCCCGGTGTCCAGGCACAGGTTCACGAACCGCGGGTCGGTGTCGGCGAGGAACCGCTCCACCCGCTCCTGGGTGTCGACGTGGGTGTCGGCGTGCGGGTGGAAGACGAGGTCGACGCCGAACTCCTCCTGCAGGTGCTTCCCGAGCCGGTCGTAGCCGGTGGTGAGGTTCTTCCACTGGTCGGGGTCGATGTCGCCGGACTGGACGGCGGTACCGGTGTGCATGTCCGTGTACTGCTCCGGGAGCAGCACGAGGTGGCGCGCGCCCAGGGCGGTGAGCAGGCGCGACTCCCGGCTGCACGCCTCGACGGCGTCATCGAGCGCCTCGGCCCCGCGGTGCAGCCCGGCGAAGATCGTGCCGCCGCAGACCCGCAGGCCACGGGCGTCCAGCTCGTCGCGCAGCCGTGCCGGGTCCTGCGGGAGGAAGCCGGACGGGCCCAGCTCGGTCCACAGGTAGCCGGCCTGCGCGATCTCGTCGAGGTACTGCTGCCAGCCGACCTGCTTCGGGTCGGACGGGAACCACACGCCCCAGGAGTCGGGCGCGGTGCCGAGGGTGAGCCGGTGCAGGCTGGCCATGATCAGGTCGCCGTCGGGAAGTGGTAGCTGGCGCCGGTGGCGTGCTCCACGTGCGGCCACCGGGACGTCACGACCTTCGCGCGCGTGTAGAACGACACGCCCTCCGGCCCGTGGATGTGCTTGTCGCCGAACAGCGAGTCCTTCCAGCCACCGAAGGAGTAGTAGGCCATCGGCACCGGGATCGGCACGTTGATGCCGATCATCCCGACGTTGACGCCGCGCTGGAACCGCCGCGCCGCCTCGCCGGACGAGGTGAAGATCGCGGTGCCGTTGCCGTACGGGTTGGAGTTGATCAGCGCGATCGCGGCGTCCACGTCGTCGGCCCGCACGACCGACAGCACCGGGCCGAAGATCTCCTCGCGGTAGACGTCCATCTCGGGCGCCACGCGGTCGATCACCGTGGGGCCGACGAAGAAGCCGTTCTCGTGGCCGGGCACGGTGAGCCCGCGGCCGTCGACGGCGAGCTCGGCGCCCTGGTCGGCACCGCTGCCGATCAGCCCGACGATCCGCTCCTTCGCGGCGGCGGTGACGACCGGGCCCATCTCGCTGTCGGGCTCGCGCCCCGGGCCGACCTTGACGGCACGGGCCTTCTCGCTGACCGCGGCCACCAGCTCGTCGGCCGCGCCGCCGACGGCGACCGTGGCGGAGATCGCCATGCAGCGCTCGCCCGCAGAGCCGAACGCGGCCGCGACGAGGTGGTCGGACGCGTAGTCGATGGGGGCGTCCGGCAGCACGACGGCGTGGTTCTTCGCCCCGCCGAGGGCCTGCACGCGCTTGCCGGTCCCGGTGCCGCGCTCGTGGATGTACTTCGCGATCGGTGTGGACCCGACGAACGACACCGCGGCCACGTCCGGGTGGTCGAGCAGCGCGTCGACGGCCTCCTTGTCGCCGTGCACCACGTTGAACACGCCGTCGGGCAGGCCCGCCTCGGCCCACAGCTCGGCTACCAGCTGCGACGCGCTCGGGTCGCGTTCGCTGGGCTTGAGCACGAACGTGTTGCCGCAGGCGATCGCGACCGGGTGCATCCACATGGGCACCATGGCCGGGAAGTTGAACGGCGTGATCCCGGCGCAGACACCCAGAGGGCTGCGGAACGAGAACAGGTCGACTCCGGAGGAGACCTGGTCGGAGTAGTCGCCCTTGAGCAGGGTCGGGATCCCGCAGGCGAACTCGATCACCTCGAGGCCGCGCTGCACCTCGCCCCGGGCGTCCGAGACGACCTTGCCGTGCTCGTCGGAGATGATCTCCGCCAGCTCCTGGGTGCGGGCGTTCACCAGCTCCCGGAAGTTGAAGAGGATCTTCGTCCGGTTCGAGAGCGACGACTGCGACCAGCCCGCGAACGCCGCGACCGCGGCCTGCACGGCGGCGTCGACGTCCGCGCGGCTCGCGAGCAGCACCTCCGCCTGCTGCTCGCCCGTGGCCGGGTTCCAGACCGGCCCCGTGCGGGTGGACTCGCCGGTGGCGGGCTTGCCGCCGATCCAGTGCGTGACGGTCCTCATCGAGGGTTGCCTCCGATCAGCGGGCGCTGGTCAGCCTTGTGCGCCTCGTAGGTCTTGCGGGCGGCGGTGGTGGTGTCGAGCTGCGCGACCTCGGCCACCGGAACGTCCCACCAGTTCTCCGAGTCGGGCGCCGGGGCCAGGGGGTCGGTCTCGATGTGGATCGCGGTCGTGCGATCGGACGCGCGGGAGCGGGCGATCGCCGCGCGGAACTCCTCGATCGTCCGCACCCGGATGACGTCGGCGCCGAGGCTCTCGGCGTTGGCGGCCAGGTCGACCGGAAGCGGCTGCCCGTCGAGCAGGCCGGTGTCGGGGTTGCGGTAGCGGTACGAGGTGCCGAACCGCTGCGATCCCACCGACTCCGACAGCGCGCCGATCGAGGCGAACCCGTGGTTCTGCACGATGACGAGGTTGAGCTTGATCCCCTCGGAGACCGCGGTGACGATCTCGCTCGCCATCATCAGGTACGACCCGTCGCCGACCAGGGCGAACACCTCGCGGTCCGGGGCCGCCATCTTGATCCCCAACGCGCCGGCGATCTCGTAGCCCATGCAGGAGTAGGCGTACTCCACGTGGTACTGCTTCGCGTCCCGGGCGCGCCACAGCATCTGCAGGTCACCGGGCATCGACCCGGCCGCCTGCACGACCACGTCCGTCGGCGCCATCTCCTCGTTCAGCGTGCCCAGCACCTCGGTCTGCGCCGGGAGCGGCTGGTGGCCCAGGTGGAAGGCCTCGTCGACCGTGCGGTTCCAGGCGGTGGTGTCCCAGGTGGAGGAGCACCGGTAGCCGGTGAGGGCCTCGGTGAGGGCCTCCAGCCCGGCGCGGGCGTCCGCGACGAGCATCTCGCCCGCGTGCTTGGCCGCGTCGAACGCCGCGGCGTTGAGGTTGACGAAGTGCACGCCCGGGTTCTGGAACGCCGTGCGGGAGGCGGTGGTGAAGTCGCTGTAGCGGGTGCCGATACCGATCACGACGTCGGCCTCGCGAGCGAGCGCGTTCGCCACCGGCGAGCCGGTGGATCCGACGCCGCCCACGGCCTGCGGGTGGTCCCACAGCAGCGCGCCCTTGCCGGCCTGGGTGTCCCCGACCGGGATGCCGGTGACCTCGGCGAAGCGGCGCAGCGCGTCGGTGGCCTCGCTGTAGTGGACCCCGCCGCCCGCGACGACGAGCGGGCGCTCCGCCGAGCGGATCAGCTCGACGGCCCGCGCGAGTGCGGCCGGCTCCGGCACCGGGCGCGGGATGTGCCACACCCGCGGCGCGAACAGCTCGTCTGGCCAGTCGTAGGCCTCCGCCTGCACGTCCTGCGGCAGCGCGATCGTCACGGCGCCGGTCTCGGCCGGGTCGGTGAGCACCCGCATCGCGCCCAGTAGCGCCGACGGCAGCTGCTCCGGCCGCCACACCCGGTCGAAGAAACGGGAGACCGGGCGGAACGCGTCGTTGACCGAGATGTCATAGGTGCGCGGGTCCTCCAGCTCCTGCAGCACCGGGTTGGCCACGCGGGTGGCGAACACGTCGGACGGCAGCAGCAGCACCGGGATCCGGTTGGTGGTGGCCAGCGCGGCACCGGTGATCATGTTCGTGGAGCCCGGTCCGATCGACGCGGTGCAGGCCATGGCCTGGAGGCGGTTGCGCATCCGGGCGTAGCCGACAGCGGTGTGCACCATGCCCTGCTCGTTGCGGGCCAGGTGGTAGGGCAGGTCGACGCCGGTGCGCGTGGCTTCCAGCAGCGCCTGCCCGAGCCCGGCCACGTTGCCGTGACCGAAGATCCCGAAGCAGCCCGGCACCAGCCGGTGCGACGTGCCGTCGCGCTCGCTGTACTGGTTCGCGAGGAACCGCACGACCGCTTGGGCCACGGTGAGCCGGATCATTGCTCCTCGCTGACGCTCGTCGCCCTATCCGGCGATGCTGTGTCCAATGGTGAGCTCGCAAGCTCGCTCACGTCCTTCTCCTCCGTCGTCGTCAGCGGGAGTCGCGGGTCGATCTCCTGGTCCTCCCAGGTGCCGCGCACCCAGGCGTGCGCCGGGTCGTCACAGATCAGCCAGGCCCGGTCGGGGCTCGGGCCGGCCATGACGTTGAGGTAGTAGAGGTCGTAGCCGGGCGTGGCCATCGACGGGCCGTGCCAGCCGTGGGGGATGAGCACCGTGTCGCCGCTGCGCACCTCGGCGCAGACGTCGATCTCCCGGCCCGGGCCGGAGGTGTAGACGCGCTGGTAGGCGGGCCCGTCGCGGTCCACCTCGAAGTAGTAGACCTCCTCCAGCTGGGCCTCGCCCGCGCGCTCCTCGTCGTGCTTGTGCGGCGGGAAGGACGACCAGTTGGCCCCCGGGGTGAGCACCTCGACGGCGATCAGCTTGTCGGCGTCGAACGTCTGCGGGTTGCAGAAGTTGTTGACCTGCCTGCTGGCCTGGCCCGCGCCGCGCAGCTCCACCGACACGCCCTCGGCCGGCCCGTAGCGCGCGGGCAACCGCCGCGTGGCCCTGGCAGCGGGGAGGGCGAACCGTCCACCCCCCGCGGACGACACGGTGACTTCGGCGTCCCGTGGCACGTACGCGAAGTCGCTCACGCGGGAGAAGACGCTACGGCGGCCGGTGATGTCGAACGTCTCGCCGTCGCACTCCACCCGGCAACCACCCGAGAGCGGGAGCACGATCGTCTCGTCCTCGCCGGTGGCGAACGTGGCGCCGGTACCGGGCTGCAGCTCGAGCACCCGCAGCGAGCTGTAGGTCCAGCCGGCCGTCTCCGGGCTCACCACCAGCGAGAACGGGCCCTCGGCCGTCTTGCCGGCGCGGACGACGTAGTCGTTCCCAGAAGGGTTCGTCACAGCAGCCCCACCGCGGTGTCGACGGCCGCAGCGACGTCGTCGCCGGGCGGGTAGAGCAGGGAGCGTCCGATCACCAGGCCCTTCACGGTGGGCAGGGCGAGCGCCTTGCTCCAGCTCGCGAACGCGGCGTCCTGGTCGTCCGCGACCTCGCCGCCGAGGATCAGCGCAGGCAGGGTGGTGGCGGCCATCGCCCGTTCCATCTCCTCGACGATCGGGACCTTCAGCCAGGTGTAGGCCGACGTGTTGCCGAGGCCCGCCGCCACCGTCGAGGCGCGCGTCATGGCCTCGGCCGTGAGCTCGTTGCGCACCCGGCCGTCCACCCGGTGGGAGATGAACGGCTCCACCATCGCCATCAGGCGGTGCGCGGCCAGATCGCTCACCGCCCGGCCGCAGGACTCGAGGGTGGCGGCGGTCGCCCGGTCCTCCGGGTCGATGCGCGCCAGCATCTTGCCGCCCTCGTAGCGGGCCGAGGCGATGCTCGCCGCGTCGAAGGCGGTGAACCGGTCGTCGATCTCGAAGGCGGTGCCGGCGAGGCCGCCGCGGTTCATCGAGCCGATCACGACCTTGCCGTCGAGCGCCCCGAGCAGCAGCAGGTCGTCGAGGACGTCCGGGGTGCCGAGCACGCCGTTGACGCCGGGCCGCGACAGCGCGAGGCACAGCCGGTCGAGCAGGTCGCCGCGGTCGGCCATCGCGAGCGGCCGGTCGCCCGCCCGCAGCGCGCCGCGGGCCGGGTGGTCGGCGGCGATCATCATGAGCCTGCCGTGCTCGCCGAGCAGCGAGTCGGGCCTGCGCCGGCGCCGCGCGGCCTCGGCCACGGCCTCCGGGCGCCGCACGCGGAGCTCGACGAGTTCCTGCAGACGATCAGCTCTGTCTGTTCGCTCCGCGGAGCTCCACTCAGCCAGCACCGACGGCCTCCCCGAGCACGGCCTCGACCTCGTCGGTCGTGGGCATGGCCTCCGCGCAGGCCAGCCGGCCCGCGACGATCGCCCCCGCCGCGTTGCAGAACAGCATCGCGCGCTCCAGGTCCCAGCCGGACAGCAGGGCGTGGCAGAGCGCGCCGCCGAACGCGTCGCCCGCGCCCAGGCCGTTGACCACCTCGACCGGCACCGGCGGCACGACGGCCTGCGTGGTCCCGTCGGAGGCGAGCACCCCCGCCGGCCCCTGCTTCACGACCGCGAGCTCCACGCCCGCCGCGTGCAGCGCCTTCGCCGCCGCATCCGGGTCGCGCGTGCCGACCGCGGTCTCGCACTCGTCGAGGTTGCCGACGGCGACCGTGACGTGGGGCAGTGCCTCCTGGTACCAGCGGCGGGCCTCCTCGCGGGAGGGCCAGAACATCGGACGGTAGTCGAGGTCGAACACGGTGATCCCGGACCTGTCCCGCGCCCGCAGCGCGGCGAGCGTGGCCTGGCGGCTGGGCTCCTGCGACAACCCGGTGCCGGTCACCCAGAAGACACCCGCATCGCGCACGGCGTCCATGTCCAGCTCGTCGGTGTGGATCTCCAGATCGGGCGCCTTGGGGAAGCGGTAGAAGTACAGCGGGAAGTCGTCGGGCGGGAAGATCTCGCAGAACGTCACCGGCGTCGGCAGGTGCGGGACCGGCGTGACGAACCGGTCGTCCACCCCGAAGCCGCGCAGCGCGTCGTGGATGAACTCGCCGAACGGGTCCTGCCCGGTCCGGCTGATCACCGCGCTGCGCCGGCCGTGGCGCGCCGCGGCGACCGCCACGTTCGTGGCGCTGCCCCCGAGGTACTTGCCGAACGTCTGCACCTCGCGCAGCGACACCCCGGCCTGCAGCGGGTACACGTCCACGCCGATCCGGCCCATGGTGAGTACCTCGAACCCCGCCATCCGCCTCCCCTTCGAGTCCGTGCCGCAGGTGACCCCGGACACGCGGCTCAGGTGTACTCTGACGCGCCATACCTGTCAACAGTTTGTCAGGACATATCCGACGTCGTAGGAGATGGGTGTGGAGGTCCCGGCGCTCGACCGCACCAGCCCGGTGCCGCTCTACTTCCAGGTGGCGGGCAGGCTCGAACAGCTCATCGAGGGCGGGCAGCTACCGGTCGGCGGCCGGTTGGAGAACGAGGTGGAGCTCGCCGAGCGGATGGCGGTGTCGCGCCCCACCGTGCGCCGTGCGATCCAGTACCTGGTGGAGCGCGGCGTGCTCGTGCGCAAACGCGGCATCGGCACCCAGATCGTGCACCCGAAGGTGCGCAGGCCCGTGGAGCTCTCCAGCCTGTACGACGACCTGGCGAAGTCGGGCAAGCAGCCCACCACGCGGATCCGCCACCTCGAGGTCCGCCCCGCGCCCGACCACGTCGCCGAGGCTCTCGGCGTTCCCGAGGGCACCGAGGTGACCTGGTTCGAGCGGATCCGGTTCGCGGACGGCGAACCGCTCGCGCTCATGCACAACGCGGTGCCGGTGGACGTGCTCCCGCTGCGCGGCGACGACCTCGCGACGCGCGGGCTCTACGAGCTCCTGCGCGCAGCGGGCTACGTGCCGCGGATGGCCGACCAGGTGGTAGGCGCTCGCGCGGCGACGGCAGCCGAAGCCCGGCTCCTCGACGACACGCGGGGTGCCCCCGTGCTGACGATGACGCGCACAGCGTGGGACGCCGGCGGTCGTGCGGTGGAGTACGGCTCGCACATCTATCGCGCGAGCCGGTACTCCTTCGCGCTCACACTCACCAGCTGACCCCTCACCCGCGCCGCCCCCCACCGGGCTGCGGGCGACCCCGCCTCAGCGGTAGCGCCGCTGCGGAGCCTCGTCCTCGTCGTCCTCGACCGGAGCGTAGGGATCGGTGTAGTCGTCCTCCGCCTCACCGTTGCGGGGTGCCGCACTCCCGATCTCGCGCTGCAGCGCGTCGAGGTCCATGGTGGGGGAGCTGTACTTGAGCTGACGGGCCACCTTCGTCTGCTTGGCCTTGGCTCGTCCGCGCCCCATGGCTGGTCCCCCTTACAACAGGGAAGGGGCGGCCGGATGTCTCGGCGGCCCCATTCATCTCATCAATCTCCTGGTGTTCACCGTACCTTGCGAACCGGCAGGAGTGCGACGTGGCACCGGTGATGTGACGCCGCACGCGTGTGAGCTCACCCGCTGGGCTGGCACCAGCGGGTCCGCACCCCAGCGTCGCGCGCGTCCACCCGCGCAGCCATCACACGTTCGGGTGGACGTCCGCGCGGTCACCGGGGCAGTGGCTCCGCCGCGGGTTCCACCAGGTGGCGCAGCATGACGAGGGCGCTGAGCGCGGCGACAGCGCCCATCGCGAGCATCGCCGACCAGCCCGCCAGGTCGGCCACGAGCCCGCCGAGGGCGGGGGTGAGGGCGCCGGAGGCGTAGTTGGCGGTGTTCGACATGGCCATGGCGGTGGCGGCGCGCCCGTTCGGGGCCAGCTCGCCCGCCGCGGTGAACACGAGCCCGTTCCAGCTGATCGCGAGCGCGGCGGCCGGCACGAGGACGGCGGCGAGCAGTACGGCCGGGCCGGGCCGCAGCACGGCGGCCAGTGCGAAGCCCGCGGCCACCGCGAGCGCGACGATCCGCAGCGGGCCGATCCTGCTGTGCACGCGGTCCGACCACGCGCCGTTCGCGAGCCGCCCGGCGGCCCCCAGCACCTGGGTGAGGCCCAGCAGCACCCCGGCGACCGGCAGGGAGAGGCCTGCCCCTCCGTGCAGCACCTCCACCAGGAACACCGAGCCGAGGAACTGCGGCACCACGAGCAGCAGCCCGGCCAGGCTCAGCAGCTGCAGCCGCCGGTCGGCCAGCACCTCGCGGGCCCGGGCCGTCTGCTGCGCCGACCGGACGGGCCGGTCCGGCGGTTCGCGGATGAACGCGGCGACGGCCGCCGCCGCGGCGAGGCAGGTGACGGCCAGCGCCGCGAACACCGCGGGGACCCCGCCGGCGTCCGCGATCGGCGGCAGCGCCACGGCCGCGATCGCCGCCCCCACGGGCACCGCGGTCTGCCGGATCGCCATCGCCGTGCCGCGCCCCGTCGCCGGGAACCAGGTGAGCACCGCCCGTCCGCTGGCGGCGTTGACGCTCGCGCCGCAGCCCCCGGCCACGACGAGCAGGACACCCGCGGCCACCGGGTGGTCGACGAGCGAGAGGACGCCGAGCGCGACGGCCGCCCCGAGCAGGCCGGACGCCATCACCCAGCGCTCGCCGAACCGGTCGGCGGCGCTGCCCCACGCCATGAGCGTCGGGATCAGGCCCGCGGAGGCGAGCCCGATGAGCACGCCGACGCCCGCGATGCCCAGCCCGTAGTGCTCACGCAGGGCGGGCGTGACGGCCGCGAGCCCGAGGAAGTAGGCGGTGGCGGCCTGCGCCGCCGTGCCGACGAGGAGCACGACCCACCGGTACCGAGGCCCTGAACCCATGGCCCGACGATAAGGCGGCGTACCGAAATCCGGGATAGATCTCCCAAAAGGTGAGACGGCTGAGACTTCGCACACGCAGTACGGACTTCACACGAGGCCGGCCTCGTGCGAAGTCCGTACTGGATGTGCGAAGTGCTAGCGGAGGCCGCCGCGGAGCTGGGCGGCGCGGCCGGGGGGTGGCGCGTCCCCCTCCGGCGGGACGCTCGCCGGGTCGATCGCCGCCGGGGCGATCCGGTCGTCCTCGCCCGCTGTCAGCTCGGCGTCCATCGGGACGTTGCGTTTCACCAGTGCCAGTGCCACCGGGCCCAGCTCGTGGTGCAGCACCACGGTGCCGACGCGGCCGACGGCGCGGCCGTCGCGCAGCACCGGGTCGCCCGGCACGGGCAGGGTCTCGTCTCCCGCGTCGAGGTGCAGCAGCACGAGGCGCCGCGGCGGCCGCCCGAGGTTGGCCACGCGGGCCACCGTCTCCTGGCCGCGGTAGCAGCCCTTCGTCAGGTGCACGGCCGACCCGATCCAGCCCACCTCGTGCGGGATGGTGCGCTCGTCGGTGTCGACGTGCAGCCGGGGCCGCAGCGCCTCGACGCGCAACGCCTCGAAGGCGACGCTGCCGGCCGCGCGGGCGCCTGCTGCGGTGAGCCGCTCCCACCACGCGGCCTGCGCGTCGCGGGGCACCAGCAGGTCGGCGGCGTCGGTGCCGGGCCAGTCCATGCGCCGGACGAACCCGCCGCCTGATCCAGCGGGTCCCGGCTGCTCCGGGCGGCCCGCTCCGCGCTTGTCGAACACATCCTCGGGCAGGCCGAGCACGCCGTGCGGGCGGTCCGGGACGGTGACACCCGCCTTCGCCAGCACGCCGGGGGTGTCCGGGCCGACGAGGCTCAGCACGGCGAGCTCCGCCGTGGCGTCGCGCGGCTCGACCTTGGACCAGAACACCATCTTCCGGAGGTACTCGAGCAGCTCCGGCACGTCGCCCGGCTCGGTGTCGAGGAACACCGCATCGGCGGTGTGCGCCACCACCATGTGGTGCAGCACCCGCCCGTTGATGTCCAGCACGAGCGCCTCGGTGCCCGTGTCGGCCGGCAGCTCGCTGACGTGCTGGGTGAGCAGCAGGTGCAGCCACGCGAGCCGCTCCGGCCCGGTGACCGCGATGACGCCGCGGTGGCCGCGGTCGACGACGGCGGCGCCCCGGCTCATGGCCCGCTGCTCGGCGAAGGGGTCGCCCCGGTGCGCGGGGACGCCCCGGTCGGTGGTGGCTCCAGGCAGCTCCGTCACCGCTGGTCCTCCTCGGCGTCGCGGCAGTTGCGGCACTGCCCGGACAGCGCGACGTGGGAGGCGTCGAGCGCGAAGTCGGACTCGGCGAGCAACCGCTCCGCGAGGCCGTCCATCAGATCGGTGGGGGACTCGGTGACGGAGCCGCACGAGTGGCAGACCAGGTGGACGTGCTGGTGCTCCTGCTCCGAGTACGTCGGCGCGCCGTGGCCGAGGTGGGTGTGGCGGACCATCCCGATGCGCTCGAGCAGGTCGAGCGTGCGGTACACCGTGGTGATGTTGACGGCGGGCGCCGCCTGTTGCACCTGCGCGCAGATCTGTTCGGGGGTGGCGTGCCCGAGATCGCGCACGGCGTCGAGCACGAGCTGGCGCTGTGGCGTCATGCGCAGGCCGCGTTGGTGCAGGGTGCGGCGGAGCGCGGCCGGCCCGCTCTCCACGGATCCCGACGTGGTGTCCACCGAGCCGATGGTAGGCGCTCGGGCGTCCGGTGTGTCGGGGTGGACGAAGCAGGGGTTGCGCGCTCCGATACCCGAGGATCGGGTTCCGTCGGTATGCTCCGTCAGGGTGAACGACCAGGTTTGGGAGCCTGGACCTACCTACCCTCGGCGGGTGGAAGGGCTCTGACGCTCGGGAGGGACCACGGATGACGAGTGATGCGGGCGCGCTCGGTGCCCCCAATTTCGACGTCGTCCTCCGGGGTTACGACCGCAAGCAGGTCGATGAGCACGTGGCCCGCCTGCAGCGCGTGGTGTCGCGGATGCGCGCCGACCTCGAGATGGCGCGCAGCCATCCACTTCCGCTCGTGTCCCCGCCGGGTGGCGTGCCCGCCGCCGGCGGTCCCCGACCCGCGCCGCGGCCGCCACAGCCCGGCCAGCCGCCGCAGCGGGCCGGCGAGGCCCCCGACGTCGTCGGCAGCTTCACCGACCGCATGCAGAGCATCCTGCAGGCCGCGGAGGAGGAGGCCGCCGAGATCCGCAACAAGGCCAGGGCGGCCGCGCGGGCCGAGGAGGAGAAGGTCCGCGCGCAGCTCGCCGACCTGGTGCGGCAGCGCGACGCCCTCCTGAAGGAGCTCACCCGCATGCGCGGGCAGCTCGAGGGCATGCTCGCGGCTCCCACCGGCCGGCTCGACCTCAACAGGAGCGACAGCGGCCGCCCGGGCGCCTCGGCCTCCCCGGGCGCGGCGAAGCCGAGCCCGGGCAAGCCCCAGTCGCCCTCGCAGCCCCAGTCGCCGTCGCAGCAGTCGGCGCAGCAGCAGTCCCCGGCGCAGCAGCCCGCCGCCAACCCCTCCGGCCAGCCCTCTGCCCAGCCATCGTCGGGCAACCGGCAGGCCGGCCCGGCGCCCGCGCCGCAGCCCTCGGGGAACACTCGATCGGGTGGTTCTGCGCCGCAGTCGTCCCAGTCGTTGTCGCAGCCCTCGTCGCAGCCCTCGTCGCAGCCCTCGTCGCAGCGGCCGGCGCAGGCGCCGCCCGGGGCACGGCCGCCCGCCAGCCCCACCCCTCGGCCGCGCCCGTCGACCGAGGCACAGGGCCAGGCTCCGGCACGTGCGGCCGCCGATGCCGGCAAGCCGGACGCGGGCGGCGGGCGCCCCGTTCCCGCAGACGGGGTCACCCGGGCGGCACCGAAGGTCCCGCCCATCGGGCAGGCACCCGCGCAGCCGCCCGCCGCCCCCGCCGGCGGCGGACCCACGCCGGTCGGGAAGTCCCAGGCCGGTTCCCGGCCCTCCACCGCACCGCCCGCCGGCGGATCGTGGCAGCAGCCCGGGTCCGCCGCACCGGGCCGTCCGGGGCAGAACCCGAGCGGCCCCGGCGCGTCCCGTCCGGCCGCGAGCGGGGCCCCACCGGCAGGCGCGGGCGGGAGCTCCCCGGCCCAGCGGCCGAGCGGGTCGGGCCAGAACCCCAACCAGGGGGCGAACGCGCCAGGGCAGCAGGCGGGCCCGCGCGCGAACGGGCCGGCCTCCGCTTCGCCGTCCCCTCCCCGGACGAACGGGCCGGGGTCGAGCCAGGGTGCCAACCCGTCGGGCGGCGGCAACGGCTCCGGGCAGCGGCCCGGCGGGCCACAGCCCGGCGCGTCCCACGGAAGCGGCCCGGGAGGCAACGGGCCCGGTCAGCAGGCCGGAGGGGCACAGCAGGCGTCGGGTGCGCGCCCGTCCGGCCAAGGCACCTCCTCCGCCGCCCGGCCCCCCGCCGATCAGCGCCGGCCGGGTGCCCAGGAGGGCGGTGACCTGTTCCGGGGGTCATCCGATCGGGCGGAGCGTGGGAACGGTGAACAGCGGCCGCCCGCGCGGGCGCCCGGGGACCGCACCGCTCTCGTCCCGACCATCCCGCCGTCGCAGGTGGCGCCGCCGCGCCCGAGCGACAAGCCCGCCAACGGCGCCGGATCCGGCCCGTCGACCACGGGCAACCCGCCTCGGCCTGCGTCCGACCCGCGTCCGGACGGCGCGCGGCCCGAGCCGCGCCGGGACGCGCAGGGTGGTTCCGGCGAGTCCGGACGGCAGGGTTCCGGGCAAGCCGGAACCGGCGCGGAGCGCGCCGACCGCTCCGCATCGGCGTCACGCTCCGGGTGATCGTTGTTGCGCAGCGTGCGCTCAAAGGGCGTACGGTTCGCAACCATGCAGCTGCCCCTGTCGGCGTCCGCGCTGGTCATGCTGGGTGTGGGCGCAGTGCTCGTCGGTGCGGTGATCCTCGTGGTGGAGATCGCTCGCAGGCGGAAGCCGGCGAGCCGGCCCACCCGGGTGCCACCGGACATGCGCATGCCGCAGCAGCCCGCGGCACCGTCGGGCCCGTACGCCGCCACCGCGCCCGCGGACGGCCCGGTCGCGCAGCCGTACGTGCCGCAGGCGGAACCCGTGCCCGCGCCTGCCGCGCCGGAGCCCGAGCCCGCTGCGCCGCCCGCGCCCCAGCCGGTGGCCGCGCCGGAGCCCGAGCCCGCTGCGCCGCCCGCGCCCCAGCCCGTGGTCGCCCCCGTGCCGGCGGCCGCGCCGCCCCACCCGGTGGAGGTCTCCTCGAGCGTGCAGCCGCCCGCCGGCGACGATCATGTCCCGGCGGCGTGGACCCCCGCTGCCGGGATGCCCGCGGTGCCGTCACGCTCGCACCAGGCCGGTTCCGGACGCACCGTGGCCGCCGCGGTGGCGCAGGCGTTCGCCGTGCGCGCGGCCGCGAGCCGCACCGGCGCCTCCTCCGCCCAGCGGCCGGTAGGCCCGCCGCCGGGGGCCGACGAGAGCGCGGTGGCCCAGCCGGAGCCCGAGCGCCCCGAGCCCGTTCCCACCCGGGACGTCGACGGCGTCGACCCGGCCGCGACGACGGACCCCGAGGGTGTCGGGCTGGCCGTGCCGGCGACGCCTGACCACGAGGTCAGGACGCCCGTCGTCGACGAGCCCGGCCCGGACGTGAGCGGCAACGGGTGGGTCGCGCCCGTGGCGCACGGGACGAACGGCGACCGCCCGTCCGACGCTCCCGAGCAGGTGCCGGACGGGGACGGCCGGCCTCCCGAGGAGCGGCAGGTGCCCGAGCCGGGTTCCGACGGCGAGGCCCCCGCCGCGGCGGCGGCAGCGGGCCTCGCGGCCGCCGCGTGGACGCCGCCCGCCGCGCCCGTCCCGGCCGACCCCGACCCCGCCGACGTACCGGCCCCCCGCTCCGACGAGGACGGCGTGGCGCGGCAGGACGGGCCGGCCCCCGACGCGCGCGACCGGCTGCTCGCCGTGCTGTTGGACGATCCCGAGCGGGCCGTCGGAGCCACCGTCGAGCTGGAGAGCTGCCTGCGCGAGCTCGACCGCCTGTCCGACGCCGTGCGCTCGGAGCGGTCGGCCCTGCGTGACGTGCTGCACCGGCTGGCCGCGGCGGGCCTGCGCCCGGACCAGATGGCCCGCCTGGCGCGGATGCCGCTGCCGGAGGTGGAGGCCCTGCTGAGCCCCGCGCCTGCGGAGCAGCAGGCCTGAGGGCCGTCGTGCCGCCCGGGAGCGGCGGGACGGGCTAACCGGCGATGCGGTTGAGGCGCGCCGAGAGGTGCGGTTGCAGGGGTTGGCCCATCATCGCCCGCTCGTCCACGTAGGCGAGGTCGCCGCCTTCCACCAGCCCGTACAGGCGGTGGGAGCCCACGACCTCCTTCGCGGACGCCGTGCGCACCACCGCGTCGGTCTCGATCTCCCACGAGGTGAGGTTGCGCGCACGGCCGTAGAAGATCTCGGTGATCCCGGTGGCATGGGTGATCAGCACCTCGAGCTCGCCGTCGGGCTGCGGCCGCCAGAATCCGGTCTCGCGTGCGGCGGGCCGCAGCACCTCGCCGTCCGGGCCGAGCAGCCACGCCTTGGCCTCGTAGGAGAGGAACGGGCGGCCGTCATGGGCGAATACGATCTGCTGCCCGTAGCTGTACGGGCCGTCGATCGTCGGGTAGACGACCTCCCCGGTGCCCCGCCACACCCCGACGAGCGGGAGCAGCCCGATGCACAGCTCGTGCAGGTCGGGGCCCTCCCGCAGGTTCGCCGTGTCGTCCGGGACCGGCAGGTCGTCGAACCGCGGCCGGTTGCGCTGCGGGGAGTCGGGGGCGGCGTTCGCCGGGCCGGTGATGGTGCCCGGCAGCTCGTCCCCGCTCACGGCCTCGACTCCTCGGGCTCGGCGGGGGCCGTGGTGAAGAGCCTGCGAAGCAGGTAACCGGTGAAGGCGACGATCCCTCCGCAGGAGGCGAGGAGCACGCCGGTGAACAACCACTGCACCGGCCGCACCCTACCCGGTCGCAGCAAAGCCACTTTCACGCAAGCACGTTGCATGGAAGTGGCTTTGCTGCAACCCGGGGCGCCTACGCGAGCGCGATCTCCGCCCGGTGCACGCCGGGACCGTCGGCCCTCAGCTCGGCCTGGCCCGTGCCCACCCGGGAGAGCGCGCGGACGGTCCAGGTGCCGGGGGCGGCGAAGAACCGGAACTGCCCGGCCTCCGACGCCACCACCTCCGCGGTGAACTCACCCGTGCCGTCCAGCAGCCGCACGAAGGCGCCACCGACCGGTGCGCCGCCTGCGACGACGCGGCCGGTGAGGACCGTCTCCTTGGTCAGATCGGTGCCGGGCGGGAGCGCGACCGCCTGGTCGGGTGCCCCGCACATCAGGAGGCCTTCTTCGCGGGCGCGCCCAGCTCGATCGGCACGCCGATCAGGGAGCCGTACTCGGTCCAGCTGCCGTCGTAGTTCTTGACGTCGCCGTAGCCGAGCAGCTCGTGCAGCACCACCCAGGTGTGGGAGCTGCGCTCGCCGATGCGGCAGTAGGCGATGGTGGGCTTGCCGGCCTCGTAGCCCTCCTCCGCGTAGAGCTTCGCGAGCTCCTCGTCGGACTTGAAGGTGCCGTCCTCGTTCGCCGCCTTGCTCCACGGGATGTTGATCGCGGACGGCACGTGGCCGGGCCGCTGCGACTGCTCCTGCGGCAGGTGGGCGGGCGCGAGGATCTTGCCGGAGAACTCGTCGGGCGAGCGCACGTCGACCAGGTTCTTCTTGCCGATCGAGTCGACGACCTCGTCGCGGAAGGCGCGGATCGACAGGTCCGGGTCCTTCGCGGTGTAGGTGGTGGTGGTGCGCTCCGGGACGTCCGTGGTGAGCGTGCGGCCGTCGAGCTCCCACTTCTTGCGGCCGCCGTCGAGCAGCTTGACGTCGGCGTGCCCGTACAGCTTGAACTGCCAGTAGGCGTAGGCGGCGAACCAGTTGTTGTTGCCGCCGTAGAGCACGACGGTGTCGTCGTTGCTCACGCCCTTGGCCGACAGCAGCTGCGCGAACTGGTCCTTGTCGACGATGTCGCGGCGCACCGGGTCCTGCAGCTCGGTGGTCCAGTTGACCTTGACGGCGCCGGGCAGGTGGCCGCCGTCGTAGGCGGTGGTGTCCTCGTCGACCTCGAGGAAGACGATGCCGTCGGTGCCGAGGTTCTTCTCGGCCCAGTCGGCGGTGACCAGGACGTCCTGGCGGCTCATGCGGTAGCTCCCTGGATGTCGGTGGTGCGATCTTGGGCGGGCGCGACGACGCTGCCGGCGCGGGGCACGGCAGACGGGTGCGGTGGTGCGGACATGCAGATGCTCCTGAGGGGTGCGTGGACGACGCGAATGCTCAGGAGGCGCGACACAGGCAGCTGCCGACGCGGCACAGGTCAACTGCGCGGCGACGGGTCAGCGGCCAGAACACGCTGGTGAGGGTAACCGAGGATGGGCCCGCTGGGCAGTGCGGATGCGGAGCAGGTCACTACCCGGTGGCGGACACCGCGTTGCCGCCGAGGGTGAGGTCGTCGGCGTAGCCGCTGATCTCGAGCGCACCGCCGACGGCGCGCAGCTTCGTCGGAGTGGCCGCGAGCGGGAGGGCGCCGGGGTCGATCCGCAGCGTGAACTGCTGCTGCAGCGTGCGCTGCACGGCCGGGGGGAGCGGGTCCGCGTCGCTGCCGCCGAGCCGGATGTCGCGCGGGGTGATCCGGGCCTGCCCGTCCACCAGCTCGAGCACCGCGATCACCGACACCTCCGCCTTCTCGCCGAGCATCGAGGCGGTGCCGACGAGGCGGACGGCGTTCTCCGGGTCGATCGTGCGGAGCGACTTGTCGGCGCCCTCGTCGACGACGACCTGCTCGAGCGCGTAGTCGTCGACGTTCTCGATGCGGAGCTTCTCGATGCCGGGGACGAGCCGCTCCACGTCGGAGGCGGGGATCTGGACGGTGCCCTCTACGGCCTTCACGGACAGCGACTTCGGGCCCGACCCGAGAAGCATCGGCAGTGGGGCGGTGACGTCGCGCAGCTGCGCGCGGACGCCCAGCTCCTGCAGCTCGCCCACGCGGATGTGGGTGGCCTCGACGTCCACGCTGGAGTACTGCCCGGAGATCGCCTGCGTGAGGAACGGGAAGCCGTTGATCCGCACCGAGGGATCGTCGACGAGCCCGATCTGGTCGCGCATCTGGCGCGACACCGCGGACTCGGCGAGCGCGGCGGCTCCGTAGTCCACGGCGATGAACAGTCCGACCAGGACGAGCAGCGCGATGACCAGGCGCCTCATCCGACCTCCGACCTTGCGGCCCGGCGCTCTGCCGGGGTGAAGGCTTCGACGGTAGAGCGAGCCCCTTCTCGCCCGTCACCGGGGGGCGGACGACGCGAGCGCCCATCGGGCGATCCGGCGGGCGAGCCCGGGGTGGGTGCCGCTCTCCCCGTGCCCGTCGCCCGGCTCCTCCCACAGCTCGGCCCGATCCCGGGACGCCGTGGCGAGCGTGCGTGCGTGCGCCGCGGAGAAGTAGCGGTCACCGGCGATGTGGACGAGCAGCAGAGGCACCTCGATGTGGGCGACGACCTCGACCGGAGAGGGCGGGACGACCTCCCACCCGCCGTCCAGGCGCACCCCGATCGCGCGGGCGGCGAGCCGGCCGTGCGGCTGCTCGAGCAGCCAGTGCACGCGGCGCATGGCCGCGGTCTCCCGCGAGTACCAGCGGGCGGGGGAGCTCACGGCCGCCACGGCGTCCGGCCGGTCGGCCCCGCTCACGGCCTGGCGCAGGGCCACCGCGGCGCCGAGGGAGAACCCGATCGTGGCCACCCGCTCGTAGCCGAGGGCGCGCGCGGCGGAGACGGCGGCGTCGAGATCGAGCAGCTCCCGGTCGCCGACGGTGTTGCGGCCTCCTGAGCGGCCGTGGCCGCGCATGTCGAAGGCGACGACGGGTGCCTCGGTGGCGAGCGCCGCGAGCAGTTTGCGCGTGATCGGGTGCCGGACGTGGTGGGTGAACGCGTGCGCGACCACCAGCGCGGTGCCGCCCGCCGGTGCCTGCCCGGCGAGGTGCACACCCGCGAGCGCGATCCCGTCGGCGGAGGTGGCGGTGATCGGCACTGGCGTGACCTGCGCCGCGCGGCTCGTGTGATCGACCCCCACCCGGTTATCCTGCATCGATCCGCGTGTGGTGTTCCCGCCGGGTCACGCGGGTGTGAACGGTGCGTCGTCGCTGCCCGCCGTGAATCGTCTGGAGGCGGCCGCAGCGGGCGGCCCGGTACCCGGTGGGAGAGGAGGCACGCCACGTGGAACTCCTGCTGCTGACGGCCGACCCCGACCCCGGGTCGGTGCTACCGGCCCTGACCCTGCTCCCACACGGGATCCGGACGGCGGCGCCCGAGGTCGCGGCGCTGCTCGACGCGGGCCCGCACGACGCCGTCCTCGTCGACGCCCGCACCGACCTGGTCGCGGCCCGCAGCCTGTGCCGCCTGCTCGGCAGCACCGGCACGGACGTCCCCGTCATCGCCGTGCTCACCGAGGGCGGGCTGGTGGCCGTGTCGGGCGAGTGGGTGGTCGACGAGATCCTGCTGCCCACCACGGGCCCGGCCGAGGTGGACGCCCGGCTGAGGCTGCTGAGGTCGCGGCCCGGCGCCGACGCGGGCCGGGACGGCGGCGCGCTCGTGCTCGGCGAGCTCGTCATCGACGAGGCCACCTACGCCGCCCGGTTGCGCGGCAGGCTCCTGGAGCTCACCTACAAGGAGTTCGAGCTCCTCAAGTACCTCGCGCAGCACGCGGGCCGGGTCTTCACCCGTGCCCAGCTGCTGCAGGAGGTGTGGGGCTACGACTTCTTCGGCGGCACCCGCACCGTCGACGTCCACGTCCGGCGCCTGCGCGCGAAGCTCGGCCCCGAGCACGAGCAGATGATCGGCACCGTGCGCAACGTGGGCTACAAGTTCGTCCGTCCCAGCCGCCACGCGCTCGGCACGCCCCCGGTCGGGCTCCTGGACGACGACGCCCCCGGCGACGACGAGGAAGG
This sequence comes from Pseudonocardia adelaidensis, assembly GCF_039543345.1. Taxonomy (NCBI): domain Bacteria; kingdom Bacillati; phylum Actinomycetota; class Actinomycetes; order Pseudonocardiales; family Pseudonocardiaceae; genus Pseudonocardia; species Pseudonocardia adelaidensis. Next base: position 67,830 of record NZ_BAABJO010000025.1, on the reverse strand, counting down.
TGACCGGGTCCCGCGCCAGGCCTCCGAGGTCGCGGGCCGTCCCTGAGCGTCCCGGGTAGCGTCGTGCGGGTGATCGAGCTGTCGTGGCGGGCCGGGTTGGACGCGGCGCAGGCCGCCGATGTCGAGGCGCTCGCCGCAGCGGCCGCGGACGTCGACGGCACCGCGCCCCTCGGCGAGCACGTGCTGATGCACCTCACCGACGCCGGCGCGGCACACCTGCTCGCCCTTGAGGGCGGCGCGTTGCGCGGGGTGGCCCAGCTCGACACGGCCGACGGTGTCGCGGAGCTCGTGGTGCACCCCGACCACCGCAGGGCGGGCCTCGGCAGGCGGATCGTCGAGGAGGTGCTGGCGCGGGCCGGGGGTGAGCTGCGCGTGTGGGCGCACGGCCAGCACCCGGGTGCGGTGGCCCTCGCCGCCCGCCTCGGCTTCACCCCGGTACGGGAGCTGTGGCAGATGCGGCGCAGCCTGCTCGCGCCGATCGGGGAGCCGGAGCTGCCGCCGGGTGTGCGGCTGCGCTCCTTCGTGCCGGGGCAGGACGACGAGGAGTTCCTGCGCGTCAACAACGCGGCGTTCGACTGGCACCCGGAGCAGGGCGGCTGGGACCGTGCCCAGCTGCGGTTGCGGGAGGCCGAGCCGTGGTTCGACCCGGCAGGTTTCCTGCTGGCGGTCGACGAGGCGGACCGCCTGCTCGGGTTCCACTGGACCAAGGTGCACGCCGGTCCCGACCCGATCGGCGAGGTGTACGTGCTGGGCGTCGACCCGTCGGCGCGCGGCATGCGGCTGGGCGTCGCGCTCACCCTCGCCGGCCTCCGCCACCTGCGGGAACGCGGTCTGTCCCGCGTCCTGCTCTACGTCGAGGCGGACAACACTCCCGCCGTGCGGCTCTACGGCGGCCTCGGGTTCACCCGATGGCAGGCCGATGTTTCGTACCGCCGCTGAGGTCTGTTCACCCGTCGGCAACCACGGCATCGATCCGGCTGATCACGTCGACGCAGGTCACGGCCAGGTCACGATCGACGCCGCGTGAGTGCATTGCCTCACTCGGCAGGCCTGTTCATCTTTCGTTCACCTGAACGGCGGGGCGCGTCCACCGGCCTTACCTACCGTTCGCGACGAGCGGCCCCCGAGCCGTGTGCCCGTTGCACGGGAACCCACGTACGGAGGAACACAGGTGAACACCCTGCGGCACGGCTCTCGTGCCCGACTCGCCGCCGTCGGCGTCGCCGCCAGCGGCGCGCTCCTGCTGGCAGGCTGCGGCGCGGCCAACGAGACCGCGGCCCCGCCCGCGGGTGGCGGCGCACCGGCGACGAGTGACGTCTCCGGTCAGATCTCCGGGGCCGGAGCGAGCTCGCAGCAGGCCGCCATGCAGGCCTGGATCGCGGCCTTCAACTCCGTGGCCCCGGACGCCACGGTGAACTACGACCCGAGCGGTTCCGGCGCGGGGCGCGACCAGTTCGTCGCCAGCGGCGTGCAGTTCGCCGGCAGCGACGCCGCGCTGGACGACGAGGAGCTCCCGCAGGCGCAGCAGCGCTGCGGCGGCGTCGACAACGTGGTCCAGATCCCGGTCTACATCTCGCCGATCGCGGTGGTCTACAACCTCCAGGGCGTCAACGATCTGAAGCTCAAGCCTGCCACGGTGGCCAAGATCTTCAACCGCCAGATCACCACCTGGAACGACCCGGCGATCGCCGCCGACAACCCCGGGGTGCAGCTGCCGGCCACCGCGATCACGCCGGTGAACCGCTCGGACGAGTCCGGCACCACCGAGAACTTCACCGAGTATCTGGCGGCAGCCGCAGGCGCCGACTGGCCGCACGAGCCGAGCGGCGACTGGCCGGTCCAGGGCGGCGAGGCCGCTCAGGGCACGTCCGGCGTGGTCAACGCCGTCAAGGGTGGCCAGGGCACCATCGGCTACGCCGACGAGAGCCAGGCCGGCGAGCTGGGCAAGGTGGCCGTCGGGGTCGGCAGCGAGTTCGTGCCGCCGACGCCGGAGGCGGCCGCGGCCGTCGTCGAGAGCTCGCAGCGGGTCGAGGGCAAGGGGAAGTACAACTTCGCCATCGACCTCGCCCGCGACACCACGGAGTCGGGCAACTACCCGATCGTGCTGGTCTCGTACCAGATCGCGTGCACGACGTACGCGGACCAGGCGCAGGGTGGCGTGGTGCACGCCTTCCTGAACTACGTGATCAGCGAGGAGGGGCAGCAGGCGGCGGCCGACGCCGCGGGCAGCGCGCCGATCACCGACGCGCAGCGGGGCCAGTTCCAGCCCGCTGTCGACGCCATCTCCGCCGGGAGCTAGGTGGCCCCCGCCGGAAGTCCGCCGAATGATTCGGCGGCCCAGGCCCACGCTGGCCGCACCGGCCAGCGGCCCGAGTACGCCCGGTACGAGGGCCGCCGTCCGGCGCACCCAGCGAGAACCTGGATCCACCGACTCACCCAACGGACTTCCGGCGGAGGCCACTAGTGCAACCGTCATCACGTAGCCGGGGAGCCCGGGCAGCAGCCACCATGGTGCCGCCCGGGCTTTCCGGCGCCACCTGCGAGCCGATCACGGCTTCGCCGGAAGGGACGAAGTGACCACCGATACCAGCCCGGGGTCGGCCCCGGACACAGACGCACCATCCGCCGTCCCCGACAAGCCCGTCGTGCAGCGCGGCGACCGCATCTTCTCGGGCTCGGCCACGGCGGCCGGTGTCCTCATCCTGGTCGTCCTCGCCGGAGTGGCGGCCTTCCTCATCGTCGAAGCGGTGCCGGCGCTGGTCGCACCCGCCGAGGACATCCCCGGCGGCCACGGCCTCGTCGCCTACATCGCCCCGCTCGTGTTCGGCACGCTGGTGGCGGCGCTCATCGCCCTGGTGGTGGCCACCCCGCTGGCGGTGGCCGTCGCCCTGTTCATCACGCACTACGCGCCCCGGAGGATCGCGCAGGGCCTCGGGTACCTCGTCGACCTGCTGGCCGCCGTGCCCAGCATCGTGTACGGCCTCTGGGGGATCCTGGTGCTCGCCCCGGCCTCGGTCGGCCTCGCCACGTGGCTGAACGAGTACCTCTGGTTCATCCCGCTGTTCGCGGGTCCGGTGTCCAGCACCGGGCGCACGATGCTCGTCGCCGGGCTGGTGCTCGCGGTCATGATCCTGCCGATCATCACCGCGGTGTCGCGCGAGGTCTTCCTGCAGACGCCCAAGCTGCACGAGGAAGCGGCACTCGCGCTGGGCGCCACCCGGTGGGAGATGATCCGCATGTCCGTCATCCCGTTCGGCCGCTCCGGGGTCATCAGCGGGGCGATGCTCGGCCTCGGGCGGGCCCTCGGCGAGACCATGGCGGTCACCATCGTGCTGTCCGTGTCGGGCGGCATCACCTTCAACCTGATCGGCAACGGCAACCCGGCCACGATCGCGGCGAACATCGCGCTCGAGTTCCCGGAGGCCACCGGCCTGGAGAACAACACGCTCGTCGCGTCGGGCCTGGTGCTGTTCCTCGTCACGCTGGCGGTCAACTCGCTGGCCCGCTACATCGTCAACCGGCGTCGCGAGTTCTCGGGAGCGAACTGATGTCCATCGACACCGATCGGCACAGCTCCGACCTCGCCACCGAGCTCGCCCCCGACCTGCGCGGGCTCGAACGCCGGGGACAGCTCCCGAGCTGGGCCACACCCGCCGCCCTCGGCGCCGCGGCGGTCGTCGTCGGCGGGCTGCTCGCGATCACGGGCTTCAGCGTCGGGCTGTTCGTGGTGGGTACCGTCGTCGTGTTCGCCGTCGGCCTCTACGTGCTCTCCCGCGTGGTCGAGGGCAGGCGCAAGGCCACGGACCGGCTCGTCACGATCGTCGTCACCTCGGCGTTCCTCGTCGCGCTCGTCCCGCTGTTCAGCGTGGTGATCACCGTCGTCGGGTACGGCATCACGCGGTTCGACGCCCAGTTCTTCACGAACTCGATGCGCGGGATCGTCGGCGAGGGCGGCGGCGCGTACCACGCGATCATGGGCACGTTGATCATCACGCTGCTCGCCGCCGTGATGTCGATCCCGGTCGGCACGCTCACCGCCATCTACCTGGTGGAGTACGGGAAGGGCCGCCTCGCGCGCGCGATCACGTTCTTCGTCGACGTCATGACCGGCATCCCGTCGATCGTCGCGGGCCTCTTCGCCGTCGCGCTGTTCACGCTGCTGCTCGGGCCGGGCGCGCGCCTCGGGTTCGCCGGCGCCGTCGCGCTGTCGGTGCTCATGATCCCGGTGGTCGTCCGGTCCACCGAGGAGATGCTCAAGATCGTGCCGAACGAGCTGCGCGAGGCGGCGTTCGCGCTGGGCGTGCCGAAGTGGCGCACGATCCTCAAGGTCGTCATCCCCACGTCGATCGCGGGCATCGCGTCCGGCGTCACGATCGCGATCGCCCGTGTCATCGGTGAGACGGCACCGCTGCTCGTCACCGTCGGCATCACCACAGGGCTGAACCTCAACCCGTTCGACGGCCGGATGTCCACGCTGCCCGTGTTCGCCTACTACTCGTACACCCAGCCCGGGGTCCCGCCGGAGCCGTCGCTGGACCGCGCGTGGACGGCGGCGCTCGTGCTGATCATCCTCGTCATGCTGCTGAACCTGGTGGCGCGCCTGATCGCCCGCCTGTTCGCCCCGAAGACCCGATAAAGGACACACACCATGGGCAAGGCGATCGAAGCCAAGGACCTGAACATCTACTACGGCTCGTTCCGCGCGGTCGAGGGCGTCAACATGATGATCCGGCCGAAGACGGTCACGGCGCTGATCGGGCCGTCGGGGTGCGGGAAGTCGACCTACCTGCGGGCGATCAACCGCATGCACGAGGTCATCCCGGGCGCGCGGGTCGAGGGCACGCTCGAACTCGACGGCCAGGACCTGTACGCGCCGGGCATCGACCCGGTGGGCGTCCGCCGCCAGATCGGGATGGTCTTCCAGCGGCCCAACCCGTTCCCCACGATGTCGATCTACGACAACGTGATCGCGGGGATGCGCCTGAACAACAGGAAGCTGAGGAAGGACGCCACCGACCAGCTCGTCGAGCAGTCGCTGCGCGGCGCGAACCTCTGGAACGAGGTCAAGGACCGGCTCGACAAGCCCGGCTCGGGACTCTCCGGCGGGCAGCAGCAGCGCCTCTGCATCGCGCGGGCCATCGCCGTGCAGCCCGACGTGCTGCTGATGGACGAGCCGTGCTCGGCCCTCGACCCCATCTCCACGCTGGCGATCGAGGACCTGATCAACGAGCTCAAGATGGACTACACGATCGTCATCGTCACCCACAACATGCAGCAGGCCGCGCGGGTGAGCGACTACACCGGGTTCTTCAACATCGAGGGCACCGGCAAGCCCGGCAAGCTCGTGGAGATGGACGAGACCAAGACGATCTTCTCCCAGCCCACGGAGAAGGCCACCGAGGACTACGTCTCCGGCCGTTTCGGCTGATCAGAACCCGCTCACGGGTCAGATCGGGAGGGCGTCGGGCTCCTGGCCCGTCACGGCGTACACCGTCTCGCGGGCCACGACCACCGCATGGTCGGCGAAGCGCTCGTAGTAGCGCGCCAGCAGTGTGACGTCGACGGCCGTGCGGACCCCGTGCGGCCAGCGCTCGTCCATGAGCACCTCCATCATCTCGCGGTGCAGCACGTCCATGGCGTCGTCGTCGGTGTCCAGCTCGGCGGCCAGCACCACGTTGCGGGTGCGCGCGACCTCGGCGGCCTTCAGCGCCAGATGCACGGCGACCTTCCCCATCTCGGCGAACGCCGGCCGCACCTCCGGGGGCAGCGCCGGTTCCGGGTGGCGCATCCGCACGACCTCGGCGACGTGCAGCGCCAGGTCGCCCATCCGCTCGACGTCGCCCGCCGTGCGGATCGCGGAGACGACCGCCCGCAGGTCGCCCGCGACGGGGCTGTGGAACAGCAGCGCGTCACCCGCGAGCTCCTCCACCTGCGCGCGGAGCAGGTCGATCACCTCGTCGCCCGCGACGACCTGGACGGCCAGCCGTTCCCGCGACTCGAGCAGCGCGGCGGTGGCGCGGTTCAGCGCACCGGCCGCGGCCGTGCACATCCGGCCGATCAGCTCGGACAGCTCGACCAGCTGTTGGGGCAGCGGCGGGGGAGGCACGGCGAGAGCCTATGAGTCGGCAGCAGCGGCCGGATGAACGACGGGTGAACCGGGTGCGGTGGCACTAGACGGTGAGCGGTCCCGGCATCTGGCCGGTGACGACGTACACGATCCGCCGCGCGACGGCCACGGCGTGGTCGGCGTAGCGCTCGTAGAAGCGGGCCAGCAGCGTGATGTCGACGGCCGGGCCGACGCCGTGGCTCCAGTTGCGGTCCATCAGCACCGTGAACATGTGCCGGTGCAGGTCGTCCATGGCGTCGTCGTCCTTCTCGAGCTCCGCGGCACGGGCGAGGTCGCGGGTGCGGATGACGTTGCCCGCCTTCAGCGCGAGCTCCACGCCGACCTTGCCCATCTCGGCGAAGTACGGTGCGACCTCCGCGGGCAGCACCGGGTGGGGGTGCCGGCGGCGGGCGGCCTGGGCGACGTGGAGCGCGAGGTCACCCATGCGCTCGATGTCGCCCGCGCCGTGGATGGCGGACACCACGATCCGCAGGTCGGTGGCCACCGGTGCCTGCAGCGCGAGCAGCGCGAACGCCTTCTCCTCGGCCGAGGCGCGGATCTCGTCGACGCGGACGTCCTCGGAGATCACCTCCTCGGCCAGCTGCAGGTCGACCTCCAGCAGCGCCCGTGTGGCCTTGCGCATCGCGTCGGCCACCTGGGTGCACATGCACGCCAGGGCTCCCGCCAGTTCGTCGAGCTGCTCCTGGTAGACGTCACGCATCCCCCAAGGGTAGTGCCGAAACGGGCGGACGGCCGCGCAGGCGGGTGAACCCGGGGTGAACGTCGGGATAGCTCACGTGCAGGTGACGGCGGGTTCCGCAGGTGCCTCTCCGGTGGGGGCGGTCAACGCGATCGGTTCCGACGGGGCCCGGACCACGTCGTCGAACGACCGGCCGAGCACCAGCTGCAGCACCCCGGTGCTGCCCGGGTCGGGCACCTGGGTGGCCGACGGCACCGTGGCGCGCAGCACCTCGGCGGCGGCCGCCTGGTCGGGGGAGAACCGGATCACGGTCTCGGAGGTGGGCTGCTCGGCGCTCTCGGGCTCGCCCACGTCGAAGCCGAGCGAGCTCAACGTCTCGCTCACCTCCCCTGCGAGCCCGGAGCGAGCGGAGGCGTTGACGACATCCACCGTGACCTCGCTCGGGCTGGGCCCGGCCGTCCCGGCGCCGGGGTCGGTGGCGGCGGCGGGCAGCGGCTGGTCGCCGCGCACGGCCGAGAACAGGGCCGCCGCGTCCGTGTCGCGCAGCACCGCATTGCCGCGGCTGTTGTGTTCACCGGTGGGCACCGCCGCGTACTGCACGCCGTCGGCGTCGAGGCGGCGCAGCGTCAGCGCGAGCGCGAGCACCTGGTCGATCCCGGCCCCGTCGGTGAGCACGGCGTTCGAGAGCGACGGGCGCAGCGCCATGAGCCGCCCGACGTCGAGCAGCGCGGTGCCCGACACCGCCGAGTCGAGCACAGCGGCGAGCACGGCCTGCTGGCGTTCGATGCGCCCGTACTCCGGGGAGGGCTCGCCCTCCACGTTGCCGGCCTGCACGAAGTCGGCGACGCGCACGCCCGCCAGCCGGTTCGGGCCCGGGTCCGGCACGACCGGGCCGAGCACCCCGTCGAGCACCGGCCGCGGCACGCAGACGTCGGCACCGCCCACCGCGTCGGTGAGCGCCGGTACGGCGGCGAGGTCGATGCCGACGTACTTGGTGATCGCGAGCCCGCTGAGCTGCTGCACCACGCGGGTGACGCAGCGCGGGCCGCCGAGATCGAGGGCGCTCGCGAGCTGGGTGCGGGCCTCCGCCTGCACGGGCTCGTCCCGGTACGTGGCCGTGGCGGCGTCCCAGGTCTCGCAGGGCGGGCGGTTGATCTCCAGGTCGACGGGGAACGCGAGCACGGTGACCGGTCCGCCGCCGTCCGGGACGTGCGCGACGGCGACCGTGTCGGCACGCGGCTCGGCGGGGTCCGATGGGGCCGGTGCCTTCGCCACCACCAGCACGTTCTCGTCGCCGGCCTGGGCGGCGGCGTCGACGACGGCGCTCGAGGTCGGATCCAGCGCCGCGGCGTCGCGGACGGCCGAGCCGAGCCAGGTCTTGGTGCCCCAGCCGAACGCCGTGGCCGCGAGCACCACGAGCGCCAGCGCCCCGGCGAGCAGGCGCCCCGCGGTGGCGGCCGCCCCACGCCGCGGCGGCGGCGCGCTCGGCTCCACCGCGGGACGGTCCGTCACGGCGAGGGTCAGGCCGGCATGGGCGGCGGTCAGCCGCGTGAGCGTCTCGTCGATGCGCATCGCGCGCGTGCGCGATTCGAGGTTGCGATCGGACAGGCGGGTGTCGTTGCCGTCCGCCGCGGTCTTGGAGACCGCGACCGGCGCCTCGGGGCTCGGCGCGCCGTCGCGGCTGCGCGGCGTGCGCAGGGCCGTGGTGGCCGGAGGCTCGGGCGCGTCGGTACGGGGCCTGCGCCCGCCGTCGACGGGAAGGGCCGTCGTGGCGGACGTGTCCGCGGCCGGGCGGGTGGGGGTGCTCCGCGGCGGGACGTCGTCCGGCGGGCCTGCGGGGCGGCGACGGGTGCCGGGCAGGGCGGTGGTCGGCGGGCCGGCTGGCTCGCTGCCGCGGCGGGCGGGCGCCGCGGGGAGCGCGGTGGTGGCGGCGCCGACGTCCGCTGCGGGCGGGTCGAGGCGGCGCCGGCGAGAGCGTCCGCCGGTGGGGATGGCCGTGGTGGCGGGCGCACCGGCATCGGGACGGCGGACGTCGGGATCGTCGGCGCGCCTGCGGCGGGCTCCCGCCGGCTGAAGGGCGGTGGTGGCGGCCGGGTCGGCGGGACGCCGGTGGCCGTTCGCCGGCACGGCCGGCTCGTCGGCGGGGTCCGGGCGGTGGCGGCGGGCCGGACCGTCCGGTGGGAGGTCGACGGCTGCCGGGCGGGAGCGTTCGCTCCGGCCACGGGGTGCCGCGGGCGGAACGTCCGGGTGCTCGGTGTGCCGGCGACGGAGCGGCGCGACGGGGTCGGGCGGCTCCGGCGGGCGCTGCCGACGGACCTCGGCGGGAGCGTCGAACGGGTCGAGGTGGCGGCGGCCGTTGCGCGGTGGGGGCTCGACGGGTTCGGCCCGGCGGCGTCGGGGCGGGGTGGCGGGTTCGTCGAGGTCGTCGGCGAGCCGACGACGGCCGCCGGTGGCCCCGGAGTCGGTCGGTGGTGGGGCGTCGAACGGATCCGGCGCTCGCCTGTGGCCCCCGCCGCGGGCAGGCGGGACCTCGTCCGCGGCCGCGTACCCGTTCCGGCCATGGCTGCGCGACCGGCCGGAGTGGAACCCGTTCGGCTCGGGGGCGGGCTCGTCGGCCGGGTACCGGCGTCCGCTGCGCGGACCGTCCTCCGGCGGCGTGCCGTGCCGCTCGGACGGCGCGACGCCATGCCGGCCGCTGTCGCCGACGGGGAACGCCTCCCGTTCGGCCGCCCGTCGCCGGGCGGCGCGGCTGCCGGGTGGCGGCGCCTCGAGGCCGGAACCGAGCAGGCCGTGCCGGGCGAGGACGTCCTGCGGATCCTCCGGGGCGCGCCTGCGCCCCTCGGTGGGGCGCCGAGCACGGTACGGACCGTCCTCCACGCCCACCTCCTCGACACCAACAGAAGGCGGGCGGGCACGGGCAACGACCGCCCGAGCCCGCCCCTCAACGTCTCGATTCGAGCTTACGGAGCGGGGGTGCCCTGATCGCAGTGGGGTGCGACGACCGGTGGCTACGGGATCGACCGGCGGCCGCCCGCCGGTCCGGCGAGCCGCGCGTGCCCGGTGTGGGCGTCGTGGAACGCCACGGCGTTGCGCCCGGAGTGCTTCGCCGCGTACAGCAGCCTGTCCGCCGAACCGACCAGACCGTCGGGGCCGGTCACCGGCCCGAACCCGTGGGCGACCCCGATGCTGACGGTCACGCGGAGGCCGGGGGCGAGTTCCTGCCACAGGTGGCCGTCGACCCGTTCCCGCACGGTCTCGCAGACCCGCACCGCCTCGTGGCGGTCGTAACCGGGCATGACGATCGCGAACTCCTCGCCCCCGTAGCGGGCGCAGAACGCGTCCTCGGGCAGGCTCGAGTCGACCACGGCGACGAGGCGCTGCAGCACGCGGTCCCCGAAGGGATGGCCGTAGGTGTCGTTGATCTGCTTGAAGTGGTCGACGTCCAGCAGCGCGACCGCGATCCCGCCCGCCCCGATGCCGCCCGGCTGGCCCACCAGCGCGACGAGCCGCTCGTCGAGGTAGCGGCGGTTGTAGGTGGCGGTGAGGCTGTCGCGGCGGCTCTGCTCCCGGGCCTCGGCGTGCTCGCGGCGCAGCCGATCGAGCTCGTCGACCCCGGACCGCCCGTTCAGCAGCCCAACGGCGGTGCGCAGGTGCTGGTAGGCCTGCTCCCAGCGGCCGGCGGCGGCGAGTTCCTCCGCGGCCGCGGTGTGCCACGCCGCGCCTGCCGGTCCGGGCGTGGACGGAACGTGCTCCCGCCTGGGCGCGTCCAGCATCGTCATGCCAGTTGTGTCGACGGCGAGGCGTGGGTCCTTGAGGCCCGCAACCCGTCGGATCGCTCAGCCGCCCGAGTGCTCCAGCTCAGCGCCCAGGGGGACCGTGGGGTCGTCCGGGTCGTCCAGCCAGTGCTCCGGCAATACCACGCGCCCCGGTGAGCCCTGACGGCCGCGGGGGCCGTCGGCGTCGGCGGGGAAGGGGATGTCGGGGTCGAGCTCGGCCAGCAGCTCGTCCAGCTCGTCGAGGCTGCTCACCAGGCCGAGGCGGCGGCGCAGCTCGGAACCGACGGGGAAGCCCTTGAGGTACCAGGCGATGTGCTTGCGCATGTCGCGGATGCCCTTGTGGTCGCCCATGTGCTCCATGAGGAGCACGGCGTGCCGCCGCATGGTGGCGGCCACGTGCCCCAGATCGGGCGGTTCCGGCAGCGGGCGTCCGGCGAACGCGGCCTCCAGGTCGCCGAAGAGCCACGGCCTGCCGAGGCATCCGCGCCCGACGACGACGCCGTCGCAGCCGGTGCGCGTGACCATCTCGAGCGCGTCCGCGGCGCTGAAGATGTCGCCGTTGCCGAGCACCGGCAGCTCCGCTGGCATGGCGTCGCGGAGCCGGGCGATCGCCGACCAGTCGGCGGTGCCCGAGTAGCGCTGCGCCGCGGTGCGCGCGTGGAGGGCGACGGCGGCCACGCCGGCGTCCGCGGCCCGGCGCGCGGCGTCGAGGTAGGTGTGGCGCTCGTCGTCGATGCCGATGCGCATCTTCACGGTGACCGGCACCGGCCCGGCGTTCTCGACCGCGGCGCGCACGATCCGCTCGAACAGCCGGCGCTTGTACGGCAGTGCCGCTCCGCCGCCCCGGCGCGTGACCTTGGGAACGGGGCAGCCGAAGTTCATGTCGATGTGGTCGGCGAGGTCCCGTTCGACGATCATGCGAACGGCCAGCCCCATCGCGGCGGGGTCGACCCCGTAGAGCTGCATCGACCGCGGATGCTCCTCCGGGTCGAACTCGATCTTCCGGAACGTCAGCGGGTTCTTCTCGACGATCCCGCGCGAGGTGATCATCTCGCAGACGTAGAAGCCTGCGCCCTGCTCACGGCAGAGGCGCCGGAAGCCGGCGTTGGTGATGCCGGCCATGGGGGCGAGCACCACCGGCGTCTCGGACACGAACGATCCGATGCGCAGGGGGCGGACGGCGGTCGGGGCACTCACAGGGCCCCATTGTCCCCGACGTCAGAAGTCGACGGAGATGCAGGCGACGCGACCGCCTGCGTCGCCGGGCTCGGAGGAGGTCTGGCCGGAGTGCAGGACGACGGACTCGGGGCGCCGGTCGTCCGGGAAGGTCCACGCCACCGTCGACTCGGTGCTGCCGGCGCCGGTGTCGTCGGTGGTGACGTCGAGCCAGATCTCGTTCTGCGGGTTGGCGAACGTCGGGTCGACGCTGGGCTGGACCGGGTCGGCGGAGTACTGGAAGTTCGAACCGGCGTCGTCGGGCGCGGCGCCGCACGGCTGCATGGTCACGTGCGCCCCGTAAACGCGGTTCCGCTCGAGGCCGCGGACGGCCAGCATCACGGTGGTCGTGCCCTCCCCTGACCGGGACTGCACCGCACCACGCGCCCCCGCGGGCACCAGTCCCTCGTCGTAGGTGATGGCCGGGCCGGTGCCACTCTGGAACGTCTCACTCACCTGGATGGTGTGCACAGGAGTGGTGGAGGCCGCCGTTTGGACGACGGTGTCCGGGGTGGCGCAACCGGCCGCGAGCAGGGCACCGAGCACACCGGGGAGCAGGTGACGGGGTCGCATAATCCCCAGGATGGGTGGTTGCGTAACGTCGCGAACACTGACCCTGCGTTACTCCACGCGAGGTATCCGCAGGTTGGAGCCCGACTGCTGTGCGTGCTGACCATTAGGCCGATGGCGGCATGCTCGGGGCGAGCAGCACGCGCGCGCTGCCCGTGCACCGCGGGCGTGCCACTCGGCCCCGTCGTCCCGGTGCGAGCGCGCCGGCAGGACGTGGACGCTCCCGGCGCCGCGGTCGTGTGCGGGTCGTGGTGATCTCCGGGGCGGTCATCCGGTGCGGCTACTCTGGGGTGCCACGGGCCTCTAGCTCAATCGGCAGAGCAGCGGACTTTTAATCCGCGGGTTCAGGGTTCGATCCCCTGGGGGCCCACCCTCTGACCAGGCGTTTCCTGTCCTGGTCTGACCCGCGGATGCGGGGTATGTGCGCGGTGTGTGCATTCCCGTCCCGGTGGCCTGCCTCGGCACGAGCGCCGCTGCGGCCTCCGCAGCCGCCGCGGCAACCTTCGGGTACACGCTCGTGTAGGTGTCGGAGGTGATCGCACTCGACGAGTGCCCCAGGGTCTCCTGAACAACCTTCATGTCGACGCCGGCCGCGAGCATCAGGGACGCCGCGCCGTGCCGGAGGTCGTGCAGCCGGATCGGAGGCAGGCCGGCCGCCTCCGCGATCGCGTGGAACCAGTCCGTCACGCGGGCCGGGTGCAGCGTCTCGCCGTTCTCGCGCACGAACACCTTGCCGGTCTCGACCCACGCGGGCCCCCACGCGAGCCGGTCCTCCATCTGCCGCTTCCGGTGCGCCTGCAGCGCCGCCACCGTGCCGGCGTCGAGCGCCACCGTGCGCTCCCCGGCCTCCGACTTCGGCCTCGTCTCGGCGACCTCCCAGCCGAGCTGCACGAGCTGGCGGCGGACAGCAACCGTGCCAGCCGTGAGGTCGACGTCCGACCACTCGACCCCACACGCCTCGCCGCGGCGCAGGCCACGGTGCGCGATCAAGTGCCACATCGCGTACAGCCGATCGTCGTGCGCGGCGTCGAGGAACTGGCCGAGCTGCGCCGGCGTCCACACCATGACCGGCGACGGTGGCTGCGCGGCCAGCTCGAGCTGTTCCCGCTCCGGCGCGTCCGGCTCGCAGGCGGCGAGCAGCTCGTTCGCCTGGCGCCACCGCTGTACCCGCTCGGCGGTCCACACGAGCGCCTTCGGCCGCTTCCCGGCCGGGAGCTTCACGAGCGCGGCGGGGTTGACCATGAGCAGGCCCTCGCGGATCGCGTCGTTCAGCGCCGAGCGCAGCGTCGCCCGCACGCGCTGGCGGGTCGCGTCGGAGAAGGGCACCTCGGCGAGCATCTCGGCGACGTGCGCGACCCGCAGGTCGTCCATGCGGAGGTGCCCGAGGTGCGGGGCGTGGTAGTTCCGGATGTGGGCGGCGTAGGACCGGACAGTGCCGGCCGCGATGTCGCTCTTCGTGCCGAGCCACTCCTCGAGGTACGCCCCGACCGTCACGTCGGTGACGACGACTCCGCGGCGGGCCTTGTCACGGATCTTGTCGAGCTCCCGCTGAGCCTCGGTCTGCGAGGCGAACCCCGACCGGCGGATCGGCTCAGGCTTGCCGCCCTTGCCGCGCACGGTCGTCGTGAACGCCCAGGTGCCGTGTCGCGGGTTCCACGAGCCGTCGGAGCGGCGCAGCTTCGGGCAGCGCGCGCCGAGCTGCCGGCGCTTGCCGTCGACGACCTCGGTGCAGCCGCACCGCTTCGAGATGCCGCCGCGGCTCATCGCTGCTCGCCGGCCTTCCCTCGTGTCGTGGTGCCGAGGTGCCCAGCGGCGCGGGCCTGTGCGACGAGCCGGCCCGCGTGGGACCGGGACACGTGCAGCTGGTCAGCTACCGCCTGCGTCGGAGCGCGGTCCGCGGATCGGTACACCGACGCAACCCGCTGCAGGAAGTCGTCCGTGATCGCCTGACGTGGTGCCTGACGCCGTGACGGGGCCTGAGCCGGCCGCCCGCCGTAGGCGATGCTCTCGCCAGCATCGGCGTCGCGCTGGAGCTGGAACACGCCGACCATGCCATCGCGGCGCACCGCCACGATCGGCTCTGCCAGCTGGTCGACCCCCCGCCGCAGAAGGGTGTCTACGGCGATCCGCCGCGTCATGGCGCCCGTGATCGGTGGGCCGAACCTCTGACGATCGCCCGTCCGGACCACGGTCATGGCGTCGACGACCGGCGTGTTGGTGTCGGTATCGATGCTCACCTCGAGCAGCACCCCGCACTCCGGATCGTCGAGCAGAACCTGCACTTCGAACCGCGCGGGCAGCGCCGTGCGCGTCCCGGCGAGGCGCACCCACCCCGGGTGCTCGTCGACTGGCTCGGCGCGGAGGTCGGCGATCGCGAGCTTCGGGGTTGCTGGCACGCGCAGCACCGTACCGAGTCGAAGACAGGACGGTGTCGACATCGTTGCTGGCTCCTTACGTCCACAAAGTGGAGCTAGTGACGGGGTGGTGACATGAGCGTGCCATCGATATAGTCAGGAAGTCAACTTCGAAGTTGTCCACTAACTGGCTCATTCGACGGGAGCGCTCAGCCCATGTCCCTCAGTGATCGAACAGCCGAGATCGCCGCGACGAGCACGGTCCGGCAGTGGTGCCGCAACGGCCACGCCCGGAAGATCCGGGAGGTTGCCGGCCTCACGCTCGCCGAGGTCGCCGAGCTCGCCAGCACCGATCGACAGACCGTCTACCGCTGGGAACGGGGGGAGAGCTCGCCCCGCGGTGACAACGCGCTGCGCTTCTACCGCGCCTTGGTGCAGCTGCAGGAGGTCGCCGACGCCGCGCAGAAGGCGAGCGCGTGATGCCGGCAATGACGCGAGACGAGCTGCTCGCGCTGCCGGTCGCGGTCGACTTGGTCACGGCAGGCCGCGCCTTGGGCATCGGTCGAACCAAGGCGCACGAGATGGTGCGAGCCGGAACGTGGCCCACGCGGGTCCTGCGCCTCGGGAACGCGTACCGCGTGCCGACCGCCGACCTCCGTCGCTTCCTCGGCGTCGACGCCGATGAGCCACCGCAGTTGGAGGCGGGATGAGCCCGCCGAACCGGTGGGGAAGGGCGGCGTGCCACCGCCGCCCCACCACCAAGACCAGCTGCCGCGAAGAAGCTGAGGCCCCCACCCTACGGGTCGTCGAGGCGCCTGTCGGCTCCGAGTACGCGGACCTCATCGCCGCCCTGCTGCACCTCGAGGCCGCATGTGGCTTCCCCGCAGGCATCCCCTCGCAGCGCCAGACAGAGGCGCTGCGGTCCACCCGCCGATACCGCGCGCTCGTCGCGCACCTGCCCCAATGGCCAGAGGAAAGCCCATGACGCTCCCCAAGCCCGCGGCGCGGATCGCGCTCGACCCGGACACCGTGCCGGCCGTCGCGCTCGGCGTGCTGCTGTCGACCCTGCCGCGGGACCACCCGCTCGTCGCGGCAGCGCGCCTCGGCATCACGATCGGCGACAGCCGCGACGGCGTGCCACTCGTCGCCGACTACCCCTTCCCGGACGGCCGGTACCACCGGCCTAACGCCCTCCCCGAGTACTGCGAGCTGGCGAAGCGCCGATACCCGCCGACCGGCGACCGGGACCAGTGGATCAAGCCGAAGCCGGGAGACCACCGTGGCCAGCGCGCAATGCCGGAGGTGGCGGCGTGACCGTCGAGCCCTGCCCGGTGTGCCAGCTGCGAGCACCATGCGAGCACCGGCCCGCGTACGGGATGGGCGTCCTCGATGAGGTCCGAGCATGGTTCGCGATCTACGTCCTGACCATGCGAGATGACGACCTCGACATCCTGACGCTATGGGCCGCGCACACCTACCTGTGCGAAGAGACCTATTCGACCCCGCGGCTGCAGATCGACTCCCCGATACCCGGGTCCGGCAAGACGACCGTCCTGGAGCACTTCGAACGGCTGTGCAGGCACCCCCTGAACATGGCCGCGATCAGCTCCCCGGCGCTGCTGGTCAGGGCCTTGGAGAAGGGCCCCCGCACCCTGCTCATCGACGAGGCGGACCGCACCCTCGACCCGAAGAAGGACGGCGTCGGTGACCTGATCGCGATCCTCAACAGCGGCTACAAGCGCGGGGGCAAGCGCCCCGTGCTCGTCCCTGGGAAAGGCGGGCAGTGGGCCCTAAAGGAGATGTCGACGTTCGCGCCGGTCGCCCTGGCAGGCAACAACCCTGCGCTGCCGGACGACACGAAGACTCGCGTCATCCGGGTCCTGCTCCTGCCCGACCTCGAAGGCCGCGTGACGCCGTCCGAGTGGGAGGACATCGAAGACGACGCCGTGAAGCTCGGGAAGCGCCTGGCCGAGTGGGCCAACGGCGTGCGGAAGCAGGTCCGTAGCGCGCGGCCGCCGCTGCCGGAAGGGTGCGTCGGCCGTGCTCGCGAACGGTGGGGGCCGCTGCGGCGGGTGGCCGAAGCCGCTGGGGGCCGGTGGCCTGCCGTTGCCGACCGGCTCATCGTGGCCGACCTCGAAGCGGCGCGCGCTGACCGCGCTGACGGCATGGAACGCGTCCCGATCCATGTGACCCTGCTGCGCGACCTCGCCGCACGGTGGCCGGCGGGTGAGTTCTGGCCGACAGAGGATCTCCTTGCCGCCCTCGTCGCGGGCCACCCGGACCGATGGGGAACGTCGTCGCCGTTCGGGAAGGCGCTGACGGCTCAGCGGCTCGGGCGAATGCTCGCGGGCCACTACAAGATCCACAGTGACCGTCAAGGGGACTCGGCCCGCGGCTACTTTCGGTCACATCTCCTGCCGGTATGGGGGCGCATGGGCGTCCGAACCGACGGAACCGGCTGAACCGACGGAACCGACGGAACCGACGGCATCCGCTCTGACCTGCGGCCCGTCGGTTCCGTCGGTCTCGTCGGTTCCGTCGGTTTACCCCGGCACCCCCTCGAAACCGACGGGTAAGACCGACTGGCGATCACACATCGTGAACCCTCCAATCGCAAGGAGCCCCCACATGACCGAGCACTACGTCCCGCAGCCCTACCCGATGTGGGCCGTCATCGAAGACATCCACGGCGAGGCGTTCCCCGGCTGGTGCCTCGTCATCGGATGGGCATCGGACCCCGACCAGCCCGGCACCTACAAGGCCGTGCTCGCCGACTGCGCCGGCATCGGCGTCACCGCCGGCGTGGCCAGCGGCGACGACCGCTTGCTCGTGCACCTGTTCACCGATCGGGAGGATGCAGGCGAACTGCGCAGCCACCTCGCCAGCGGTGTCGCCAACCGTGCAGAGCGGAGCCACGCATGAGCACCAACCGAGCCCGCAAGACCACCGCCCGCCGCGTCGGCGACAGCAACCCGACCGGGATCCGCACCTTCGACAACACCCGGCTCGCCCAGCTCCCCGAATACCTCGCCGCGTCCGACGCGATCGACAAGCTCGTCCACGCCATGCAGCGCGCCGGCGTCGAGATCAGCCAGGCCGAGTGGCTCGACGCCCTCGTCGACCTGGCCGCCGCCCTGCCCTACGCCGACATGTGCCAGAGCCGCGCATGCCGGGCCGCGGACGACACCCCGGCGCCGCCACCCATCGCCGCCGTGGTCGACGCCCGCGGGTGGCTCAAGGGCGCCTACCGGTGCCCGCGCTGCGGAGCCGTGTGGACGTGCGGCTACGCCGTCACCGCCCCGGACTACATGCCGTGATCCGCGGCGAACCGGTCCGCACACCGCGCGCCCACACGATCGTCCGCGAGCGCCGCCTCGGCGAGCTGCTCGAGGCCATGGTCGGGCCCCGGCTCCCCACCCGCCCAGCCTGCGCCGGCCGCGCACCGGACTTCGATGCCGAGCTCCCGCGCGAGACCACCACCCAGCGCGACGCCCGCCACGCCCGCGCCATCGCCCTCTGCCAGCGCTGCGACGCGCTCCCCGCCTGCGCTGCGCTCCTCGGCGACCTCCCGCCCGGCACGAGCGGCGTATGGGCCGCACAGGTCCTGCACGAACGGCGGCGCCGGTGAACGCCCGCACTGGGCCCGCATACACCGGCGCCGCCTGGTTCGCCCGCCACCTCGACCCCCACGGCGTCCTCGGCCACAACGAACGCGACGACACCGCCGCCGACCTCCACCGCCGACACGCCGCCGTCATCGACGCCATCGGCCGCCACGACGTCGACCCCTACACGCTCGCCGACGCCCTCATCACCAGAGCCCGCCGTCGACTCGACGCCGAGCATCGCGAACCGCTCCCCACGGCCGAGCCGATCGACCTCGACACCCTCCTCGCAGACGTGCACCTCATGGACGAGCGCCCGTTGCCAGGACCCATGGAACCGTCCCCGTTCAGGTGGGTCGCGTGAGCCGGCGTAGGTGGCGGCACCGGTGCCACGCGAAGCGCACCGACGGGGAGCCGTGCGGGGGTTGGTCCATCAGCGGGGGCTTCGTCTGCACCTCGCACGGGGGCTCCTCGCCGGCCGTCCGTCGTGCAGCTGCGGTCCGGCTCGCCGAGGACTCGCTGCGGCGGCAGTTCAGGGCTGCGCAGGCGAGGCTCGAACGTGAGCGGCTCGCGTGGCTGGCGGCCCGGATCGTGTTCGCGGCCGAACAGCTTGGAGAGGACCCGCGCAGGCTGGCGCGAGAGGCGCGGCCGTGGATCGCGGGCGGCGTGCTGCCGCCGTTCGACATCGACGAGTGGCCGCCCGGTCTCCGCGCCGAGGACGAGCCGCGGCTGCGGGTGGATCGCCGGTACGGCCGGCGGCCGCGGGCGGCGTCATGAGCTGCACCGTGTGCGCACACACCCATCACACACCCGGTCTGACCTGCGAGGACAGGCGGGGGAGCGGATACGTAATCCGCGGGTCGGCGGGCCTCCGGTGACCGTGCAGCGGGTGCGCGACCTGGATGTCGTGCCGTTCGTGTTCACGCCGGCCGAGCTGCTCGTCACGCTGCAAGCGGTCAGCCGGGAGGCGCAGCGGCAGGCGCGGCAGAACGGGGTGCGCCCGGCGACGCTCGGCGGGGTCATCGAGCGGATGCAGCGGGCCGCGACCGATCTTGCGGACCGTGATGCGGACATCCGGCCCGGCAGGTCACGGCCCCGATGCGGACATTCGGACGTGCCGTCGCGTGTGGTCGGCGCACGGTCGGCGGCGTCGGGCACCCGCCCGGCGCGCTGGCCCAGCACCAGCGAGGTTGCGGAGCACCTCGGGTTGTCGACGGGCCACGTTCGAAGACTGGTCCGCCAGGGGCTGCTCGACGGGGCGGCGGTGGACGGTAGAGGGACGTGGGCGATCGATCCGACGTCCGTGACGGTCTGGGAAGCGCGGAGGACCACACGGAAGGCGCCTCACGATGGCGTGGAAGCTCCCCGAACACCACCGCGCGACCGCGGATCGCATCCCGGCAGCGATCAGAGCCGAGCTGCGGCCGGCTGAGCTGCTCGCCCGCTGCGAGCTGGCCGCCGAGCTGACAGCGAAGGGTTTCGCGGCCAGCAATGACCGCACCCTCATGTACGGCTACCTGACGAAGGCCGACCAGGTGCTGAAGGCGATGACGCCGCGGCAACTGGACGCCGACCTCGCCGTCCTGAACAAGGGCCTCGCGGTGGCCCCGCCGGGTCTCGGCGGCGGCTATGTCGGCGCCCTGGCGCAGCTGAAGGCGGACAACCCGCAGCCCACCGACGAGCACCTGGCGCGCGCTGCGAAGGCCGTGGCCGCGTACGGCCCGACCCGCGCCCACTTCACGAACCCGGGCACGCGCATCAGGTTGACCCGCGAGGCCCCGAAGATCAACCGTGCCGCGACCTCGACGCCCGACATGCTCTACAAGGGCAGAGGGGCGTGAAGCGCCGCGAGCGGGCCGCGTTGGCAGCACGCGCCCGGGATGCCGACACCCTCGCCGAGTTCGGCAGTGAGATCGCCTCCAAGGGGCGTGAGCTGCAGGGCGAGATGGAAGGCCTCACCGAGGCTGTCGACGCCGCCCTGGCGACTCTCAAGGCGTCCGGGGTGGACCTGTGCGGCCGGGTCAGGCGCATCCGGCAGCTGACAGCGGAGATGGACGAGCGGGCCCGCGAAGCCCACACGCTCGCCGGGCAGCTCGGCATCGAAGCCGGGCCGGTCCAGGTCCCCGATCCGCTCGAGGAGATCCGCCGCGCCTACCCCGACGCGGACCTGCACCGGCTGCGGGTGTTCGACGCCGCCCTGAAGACCCCGGGCGACGTCGCGCACGAGCTCGGCGACGCGGTCAGCACCCAGCTACACGCCGAACACGCCCGCGACTTCGGCGACTTCCCGATCGGACGGGGGTGAGCTCCCGTGGCATTGCCAGAGGTCACCGCGAAGCTCACCGCGGACGCCAGCCAGTTCATCCGGACCTGGAACGAAGCCGCGCAGGCGGCTACCCGGGCGGCCGCGCAGATCAAGGCTGCGACGGCGGCCGCGTCCGGGGACATCGACACCGGCGGGATCAGCAGATACCGCGAGGAGATCGACAAGGCCGGTGCTGCCGCACGCTCGGCGAATGAGAGTCTGCGCCGCTTCGGCACCGGCGCGAAGCAGTCCGGCAAGGACACCGACGCGCTCGGGCAGGCCGCGAAGAGGGCCGGTGAGGCGCTCGGCGGCGGGGCTGCCAGCGGTGCCAGCGGCCTGGCGGGTGGCCTCAGGCTGGCCGCCGGCAACGGGTACGCGATGGCCGCCGCCGCCGCGGTCGTTGCGACAGTCATCGCGGCGACCTCAGCCGCAGCGTTAGCCGCCGCTGCCGCGCTGCAGGGGCTCGGTGTGGCCGCTGGCGTGGTCATGGGCGGCTGGCGCGGCATCGAGCAGGCCGGGGAGCGGCTCAAGGCGTCCCTGGGCGGGCTGCAGAAGCAGCTCGAATCCGTGTTCCGGTCCGAGCTGTCGCAGGAGTTCCAGAAGCTGGGCGCGGCGATCTCGTCGATGGACGGCCCGCTCACCAGCATCGCCCGCTCCATCTCGGGTGTGGTGAAGGAGTTCACCGGCTGGATCCGCTCCGCCCAGGGCATGGAGGAGATCCGCCAGCTCCTCGGCGGCGTCGACAACATGATCAAGTCGTTGGCGCCTGGGGCGAAGGCGCTCGCGCAGGCGTTCACCGCGTTCGGCGCCGCCGCCGCTCCTGCCCTGGACGAGATCGGCAAGGCCATCTCGTCCGTGTTCGAGAACCTGAACAAGGTCATCCAGAAGTCGAAGGAGACCGGGCAGCTCACGAAGGCGTTCGAGGCCGGAGCCGACGCCATCTCGGCGTTCGGGGAGGTGCTCGCCGGGATCATCGACATCCTGATCGAGATTGCCGGGTCGGCGGGCAAGCCGGCCGCCGAGGCCATCAAGAGCTTCGGCAAAGCGCTGCAGGACGCCGCCCCGTACATCGGCACGGTCTTCCAGAACCTGGCGATCCTGATGCAGATCCTCGGCAAGGTCGCCGAGCTGATCGGGAAGTTGTTCAAGGCGATGGAGCCGCTGGGGAGGGTGTTCCAGGCCGCCGGCTCGGCCGTCTCGGAGTTCATCAAGAACCTCGACCTGGCCAAGATCGGCGAAGCGGCGAAGGCCGTCGGTGCGTTCGCGGTCGCCATCGGCGTGGGCCTGAAGAAGGGGATCGACCAGGCCGTCGCGGCCGTGAAGAAGTGGTGGGACGACACCGTCAAGGAAGTGAAGGGCGGCGTCGACAAGGCAATCAAGGAGGTCAAGAAGTTCGTCGACGACCCGGGCAAGGCGATCAAGAAGCTCGTCGACGACTGGGGTAAGACCTGCAAGAAGTGGTGGGACGACACCACCAAGGTCGTCAAGAAGGGCGTCGACGACGCCGTCAAGGAAGTCAAGAAGTTCGCTTCCGACGCCCCGAAGGAGATGGACAACCTCCAGAAGGAGTGGGGTCCCACCGTCCAGGAGTGGTGGGACAACACCAAGGAGGCCGTCAGCGAGGGTGTCGAGAAGACGGTCCAGCTCTGCAAGGACTTCGTGAACAAGGCCTGGCAGGCCCTCAAGGACGGCGTCCGGCAGTTCTTCCAGGCCGGCGAGGACATGGGCGAGGGGCTCGCCAAGGGGCTGCAGGCGGCCGTCGACAAGTGCGTTGCCGCAGCGACCGCGCTCGCTCAGAAGGCACTCAACGCGATCAAGTCCACGTTGGGGATCGCCTCGCCGTCGATCGTGATGCGCAACGAGGTCGGCGCGATGATGTCCGCCGGTATGGCCGACGGCATCATCGCGAACGCCGGCCTGGTCACCGCCGCGATGCGCCGCACAGCCGCGGGCGCGATCGGCGCCGGTCGCAGCGGGGCGCTGTCCGGTGCGGCGGCCGGTCGCGGCGGCCAGGGCGCGCTCACGATCCAGGTCATGGGCGGCGCGGACTCGGCCGCGGGCACGTTCATCGCCCGCCTCGCCCAACAGGGCAAGCTCAAGATCACAGCCAATGCAGTGGTGGGCGGCCGTCGGTGAACGCCGCCGCCGTGACGATCGCCGCCCTCGACGGCCAGACGAGCACATTCCAGAGCGGAGAATCATGACCACGAAGACGACTGACGAGCGGGCCGAGGTGCAGGGCCGGCTCGACCAGATCACCGCGCGCATCGAGACGCGCACCGGCGAGATCGCCGACATCGAGCGCCGGCAGCTCGCCGCGGCGACCGCGGGGGAGGAGCCCGATCCGGCGCTGGCGACCGCGAAGGCCGCCCGGGTCGACGCCCTGCAGATCGACCAGCGGGCCGCCGCGGCGGTGCGCGGGCAGCTCGACCAGATCGACGCCGCGATCGCGCGTGAGCGGGACCTCGCCAGGCTGGCGCAGCTGCGCGCTCAGGCGTCCGAGAAGGCGCGCGAGGCGCAGGAGGCGGCCGACGGATTCCCCACGGCCGCGGAAGCCGCCGTGGAGGCGCTCAAGGCCGCTGCGGTCGATCTCGTCGAGCGGCACCGCCGCATCCGGGCCGCCGCCACCGAGCAGGAACGGCTGTCCACCGCGGCGAACGTGCTCGCGAAGGCGCTCGGCGAGCCGGTGGAGACCGGCCCTGTCACCTACCACTGGGCGGGAGGACAGCAAGTGGCCACCCCCGTGGACCCGGTTCGCGGCTACCTCAGCCGGGTCACTCTCCCGCCGAGCCGGGACCGGATCTTCCACGCGGCCGAGAAGAACCCCCGCGCCACGGCGGAGGCGCTCGGCGCGGTGGCCGCAGGGTCGATGCCGGACCCGGTTAACCGCGGCTTCTCGTACAGCGGAGGTATCTGATCATGCCCACTTACACCGACGTTCCCAGCAACAACGACCCCGCGACGAACCTCGTCCGGCACGCGGACGAGGCCACGAACAGCGTGCTGTCCGGGCTGCGGCAGGACCGGCAGGGCCAGGGGTTCGACCTGCCGGCCGCGGAGCAGGCGGTCAACGCCGCGCACACCAACCTGGTCGCGGCGATCGGCACCTACCGGGCCGCGGTCGCCGCTGCGGTGGCGACGTCCGGATGAACGGGGACGAGCCCGACCGGCCGCCGCCCGGCGTCGACCTGGTCGCGCTGGCCGGGCTCGTCGCGCCGCTGCTGGCCCCGCACACCGACGCCGACGAGATCGCGCAGAGGTGCGCCAAGCGCGTCGTCGAGCAGCTGCTGCCGCTCGTGCAGCGCATCGAGAAGGCAGCGCAGGTCGAGCGGCGCACCCTCGGCCCGTACGTTCCCCCGCCGCCCACCACGACGAACTGAGGGCGCGTGAGCGACCGATACGAGCTGCAGCTGCCCTGGCGGACGCCGCCGCTGTCCCTGAACGGCCGGATGCACCACATGGCCCGAGCCCGGCTCGTCCGCGAGGTTCGCGAGACCGCCGGGTGGCTGGCCCAGGCCGCGCGCATCCCCCGCGCCGAGCGGGTGCGCGTCGAGCTGCGCTATACCCCGCGGACGCGCTGCCGCCGGGACGCCGACAACCTCGTGCCCACCTTCAAGGCGCTCGTCGACGGCCTCGTCGACGCCGGTGTGGTCCCGGATGACGACGACGCCCACGTCGAGCGCCTCATGCCGACGATCACCGCACCGGGTCGAGTCGCGGCCCCGCTCGTCCTCGTCGTCGAGGCGCTCGTTCAGTTCTCGGACGTCTCCGGCCAGGCGGCGAGGATCGGCTCGAGCTGGGCGCGACGTCGGCCATCAGGCTGAGTCACCCGCAGGAGCGTCCGGCGGCGGCAAGGGCCTGCCGTCAGGGCAGCTCATCGTCGAGCTGAGCAGTCCGCCGCCGCTTGTACCGGCCCTGTCGCCAGGTCGACGGCGCAGGCGCGATGTACTCGACGTTCGGCTCCTCCTCGAACGGCTCCGCGGTGTTGTTCGTGAGCTGCATGAGGAACTCGTCAAGGTCGCGCCACATCCAGCGGTCCCCAGGGTGAGCGGCCTCGTAGCGCCGGTTGCACGCTCCCTTGTGGGTGTGGGCGTGCTCCTGGGCGGCCGGTCGGAAGTCCGGCCCGTGAGGCGCTGACCGCCAGATCACGATCCCGCGCCGGTCACCCTGAATGGGCTCCAGACACGCGTCGCAGAGGAACACCGGGCAGGTCATAGCTGTCGGCGGGCCGTTGCGGTCGACGAGCACGATCACAGTCGATCTCCTGTCGGTCGAAGCTGGCGGGACGCTATCGCTGGCTGCGGCCGAGCGGATTGACTGTCCGCTGTTCGCCCGGTCTGTCCTGGTCACGGTGGGTGTGTGCGCGCGATGTGTGCGTGCGCTCGATCGCAGGCCGGTCGTCGTGTGAGGCGCGCGAGGGTAGGCGGGCACCGCGGAAGGTAGGCGGTCACCTACCCGTGCGCCTACCGGTCTGACCTGCGTAGACGCATCCAGGTAGGCGACGACGAGCCCACCGGCGCGGAGCCCGGATCCCGGGACAGGGACTCGTCGAGGGCGCGGGCCGCGCATCTCACCTACCGAGGGCCCGGAACCTCAGCGAGGGCCGCTGATAGATCAGCAGCTGCTGACCCCTGCCTGCTGATGCGCCTGATCTGCGAAGACCCGTCCAACATCAGCGAGATCGGCCAACCCAGCAACCGGGCCAGAGCGCCGGAATCCGGGGGGCGATGGGGTCGGCTGTCGCTGAGCTGAGGTCGCCGATCGGCGCCGGATCGACCTCACCGAGGCCGGTAAGGAACCTCACCCCGGAGTGAGGTGATCGATAAGGTAGTTGACCAGCGGAAACGCTCGAACCGCGCTCGAACCTCACCGAGAACCGTCCGGCGGACACCCCCCTGAACTGACCCGCGGGGACGCGCCGGTGCCCTCCTCGGCGGGTGAGGTGAGGCGCGGCGAAGGGCCGGCCGGCACCTGACCGAGGGCCCGTGAAACCTGACTCGTGAGTCAGGTCGGCCGCGGCGCGTTGACCTGCGGAAACGCGAATCCGTCTCAGGTCGGTCAGGTGCCGCTCAGGGCCCGGTCAGGTAGTCGATAGGCCTCCTGACCTGCGGAAATGCGCCAAACCTGACCCGGCCTCGCCCTGAGAGGCCCTCCGGAGCGTGTTTCCCCAGGTCGACCCCTCGCGGCGCGCGTCCAGCGCGCGGTCAGGTTAGGTGCCCCGGCCGGTCGGCTCGTTGAACCACCGCGAGCCGTGGCGGGGGCATTGCCGCCGGTGCGCCTGATGGCAGTCGGCCTCGCCGGCCGCGCCCGTGCGGGATCTGCTGGACCGCCGAGTGCGCCGACGAGGCGCTACGCCGCCGGTGACACTGCACCTGCGGCATCGCTGACCAGCCCGTGTCCGGCAACCTCGGCGGCCTCTGAAACGCGCTCTGCGTGCGCGTCGGGTGCGCCTGGTCCCTGCCGCCTGCGGGTGCGCTCCGGGTGCGTCTGGGACCGCGTCCGACCGTTGCCGACCCGTTCCCGACCGGGGAGCGGGCGGCGCGGCCGGGCGGACCGGGCGACAGACAGCCGCCCGCAGGTCAGAGGGCGGTCGGCCGCGGTCGGCCCTGGGGTCCGACCGGGCCTGAACATGCGTCCGCCCGCTGGCCGTTGACCAGCGGGCGGACACGGGCGGCTGTGGGCGGCGTGCTGCCGCCCGGCCGTCAGCGGGGGACGACGTCCGACGCCTCCTGATGCCAGGCGCCGTCTTCCCAGTAGTCGCAGCGGACCTGCTGCACGGTCCACGGGTTGGCGTCGTCGGCGACGTGGGTCACGATGCCGCCGTCCCAGACGTCGCACGATGACGGGCTGCACCACGCCGGGTGGCTGACCGGTGCCGTGCCCTCCAACAGGGACGCGGCCAGCGCGGCCGGGTTGTCCCACCCGCGGAGGTAGGTGCGCGTCTGCGGCACGTACCCCTGCCAGAACTGGTCACCAGCCGGTCGGCTGTCGCCCGCGGGGATGCGGACCAGGGCGGTGGTCTGCTCGGTGATCACTGGGTCACTTCCTCGGTGAGGGCGAACGCCTCGACGAGCAGCCCGACGAGCTGCGCGGCCTCGGCGCGGGTGAGCACGATCGGCATGTCCATCGCCCCGCCGTTGTACGGGGCGATCCACACCCGGCGCCTCAAGGCGCCGTCGCTGCGGTGCTCCTGGCACACCTCGACGCGCGCCTCGTCGGCCTCGAAGCGGACGTCACGGTTCTGGGACAGCTCGACCGTGCCGACCTGGACGTGGCAGTAGTGCGCCCCGTCGTGGTCGAACAGCGGGTCAATGCAGCCGGGGACGCAGCGCTCCCCGAGCACGGGCGGCGCGCCGTACGTGAGCGTCATCGGGCCACCGCCTCGGCGCGGAAGGTGGCGTAGGCGGGCACCGGTGCCGGCCCGCCAGCGGCGTGCACCAGCTCCATCAGCTCGTCGACCTCATCATCGGACATACGGCCGGCGATCTCCTGCCCGACCGACCAGTCGATGAGCCCCGCGGCGAGCTCCTCGGTGGTCTCGACGTTGAGCATCACCTCGATGACCTGGTCGAGCGTGGCCCCGAAGCGCAGGGCGTCGAGCACCGGCGGCCAGCGCAGCGCGTTGACCTGATTCTCGACGGCGAGGACGACGTCGAGGGCGGCGATCGTGACGGCGTTCATGGTGTCCGAGCGTCCGCTCGGCACCGGCCGGCTGGTTGCCACGGTGGCAACGTCGTTGCAGCTCATCGGGCACCACCCCTCACGACAGCGTGCGGCAGCGCGCCGGCCACCGCGGCCACGGCGGCAGTGGCCAACGCGCGGCCGAGGACGCCGGCCCGGTCGGCCTCCAACGGGGTGCCGTCGAACGAGCCCTCCGGGCGCACCATCGGCTGCCGGGTGCCCAGGACGCGGGTCAGGCTGGCGTCGAGGATCTCGACCTGCATGAGCACGACGGCACGCCACGGGTCGCGGTAGTGGTCACCCTCGTGGACGAGCACCGGCTCGAGGCCGTCGCCGCGGACGCGGACGTGGCAGTGGCGCGGGTCGCACCAGGTCGGGTGCGCCACACCCGCAGGGACGGGGTGTGCCGGCACAGCGGAGTCGGGAAGGATGGTCATGGGTCAGCTCCTTGGTAGCTGATCAAGTCCCCGGGGCCGGTGTTGGTCGCACCGCCCGGGGGCGTCTGACGGGAGGATGAGGACCTTCGCCTAGCAGGGCGGGCCGCGGCCGGTGTGTGCGCGGTGTGTGCGCGAACGGACCGGACAGGCCCGGATCCGGGCGTCACAGGCCGACAGCCGATCAGGCCGCTGAGCTGGGGCAACAGTCGCGGGCGTCATCACTCGGACTCGCCCGTCACGGACTCGCGGGAGCTTTTAATCCGCGGGTTCAGGGTTCGATCCCCTGGGGGCCCACCACGTACCAGCCGGTCAGACCCACTTTCCCAGGTCACCAGTGGATCATCGAAGATCGTTTCCCCCTCGAATCCCCTCCATTGGCGGGGGCGGGAAGGGCGCAAGAAGCGGCCCGCTGCGCGAGGAGGGGGTTCGGCAGCGGGCCGCACACACGCGGTGGGCACAACGGCGTGTAAGCGCTTACTCGCCAATCGGGGGCACCAGTGTTACTCGCCGCCCTGTTCCCGTAGCTCGCGCATCTGGCGCCGGAGGTCTTCCAGGCTCCAGCGCAGGTGCCCCGTGGGCAGCTTCAGCGTCGGCTTCAACAGGCCGTCGCGCGCGTAGCGGGCGAGCGTCCCGCGGGAGATGCCGAGGTGCTCCGCCGCCTGCGCGGTGGTGAGCAGCTTCTCCGGGCGGTCCACTCCTCGACGGTAGGTGCACCAACCAGCACGAACGGCCCTGCCAGCACGTTCAGTACGTTTTGCCCATTCGGACGTGTTGGCTCAGTTGTCCGTTTCGGAGTAGCGTCCGCACCGTGGCGCAGCGGACATGGGTGGAGTTCGTCGCGGAGCTGGCGAGGCGGTGGGACGTGATTGAGCGGTTGATGGCGGACCACCGCTCGAACGCCGCCGGGTTGTGCGTCGAGTGCACGACCCCGGGCCGCGGGACGCCGCGGGAGTCTTGGCCGTGCCCGCTGTGGACGCTCGCCGACGCAGCGCGCCAGATCCGCGTGCAGCAGAAGCTCCGGCCGTAGCCGCCTGGCACGGATACCCCGATCGGGCCACTCGCCGACCATTGATCGCAGCATGTAGCCACCTCACCGCATTGGGTGATCAGCGCATGCCGGTACGGGCGATCCTGATGTTGGCGATTCGATCACGCGTGGATCGGGCAGCGGGTGATATCTGCGACCGCGACCACCGGGCGGCTCGCCGGCCGCATGCGCCGTCTTGCGGGCAACGCGCCGGCGAGTCGCGGTGAGCGCTCCGGGCACGTCGCCCGGTGGAATCCGTAGCTTCCCGGTGGGTGGCGTCCCGGCGCGGCGGGTACGTCACCGCTCGTAGCGCTGACGAGGGCGTCCGCCAACGAAGGGGTGTGTCGAGATGACCGAGCGCAACACGTTCATCCGTAGCCTGCACGATCTGGGTCTGGCCGCCTGGTTCGGGGGCTCGCTCGCCGGCGCGGTCGGGATCAACGGCGCCGCCGCCGACGTCAGCGACACCGCGCAGCGGCTGCGCGTGGCCAACGCCGGATGGGCGCGCTGGACGCCGGTGAACCTGGCCGCGATCGGGGTGCACCTGATCGGGGGCACCGGCCTGTTGCTGGCGAACAAGGGCCGGGTCGCCACCCAGCGAGGTGTCGGTGCCTCGACGATCGCGAAAACCGCGCTGACCGCGGCCGCGCTCGGTGTCACCGCCTACAGCCGGGCGCTGGGCAAGAAGCTCGAGCAGGCCGGGGATGTGCCGGTCGAGGGCGGGACCGACCCGTCGCCCGACACGCCGGCCGAGGTCGCCAAGGCCCAACAGCAGCTCAACGTCTGCCAGTGGCTGATCCCCGCGCTCACCGGCGGCATCGCGGTGCTCAACGCCGTGCACGGTGAACTGCAGCGCCCGAGCCAGCAGCTGCCCGGCATCCTGGCCAAGCCCGCCCGACTCTTCGGCGCCGCCTAACGGCAGCGCGGCGACCAAGAGCAGATCGGCGCGGTGGCCCGGAAGCCCCGGTCGACCAATTCCGGCGCGGCGGTGTGGCTCGGGTTCTGGCGGGTGGAGCCGCCCTTCCAGCCCCGCTGATCCAGGAGCGACCTGCCGGGTGTCCGATACCAGGGGCCAGCTGAAGCCGTTGCTGCTCACGGTCCTGGGCGGGGTGCTGTGCGTGGTTGGTGCTGGGTATCTCCTGCTGGTCCGAATTGCAGAGGGGGCACACGCCGCTGACAACGAGGCTTCCGTCATCGCCGGCCTCCTCGCGGTCGCCGGCGCCGGTGGGGCGGCAAGTCGGGGGAGCGTCGGCTGAGGCCGGGCATCCGGGCGTGGTCGGTGCCTTGTCGTTTCGACGACCCTCAACGGGCCGCGCCGGCGTCGGGGCTACTTCCTGAGCACTACTACTTCAGTTGTCAACGAATGGAGGACCCGGGTGGCAGCATGGGGCCAAGGCATGCGCGTACCGCAGTGAAGTACAGCAACGCCAGCTGCCGAGGACCGCTGAGCCGATCTCGACATGCTGCCTGAACTCGTACGAACCCATCCGATGCTTGATCGCCACGAGTTCACACCGAAGAGGTCGTAGGTGAGCCGAACCGGTCGCCGCGCGCTTGCGAGGCTCGACCACGACCGCGGTGGCTCGGATCGCGGCCGCCGCCTCCCATCACCTCCGCGGCGGGCAGCTCGCCGGACCGGATCAGCCTGGGCCCGACCAGATGATGCCTGGTGCGGCAGTCGAGTCGGACTCCTCGCCGGGCGAAGTCGCAGTGTCAGGTCGCGCCTGCGGCAGGGGTGCCTGCAGGGTGGTTCCCGGGCAACACGGATCAGCGTCATTGGCACCGCGAGCGGACAGAGGTCCGCAGCGCATGATCACGCCCACGGCTATGTCCACGCTTACCGCCGATCAGTGCATGGCCTCACTCATCACCGTCGACCAGGTGAACGGGATCTGAGCAGCAGGAATGACCTTGCCGGATCAGCGGTCAGTAGCGTGTCCAAGATCCGTCAGGTCGTGGGTTCGAGTCCCACCGGCCCCACGTCGCTGCAGGCCAGAGCATCTCGAGCAGCGACCAGCAACGCCGGGAAACCAGCAGCGATCTTGTCGGGGTGAGAGTCCTCGGCGGGATCGGCTTCCTGCTCCTTGTGCTCGCCGTCGCGGGTTGCGGAGGTGGAACGACGGGTTCCCCGGCCACTGGTGCTGGCCTACATTCACGATCGTTGGTGTCGAGGCGTCCGGCTTCGGTGGCGACGTCGAGGGTTGCGATCACGGTGGCTGCGTTGAGCAGTGGCCCGACGCACGGTGCGCCGACCAGAGCGGGCCGCTGACCGCCCTGCCGCAGCCGCGCGCGCCCTGCACCGCGAGCAGACCCGGCGACCGGACCCGATCCCTAGCCAGCGGGCAGCTGTCGAGCCACCCGCCCCGCAGCAGCGCCAGACCCCGCCGGCACGCACAGCTGCGCGGCGGCCGGACGGCGCTCAGCGGGGCGGGTCGAGCCCGCGGCGCAGCATCTGGGAACGGCTCATCGGGAAGGCATGACGGCGGATCGAGCGCGGATCCTCACCGATGAGGCTCGATCTCGTGCGGGGTCAGCGCAGCGGATGGCACGAGGACCGCTTGTGGCGCGCCTGGACAGCTCCGTAGTTTTCCAACCTCGGCTTCGGGTGTTCGTGATGTTCGTCCACCGTTCGTGATCTCCAGGTCCAGCGCTGCTTAACCGCCCTTGTCGGGGACGTTCGCGATGTCCGCAACGGAGGGCTGGGAAGCCGGCAGTCGGGGACCTGCAGGTGGCGGCACGGGTCGCCAGTACGCGGGCCTATTCACAGCGGCATGTGACGTACTTCGTCGAGCAGTGCGTGCACGTGGCGCCAGGTGCGGTCGGTGGCGATGGCGTCGTAGTCAGGCAGAGACGGGTCGCTGTAGAAGTGTCCGGCGCCGGGATAGGTGTGGAGCGTCGCCTCAGCGCCGGCGTCTACCGCGCTGGCGCGGAAGGCAGCCAGCTGGTCGGGCGGGGCAAATCGATCGCCGTCGGCAACGTGAGCTTGGACAGGCTTGCCGGCGCCGACGCCGCCGGGCACGGGGGTGGTCGCGTGGAGCAGGAAGACGCCGGACGCCGCCAGCCTTTCCGGCCACAGGCTGCCCACGACGCCCACTCCCATCGAGAAGCCTCCGAGAACACTGCTGGGGGGCAGGTCGCGGACGGCAGCGCGCGCACGCGCCACGATCGTTTCCCAGCCGATGCGGGCCATGAGCGCGAACCCATCTTCCAACGTCGGCGCTGAACCCTGCTCGGCCGCCGCGGCGCCGGCGAACAGGTCGGGTGTGACGACTCGGTGACCGGCGGCTCGGAGGCGATCGGCCGCGAGCAGCTCCACCTGTCGCAGACCGAACATCGAGTGGAACAGGACCACCGTGACAGGTCCTCGCGCGCCGACATTCATTCGAGGCTCCCTGCGGCCGCCCGCTCACGTGATCGTGAGCGAAGAGGACGAGGCATGAAGCGGAGGTAGACCATGGCTGTCAGCGGATCGCCTGCCCGAGCCCCAGGAGGTTGCCCTCGCTGTCGCGGAAGAACGCGCCACGCTCGCCCCTGCCCTTGCTGGCATAGTTGTCAGGAACAGTGACGATGTCGTTCTCGACGTCGAAGCCGGCGATGTCGAAAGCCTCGAACTGCACCCCGCGGGCGCGCAACTGGGCCACGACCTCGTCGATGTCCGCCACCTCGAAGCCGATCTGCGTCGAGGTGCCCGAGGCTGTCCCGGACGAACGGAAGAGGTGGAACTCCGTCGTCCCGCACACGTAGCGGAGCCCGCCCTCGCGCTCCTCCACGGCCTCGAGGCCAAGACGGTCGCGGTAGAACCGCCGTGCTCGGTCCAGGTCCTGCGCCGGGAGCTTGGTGATGGCGTGCGCGGAGTCGAGCGGCCCACCCATCGCGTGCCTCCTCGTCGTCGTATCCAACAGGATGATGTGGAGACCGCGCTCAGCGTCGATCCTCATCGGTCGTCGAGGACGCCGGTGTGGTGGCGTGGTCCGCGTCCACCGACGTGCGACACCTGCGCCGCCGGGCCGTCGGAGGTTAGCGCGGCGGGCAGCACTGCCTGGCCCGAGGGATGATGCAGGTGCTGATCGCCACGAGAGATGACGGTGGCGGTGACTGCGAAGGTCCGCCGTCGGCAGCCACTCCAGGCGCCGGATACGTGGGTGCGGTTGCTCTGACCGAGAATGCGCAACCGAAACCGGGAGGTCATCGGGCTCCTGCGGCGGCGATCAAGGGGAAATGGTCGCCCCCGGAGATCGTTTGACGACCATCTCGCCTTGATCGATGAAAGCCCCTCGCCCCATCAGCGCTCCTGATCGATACGGGGGCGCCACGAGCGCCCTCCCGCGGTCCCTCCGGGTGATCTCGCGCTGATCACCACCGCGGCGATCGATCCGGCATGCGCCCGGCGCGCCCTTCCCGGGGCGCCGAGCCCCACCTCGCAACGCTCTCCCAGGTCGTCGAGCGGCCGGCGTGCGGCGGGTCAGGACCAGTCGTCGTGGAAGCGGTCCAGTCGCATGAGGGCGCGCTCGCGCTCCTGCACGTCGCGTCGGGCGGCGGCGATGCGCCGCCATGCCGACTTGCGGGCCTGGGCGTCGAGGTAGGCGATCAGAACTGCCAGGCCGACGAGGATGGTCGGGCCACCGAGGACGATTGCAAGGTTCATTGCTGCCCCCGTTCGGGTTCGGGCGACACGCCGACCGGTTGGCGGGCGTGGGCACCGCAAGGTGTAGCTTGCGCTATGCGCCTTGCCGCTGCAATATGGCGGCTGGGATTCCCACATAGAACACCCGGGCAGCCCATCCCTGAAGAGGAACTCGACGCATCTTGCACACGAGCACCCCCGTTCGGCCGCTTCTACCCCGGGACGGCCACGAGGACCATGGCCGTCCTCGCTGGCCGGGAGACCCCCGTGGCGTCCTCTGAGGGACCGCTGCTGCACCGCCGCAGGCTCGGGGCCGAGCTGCGGCGCCTGCGGGGCGACCGGACGCTGGAGGAGGTCGCCGAGGCCACGCTGATCAGCACCTCGAAGCTGAGCCGGCTCGAGAACGGGCAGGGTGTGCCGCTCCCGCGGGACATCCGCGACCTCGTCACCTTCTACGAGCTCGACCCGCCGTCGGCCGATCGCCTGCGCCGGTGGGCGAGTGCCGGGCGCAGCCAGGCGTGGTGGCGGGAGTACACGGACGCACTCCCTGCCGGTGCCGACACCTACGTCGACTACGAATCCGGCGCCTCGACGATCCGCAGCTTCGCCGCGGCGGTCGTGCCGCCGCTGCTGCAGACCGAGGCCTACGCCCTCGAGCTCTACAAGGTGCTGCCGGCCGTCAAGTCCGATGACTCCGCGCGACGGCTGTTGGAGGTGCGGGCCCGCCGCCAGCAGTTGCTCGTGAAGTCCGACGACGCCCCACAGCTGATCTTCTTGCTCGACGAGGCGGTGCTGCGGCGGCCGGTCGGCCCGCCGGACGCCTTCCGCGAGCAGCTCGACCACCTGCAGGTCGTCTCCCGGCAACGCAACGTCTCGCTGCGGGTCGTGCCCTTCGCCAGCGGCCCGCACCCCGGGATGCTGGGGTTGTTCACGATCCTCCACTACGCGGACGACCGCGACCGCGACGTCGTCGCCGCCGAGTCGCACACCGGCGAGCGGTTCCTCGAGCAGCCGTCGAACGTGCTCCAGTACCTCCGGATCTTCGACGCGATCACCCGCAAGGCACTCGACCACGACGAGTCCCGTGCGCTCATCGCCGACATCAATTCCCCGAAAGGCATGCCGTGATCTCGCACGACCGTTTCCGCAAGAGCAGCTTCTCCGGCGCCACCGGCTGCGTGGAGGTGCGCCTCCTCCCCGACGGCCGGATCGCCGAGCGCGACAGCAAGCACCCGGGGTGCACCCCCCACCACTTCACGCCGACGGCCTGGAAGGCCTTCCTGGCGGGCGTCCGGGCCGGCGAGTTCGACCGGGAGTAGCCCGCGTGCGGAGGCCGTCGGCGATGACGTCGGTGGCGGTCTCCAGCAGCTCGCGCAGCTGTGCGTGGTCGCGGCGCAACGCGTCAGGTCGCCAGGCGAGGCTGATGATGCCGTTCCACGCCGCCCACAGGACGGTGGCGACGTGGTCCGGGTCGACGGCGCGCAGTTCGCCCGCCGCGATGCCGCGCCGGATCGCATCGACGAGCCGCTGGTTCTGCTCGTCGACCGAGCGGGCCAGCCGCTCGGACAGCTCCCGGCCCGCGGCGTACCGGCCCGGTGGGTCGGGGAAGGCGAGCATCCTGAAGTGGTCGGGGTGTGCCAGGTAGAACGCGAGGTACTGCTCGGCCGCGGCCTGGATCTGCTCGACCGGTGAGCCGGCGGACCCGTACGTCAGGTCCATGAAGTCGCGGTCGGCCTGGAGCGCACGCTCGACGAGGGCGGCGTGCAGCCCGGCCTTGGACCCGAAGTGGTTGTAGATCGACCCGACGGCCACGCCCGCCGACTCGGCGATCTGCTCCACGGTCACATCGTCGACGGAGCGGTCCCGGAAGAGCGCCTCCGCCGCCTGCAGCAGCGCGGTCGTGGTCCGTTCCTTCCGCTGATCGGCCACGCGCCCCACCCTTCTTGCAACCGTTGTAAAAACTGGCTACCGTCCGATCATGGCCGACTGGCCGAGCGTGCACCAGCAGGTGGTCGATCTCTTCGCGAAGGGATGGGACCGCCCCGGTCCGCATGCCTGCCGTCTGGCAGGACGGCGCCCGCAGGCTCCTCCGGCTCGCCCCCGACCTGCGGGGCGACGTGGTCACGTGGGCCGGGCACGACGACGTCGTGTTCATCGACGTGCGCCTGCGCGCCACGGTGGGCGGCAAGCCGCTGGTCTTCCGCAGCTTCGACCAGCTGCTGATCAGCCCGGAGGGGCGCGTCCTGCGCCGCGAGGCCTTCTTCGACCCCACGCCGGTGGCGCTCGCGCTGCTCCTGCGCCCGGCGGCGTGGCTGCCGGCGGCCCGGCTGCTCCTGGGCCGGTGACCGCGGCGGACGCCGAGACATGGCGCGACCCGCGGCTGGGCCCGGCACACGAGGTGCGGCTGCCGGCCGGGCCGATCCGCTACCACGACGCCGGGCGCGGCCCGGTCCTCGTCTTCGTCCACGGCTACCTGGTGAACGCCAACATCTGGCGCAAGCTGGTCCCGCTGCTGGCGGGCGGGTACCGCTGCATCGCGGTGGACTGGCCGCTGGGCTCGCACCCGGTGCCGATGGCACCCGGGGCCTACCTGTCGCCGCCGGGCGTCGCCCGGCTCGTCGGGGACTTCCTCGACGCGCTCGACCTGCACGACGTCACGCTGGTCGGCAACGACTCCGGCGGGGCGTACGCCCAGATCGCCGCCACGGAGCGACCCGAGCGGATCGCGCGGCTGGTGCTGAACTCCTGCGAGACGCCCGACTGCTCGTGGCCGCCGGGGCCGGGCGGCTTCGGGCTGCTCAAGGCGGCCGCCCGGCGGTCGGCCGCGCGGTGCGTGGCCGCCCGGCGGTCGGCCACGCACCGCGCGCTCTACCAGCCCTTGCGGCTGCCTGTGACGTGGCGGCTGCCGAACACCTACGGCTGGCTCGCCAAGCGGCCGATCGACGCGCAGGTGATGCGCATTTACGTGCGGCCGGTGCTCACCCGTCCGGCGATCCGCGACGACGGGCGCAAGGCGATCTGCGCCGTCTCGCCGCATTTCACGCGGGCCGCGGCCGCGGAGCTGCGGCGGTCGTTCGGCAAACCGGTGCTCCTCGCCTGGGCCGGGCAGGACCGCGTCTTCCCGCTCGAGCACGCCGAGCGGTACGCGACCGCGCTCGGCGCCGAGCTGCGGACGATCGCCGACGCGTACACCTACACGGCCGAGGACCAACCGGGGCGCACGGCCGAACTGCTCGATGCTGGCTCAGTCCTTCCGCCCCGTCACCGCCACCGTGACGCCGAGCCCGATCATCGAGAGCCCGCCGACCCTGCCGACAGCGGCGAGACGGCGGGGGGAGCGGGCGAACCAGTCGCGGGCCACGGACGCGCCGAGGCCCCACGCGCTGTCCGAGGCGAGGGCGATACCGACGAAGATCAGGCCGAGCAGCATCATCTGCCCCACGACGTGGCCGAGGCCCGGGTCGGCGAACTGCGGCAGCACCGCCGCGAAGAACACGATCGTCTTCGGGTTGGCGACGCCGACCGCGAAGCCATCCCACAGGGTGTGGAGGCCGCCCCGCGGCGGCTCGCCGCTGATCGCGACCGGGAGCGATCCGCGCTGCCGCCACGCCTTGATGCCGAGGTACACGAGGTAGGCGGCTCCGGCCAGCTTCAGCACGGTGAAGGCGACGGCCGAGCGTTCCACGACGGCCCCGACCCCCAGCGCCACGGCTGTGACGAGCACGTAGGCCCCGATCGCGTTGCCCACGACCGAGCTGAGGGCGGCCCGCCTCCCGTGGGCGAGGGCCCGTCCGACGGTGAACAGCACACTGGGGCCGGGCACCACGATGAGCAGGAACGACATCGCCGCGAAGGCGAGCAGACGGTCGGCGGACACCATGCCCCCATGTGAGCACGTTCCGGGCTGCAGCGGCACCCCGCGAGGCGGGTCAATCCTCCGTGGCCGCCGCCACGGCGTCATCGAGGAGCTCGCGCCAGCGCTCCACCCCGGTCGGTGGCACCGCGACCCAGTTGCGCATCGCGCGCGTCCCCATGAGCGGGGTGCTCGCCTCGCCGGACGCGAGCAGCCTCGCGGCCAGGTCCGGACGCAGCCGGAGGGCGAGGTGGTCGTCGTGGAAGAAGGCGACGTTGCGCCCGTTCGCCATCAGGCAGTCGCGCCCGAACATGGATCGCCGCCCCGCGTCCGGTCGGGTCAGGTGCTCCGCGGCCAGCTCCTCGAAGCACTCGCGTGCGGTCCGACGGCTCACCGGGTCCTCCTGCGTCGCTACCTCGACCGGGTACGCGGTCTCACCGGGTCCCGCGGTGTTCGGCCAGGACCTCCTCCGCCACGCGGGCGGACTCCTCGGCGACCCACTGCCCCGCGTACGGGTTGTCGATCGTGATCAGAGACTTCCACAGCGCCCAGCCCCGGGCACGGGCCCACATCGCGTCGTCGGCCGGCATCAGCCGCCGGAACTCGGCGCGGCTCTCGCCGTCGAGCAGGGTCCAGGCGATCACGAGGTCGCAGGCCGGGTCGCCGACGCCGGACGTGCCGAAGTCGATCACGGCGGCCAGGTCTCCCTCGTCGTCGAGGAGGAGGTTGCCGGCCGCGACGTCGCCGTGGAACCACACCGGTGGGCCGGTCCGCGTGGCCTTCAGCGCGGCCTGCCATACCTCGGTGGCGGCGGCGCCGTCGATGCGCGAGCCCAGTGCGGCGATCGCCTCGTGCGTCTCGGCGTCGTAGACGCTCAGTGATCCGCCGCGGTGGAAGCAGTGCGCGCCGGCCGCCGGGCCACCGGTCGCGTCGGCCCCCTGCAACGCGACGAGGAAACCGGCGAGGTCGCGGGCGAACGCGGCGAGGTCGCGGATCCGCTCGCGTGAGCTCACCCGCCCGTCGATCCAGCGCCGCACCGACCACGGCCACGGGTACCCACCGCCCGGCGCCCCCAGCGCCAGCGGAACGGGAACCGGGAGCGGGAGCCGCGGCGCCAGCCGGGGCAACCAGGTGTGCTCCTTCTCCACGCTCGCCACGTACGCCGCCGCGCTCGGCAGCCGCACGGACATCGCCTCGCCGAGGCGGAACGTGCGGTTGTCCCAACCCGGCTGGTCCACGGGGACGACCGGGAGATCGGCCCATTCCGGGAACTGCGCGGCCACCAGCCGTGCCGCAAGGGCGGCGTCGATCTCGTCGCGGTGCATCGCGGGCCATCCTGACCGGCCGTGGTCCGCGTTGCGACGGGATTTCGGGTTCCCGCACAGGTCGTGCACAGCCGGGCGAGAGGCGGCCGACAGGTACGCCGAGCAGGGTCGTCGGTGCCGGGTTGCCGAGGACACGTCGCGTCCGGGGCTGGGGGGCCCGGACGCGGCCCGGAAGGGACCCGCCGGCAGCGTCGGGGGCACCGGCGGGTCCCTGCGGGGGTGATCACCGTGCGCGGTCGTAGACCACGGCGATCTCGCCCAGTGCGCCGGTCTCCTGGCGGCTGAGCGTCCACCTCGACGCCGGCAGGCCGTCCTCGAACAGGCGGCCCCCACCCCCGACGATCTCGGGGAGGACCAGGAGGTACAGCCGGTCGATCAGGTCCGCCGACAGGAGCGCCTTGATGACGGTGGGGGAGCTGTTGACGAGGATGTCGCCCTCACCGGTGGTCTTGAGGTCGGTGACGACGTCCGCGGTGGGGGCGTTCACCACGCGGGTGCGTTCCTACGGCGCCTCGGTCAAGGTGGTCGACAGGACCACCTTGTCCGTGTTCACCAGCCACTTCGCGTAGCCCCGATCCCGTGGGTCGGCGTTCTCGTCTCCGGCCACCGACGGCCAGAAGCCCATGAAGCCCTCGGCGTTGACCCGGCCGAGCAGCGCCGTCGTCGCGGTCTCCACCATGCGGGTCATGTGGTCCCGCGCCACGTCGGTGGTGACGTACGGGACGAAGGCGCCGAAGTCTGCGGGGCCACCCGGGCCGTTGTAGTGCCCGTCGAGGGTGAGGGCGAGGTTCGCGGTGACCTTGCGGTCGGTCGAGCTGGTCATGTCTGTCATTCCTTTCCTACGGGGAGCGTCGGTTTCCTAGCTCGGGAACATGCCGCTCGTGACGTTCACGAACGTGCCGGTGATGGCCCCGGCGCCGTCGGACGCGAGGAACGCCGCCGTGGCGGCGACCTGGGCGAGGGTGGGGGAGCGGCGGGTCATCCGCATCCCGTCGAGGTGCTGGAGGAGGCCCTGGAACGCCGCGTCGTCCATGGCGGGGCCACCGGTGACGGCGGCGAGCTTCTCCGGGGAGAGCGTCTCGGGGAGCCCCGCCGTCCAGATCCCGAGGACGCGGACGCCGCTCGGCCCGATCTCCGCCGCCAGGTTGCGGACGAGCGTGTCCGTGGCCGCGTCGGCCGGGCCGGTGCCGCCCATCATCGCGCTGCCGACCGCGGAGCCGCTGTCCAGCGCGAGGATGACCCCCGAACCCTGCTTCACCATGTGCCGGGCGGCGGCGCGCGCCGAGATGAAGTTCGCGGTGGCCCGCGTGACGACCGGCCGGGTGAAGTCGGCCGTGGTCATGTCGATCAGCGGGATGCCCTGCACGTCACCGGCGCCGATCAGGTTGAACGAGATGTCGATGCTCCCCGCCGTCTCGACCACCGACCTGGCGTGGTCGTCGACGGCTTGCTCGTCGAGTGCGTCGAGCACGGCGATGTCGGCCCGCCCGCCGGCCGCGATGATCTCCTTCGCAACCCGCTCCAGGCCCTCCTCGGTGCGCCCGACGAGGAAGACCCGGGCGCCCTCGCGGGCGAACGTGGTGGCGACGGCCGAGCCGATCGACCCGCCCGCTCCGTAGACGACGGCGTTGCGGTTCTCCAGCAGCATGGTGTTCCCCTCAGCTCGTGGTGATCAGAACGCTATGGGCGTGCGCGCCGGCGGGAATCCGTATCGGTATCAGTACTTGTCATGCCGGCGGCTGGGTGCCCGGGAGCCAGCCCTGGCCGTCGCACGTCTCGCACCTGCGCAGCTGGGTGAGCGTGCCCGCGCCGGCCACGCCCAGGTACGCGCGCCCGCAGCAGGTGGCGCCGTGGCCGGAGCAGCCCGGGCAGACGGTCCGGCCCGCCTGCAGGATCCCGATCACCCGCCGGGCACTCTGCTCGTCGAGGGCCTGCCCGTACGCGAAGCCGCCACCCGGGACCTCGGCCTGCCAGAACACACCGTCGCCGCCCCACGGGGTTCGGGGGCCGCGGCGGCGGTCGATGCCGAGGTAGCGGGGCCACGCGGTGGCGCCCGGGGGATCGGCGCACGGCGGCTCGGCGCTGCCGGTGTGCACCCACGCGGGCTTCGGCCGCTCCCTGTCGTACCTGATCGACTCCCCGCAGAACTCGCACTGCAACGGGCCCACCTCATCTCCACGTCGACGTCGAGGGCACGATGCTAACCGAAAACGCGACAGAGATACACAATGACCGTCATAGATGCCTATCGATGGTCTCACGCGCCAGATGTCCTCAGAGGCTGTTAACCAGCGCATACGGTGGTCTCATGCCGTCAGCGCGCCTCGTCAGCACGGGCGATCTCGCCCGCGCCCTGGGACTCAGCGTGCGGACGATCCAGCGGTATCGGAACGAAGGCCTGATCACGCCCGAGGTCATCACCAAGGGCAAGCACGCACGCTGGGACGTCGACCGGGTCAAGGCAGAGCTGCGGGAGCTCGCCGAGCAGGATCGGGACGACGCCTGACCCGGATAGGGTGACGGCATGCTGCGGGGTCGGCGCGCCGAGCAGGAGCGCATCGACGCCCTCCTCGCCGCGGGGCGGGACGGGATCAGCGGGGCGCTGGTCGTCCGCGGCGAGCCCGGGATCGGCAAGACGGCGCTGCTGGAGTACGCGGGGCAGCGGGCCGACGGCATGCGGGTGCTGCGCGGGGCCGGGATCGAGTCCGAGGCGGAGCTGCCCTTCGCGGGCCTGCACCTGCTCCTGCGTCCCGCCGCGGACGCGCTCGAGGCCCTCCCCGGCCCGCAGCGGCGGGCTCTCGCGAGCGCGTTCGGTCTCGGCGACGGCGACGGGGGCGACCGGTTCCTGGTGGGTGCCGCCGTGCTGTCGGTGCTGGCCCAGCTGGCCGAGACGCGGCCGCTGCTCTGCCTCGTCGACGACGCGCAGTGGCTGGACCGGCCCTCCGCGGAGGCGCTGCTGTTCGCCGCGCGGCGGCTCGACCGCGAGGGCGTGGTGGTGCTGTTCGCGGTGCGCGAGCACGCCGGCGGGCTCGCGGCGGCCGGCGTTCCCGAGCTCCCCCTCGCCGGGCTCGACCCGGACAGCGCAGGGGCGATGCTCGACGACCTCGGCGCCGCGCTGCCCGCCGACCAGCGGGAGCGGCTCATCGCCGAGACCCACGGCAACCCGCTCGCACTGCGCGAGCTCCCCCCGCTGATCGCGACGCAGGGCGCCCACCTCGGCGTGATCCCGCTGACGAGCCGCGTGCTCGACGCCTTCCACCACCAGGTCAGGGCGCTCCCGCAGGCGAGCGGGCGGATGCTGCTCGTGGCCGCGGCCGACGACACCGGGAGCGTGCCGGTCCTCCTGCGGGCGGC
Source organism: Pseudonocardia adelaidensis (assembly GCF_039543345.1). Lineage (NCBI taxonomy): Bacteria > Bacillati > Actinomycetota > Actinomycetes > Pseudonocardiales > Pseudonocardiaceae > Pseudonocardia > Pseudonocardia adelaidensis. The sequence continues at coordinate 25,898 of NZ_BAABJO010000025.1, read as the reverse complement.
AGGCGCCCTCGGCCTCGGCGCCGCGGACCTGCAGCCCGCCGAGGCGAGCGGGCTCGTGTCCGTCACGGCGGGCGGGCTCGCGTTCCGGCACCCGCTGATCCGCGCCGCCGTGTACCACGGCGCGCCGCTGGGGCAGCGGGTCGCGGTGCACGCCGTGCTCGCCGAGGCGCACGCCGACGACGCCGACCGGCGGGCCTGGCACCTCGCGCTGGCCGCCACCGGCGCCGACGAACGGGTGGCGGCCGACCTCGAACACGCCGCCGACCGGGCACGGGCCCGCGGTGGGCACGGCGCCGCAGCGGCCACCTACGAGCGCGCGGCGGCGCTGAGCGCCGACCGGGCGGCCGCCGTGCGCCGGACCGTGCTCGCCTGCGAGGCCGGGGTGCACGGGGGCAGGCTGGAATGGGCGCGGGGTCATGCCGAGCGGATCGCCCGCGACGTCACCGACCCGGTCCTCCTCGCCCGGCTCGCCGCGGTGCGGGCGGGCGCCGACTTCGCGCAGGGCGAGCTGACCCGCGCGCACGCCCTGCTCACCGACGCCGCGTTGCGCGTCGCGGGCGACGACCCGGAGCGGGCCTTCTGGATGCTCATGCAGAGCCTGCACGCGGCCTGGGCGGCGCCCACCGACGAGCAGCTGATCGCCGCCACCGTCGACCGGTTCGACGCACTGGGGCTCGACCCGGACGGGCCGCTGATGGGGGTGGCCTGGCTCGCGCGGTGGGCCACCGCGCTCGTGCTGGACCGCGACCCGGCCGGCTTCCCCGCGCTGGACACCGTGCTGTCCCGCGCCGGGGAGGCGGGTGCGGCCGCCGGTCCCCGGGCCCTCCTCGAGGTGGCCAGCCGGGCGTTCGTGGCCGCGCGCGACGAGGAGTGCGTCGACATCGCGTCCGCGCTCGTCGCGGATGCGCGCGAGCGCGGCACGGTGCACGCGCTGCCGGGCGGGCTCGGCCTCGCCACGCTCGCGCAGGTCGTGCTCGGCCGGCACCGCGAGGCGTGGATCAGCGGCAGCGAGGCCATGGAGATCGCGCGGGACACCGGCCAGCCGATCTGGGTGAGCTACGCCGCCGGTGCGCTGGCCTACCTCGCCGCCGTCGAGGGCGACGGGGACCGGTGCCGCGAGCACGCCGAGCTCGCCGCCCTCGACGGCCGCGCGCCCGCGAGCGCGCTGTCCGGAGCGTCGTGGGCGCAGGCGGGGCTGGCGCTGCTCGACCTCGGGGACGGGCGCGTCCAGGGCTGCCTCGACCGGCTGCAGGCGATGGCGCACGGCCCGGGCCGGCACCTCGCGGCCGTCGTCCGGAGCGTGCCGACCGAGATCGAGGCGGCCGTCCGGCTGGGCCGCCCGGCGGACACCGCGGGGCCGCTGGCCCTGCTCACGCGCTGGGCCGCCGTCATGCGGCAGCCGTGGATCGACGCGCTGCTCGCCCGCTGCGAGGCGCTGACGGCGCCGGACGCCGACGCGGACCGGCACTTCGAGCGGGCACTGGCCCTGCACGCCACCGCGAGCCGCCCGTTCGAGCACGCGCGCACCGCGTTGCTCTACGGCGAGTGGCTGCGGCGGGCCAGGCGCAAGAGCGACGCCCGGGTGCAGCTCTCCGCGGCGCTCGCGACCTTCGAGGAGATCGGGTCCACGCCGTGGGCGGCGCGGGCGCGGGCCGAGCTGGGCGCGTCCGGCGCGCGGACGCCGCAGCCCGCACCGTCGCCGGTGTTCGGCGGGCTCACCCCCCAGGAGCTGCAGATCGCCCAGCTCGCCGCTCAGGGGCTGTCGAACCGGGACATCGCCGCCCAGCTCATCCTCAGCTCACGGACGGTCGCGTACCACCTGTACAAGGCCTATCCGAAGCTCGGGATCAGCTCCCGCGCCGAGCTGATCACACTCTCGGGAGGGGCGCGATGAACCGCACCAGCGCGAAGGCGGGGCTCTTCACCGAGTCGGTGATCCGGGAGACGTTCCGGCTGGCGGCCCAGCACGGCGCGATCAACCTGGGGCAGGGCTACCCGGACTTCCCGTGCCCGCAGGAGATCAAGGACGCGGCGTGCGCCGCGATCCAGGCCGACGACAACCAGTACCCGATGACGTTCGGCACGCCGCCGCTGCGCGCGGCCATCGCCGAGAAGACCGCGCGGACCTACCCGGGCTGGACGATCGACCCGGATGCCGAGCTGTGCGTCACCTGCGGGGCCACCGAGGCGCTGGTGGCCGTTGCGTTCGCGCTGCTCGATCCCGGGGACGAGGTCGTGCTGTTCGAGCCGTGGTACGAGAACTACCGGCCGGACGCGATCCTCGCCGGTGCCGTGCCCCGCACCGTGCGGATGCACGCGCCGGACTGGACCTTCGACGAGGCCGAGCTGCGCGCGGCGTTCGGCCCGCGCACGAAGGCGGTCTTCCTCTGCCACCCCAACAACCCGACCGGCAAGGTCTACACGGCCGAGGAGCTCGCCCTCCTGGCCGAGCTGTGCCAGCGCTGGGACGCCGTGCTCGTCGTCGACTCGATCTACGAGCACATCCACTACCTCGGCGCGGGCCGGTACCTGCCGCCCGCGCTGGTGCCGGGGCTCGAGGACCGGACGGTCACCGTCAACGCGCTGTCCAAGACCTACGCCGTCACGGGGTGGCGCGTCGGCTGGACGGTGGCGCCGCCCGACCTCACCGCAGCGATCCGCAAGGTGCACGACTTCCTCACGATCGCAGCGCCGGCGCCGATGCAGGCCGCGGGCGTCGCGGCGATGGGGTTGCCCGACGGCTACTACGCCGACGTCGCCGCCCGCTACCTGGAGCGGCGGGACCTGCTCTGCGCCGCGCTGGAGGACATCGGGTTCGGGCTGCGCCGCCCGGACGGCTCGTACTACGTGCTCTGTGACATGTCGCCGGTGGACCCGGCAGGCGACGGCGTCGCGTTCGCCCATCGCCTGATCACCGAGATCGGCGTCTCGTGCGTGCCCGCGGTGTCGTTCTGGAAGCCGGAGAACGCGGCGGCCGGGCGCAGCATGATCCGCTTCGCCTTCCCGAAGCGGCCGGAGACGCTGCACGCCGCGGTCGAGCGCCTGAAGGGTCTCGGATAGCCGGTCGATGACACGATCGACGGCATGGATGCCCGTGCCGTGATCCGCTACATCGCCGAGGAGTTCGAGCACGTCGTCGCCGTCGAGAGCGAGGGCGACACCTTCTTCACCCACGACCCGAGCGGCCGTCCGCCCGAGGGGGCGTGGCAGCCGTTCGCGACGGTCGTGACGAACGACCGCCACGACCGGGTCTCGAACCTGGACCGCGACGGGGCCTACCGGCTGAACATCGGGCTCACGAAGTCGACCTACACCGGCCTGTTCGGCGCCCCGCCGCGGGAGCGGGACGACGACTGGGTGCTCGACTCCGGCTTCGACTACGCCACGGAGGACCGGTTGATGCCGCATCCCCACTACGGGGCGCAGTACTGGGTGTGCGTCGTGAACCCGGGAGCGGCGACGTTCGAGGAGATCAAGCCGCTGCTCGCCGAGGCGCACGGCCGTGCCGTCCGCAAGGCGGAGCGGCGGGAGAGCCGGCAGTAGGCCGGGCTACCCGCGCCCGCGCGGCATCGCCTTGCGCAGCAGCTCGACGGTGGCGGAGAACGTGTTGCGCACGGCAGCCGCGGTGGTCGCGGGATCCCCGCCCGTCTCGACCGTGACCTGCCCGTAGGTGACCGCGGTGCGGGTGGTCGGGAGGTCGGGCACGCCGCCGACGAGGTGGCCGGCTCCGGAGAAGTTGAGCAGCTGCGTGCCCGAGGAGTTGCCGGCACCCTCGATCGAGGCGAGTGCCCGCTGCGCCTGCGCCGTGGACGGCCACACGCCGTCGGCGTCGCCTGCGGTGAGGAGCACCGGCGAGGTGATCTGCTCGACGGGGATGCGGGCGACCCCCAGCCTCCAGCGCGAGGCCGAGGCGACGGCCCCCTCGTAGGCGTCCGCCGACTGCACGGCCGGGCCGGCGGCCGCGGACAGCGCCCCACGGCTGGAGGGCCAGCGCAGGAACGGAACGTCGGCACCTGCCCGCGTCCACGACGACACCTGCGTGGCGGTGGAGACGCTGAACCCGGGCCACACGAGGTCCGACGGCACGTGCGCCACCACCGCGGCGAACCGGGACGGCTCCGACGACGCGAGCATCAGCGCATACTCGGCGCCCTTGTCCGTGCCGACCAGGCCGACGCGGTCGCCTGCCACCTCCGGCCGGTCGGCGAGCCACCGCGCGGCGTCGAGCCCGTACTCGAGCGGGATGCGGGTGAGCGTCTTCGGGAGGCCGGGCAGGCCGAAGTAGGCGAGCCCGAACACCACGTAGCCCTCCGACGCGAGCAACGCGGCGTACGCCGGGTCGGGGCGTCCCCCCTCCGCCCCGCCGAGCAGCAGCACGCCCGGCCACACGCCCGTGCCCGGCGGCAGGTAGAGATCACCCACCAGGCCGGCCTCGGCGACGGGCAGCACCTGGCCCGCAGGCTCGCGGACGACGCGGCGCAGCGTCGTCCGCGCCACGGTGGCGCCCCCCAGGTCCACGCCCAGCAGGACCACCATGTCGTCGGCGTCCAGCAGCGGGTACGGCGCCTGCTCGTCCTCGGGCAGGCGCATCGACCAGAACAGCCCGTGCGGGTCCACCCCGGTGTACGTGCCGCCCGTGGACGCATCGGTCGAGAGGTCCACCTGGCCCACGCCGTCGGTGACGAACTCGCCGGACGACTCCCACACCTGACCCCGACGGTCGTACGTGCGGGCCCAGACGCGGACCTGATCGCCTGCGGGAAGCCCGTCGACCGTCACCTGGACGGGTACAGCTACGCTGACGCCGTCGGGTCGTGCGGTGATCCGCGGGCCCGCTTCGGTAACTTGCGCGGAGCAGCCGGCAGTCAGCAGCGCCACAGCGCAGGCGATGCCGATCCATGTCCGCATGCTTCGGATGCTAAGAGCGAAGATCGGGTTCCACCCGGAAGCTCCCCCGGTCGAGGGACATCCCTTTCTGCGCCCTACGGCGAGGGCTGGGGGATCGTGCACTCGATCCGCGGGTTCAGGCCCGCGTAGTTCAGCGGCCCCACGACGATCGTGCCGAGCACCGTGCCGAGCTCGGCGCAGTTCACCTGGTCGTCCCCGGAGAAGTAACCCCGCTGGTACGCGGCGAACGCGCCGATGACGAGCCAGATGACGATGATGACGGAACCGATCCGCATGGTGGCCCTCCAGGCCGTGCCGCCCGTCGCGTGATCCGGACCCTATGTGACCCGGATCTCGCCGCTATCACGATCGTGCGTCCGTCGGGGTGCTGCTAGCGTCGCCGACGACTCCGCCGGTGGTCCCGGGGAACGACGCCGCAGGATCGGGACCGCCCGCCGCCAGGCGAGGAGGGGGCGGCTGACGATCACGTCTACCCCCAGGAGTCCCCGTGAAGATCGGTATCGGCTTGCCCGTCGACGACCCGGACGTGCTGCGCGAATGGGCCCTCCGCGCCGACGCAGGCCCGTTCAGCACGCTCGGCCTGCTCGACCGGCTGGTCTGGCACAACCCCGAGCCGCTCGTCACGCTGGCCGCCCTCGCCGGCGTCACCAGCCGCATCCGGCTGCAGACCGAGGTGCTGCTCGCCCCGCTGCGCGGCACCGCGCTCCTCGCGAAGCAGGTGGCCACGCTCGACCGCCTCTGCGGCGGCCGCTTCACCCTCGGCCTCGGCGTCGGCGGTCGTGCGGACGACGCCGCCGCCGGCGTCGAGCTGCGAACCCGGGGCCGCCGGCTCGACGAGCAGCTCGTGCGGATGCGGGAGCTGTGGGGCGGGGGGACGCCCATCGGCCCGGCCCTCGCCTCGCCCGGCGGCCCGGAGCTGCTGTTCGGTGCGTTCCGCCCGGCCGCGCTCGCCCGGGTGGCCCGGTTCGGCGACGGCCTGCTCTGCGCGGCACCACCGTCCTGGGCCGGTGACCTGTTCCGCGCGGTCGAACGCGACTGGGCTTCACAGGGCCGGCCCGGCCGGGCCGCGGCTCGTCGGCCAGGTGAACATCGCGCTGGGCCCGGACGAAGTGGCCGACGCCGCGCGTACCGCCATGGGCACCTACTACGGCTTCACCGGGAGCACCGAGCGGATGGTGGGCGGCCTGCTGACCACCTCGCACCGGGTGCGGGACGCGGTGGCCGCCTACGCGGACCTCGGGGCCGACGAGGTCGTCCTCTACTGCTGGGCCACCGACGTCGTGCAGGTCGACCGGATGGCGGATCTGGTGTTCTGAGCGCCGACGCGGCATGCGATCCTTGACGTGCACGTGGTCGCTTCCCCCGACCGCCGGTCAGTGGTCGCTGGAAGGGGAAGCCGTGTACAAGCCGTGGTCGTCGAGCGTGAGCACGCCGCCCCCGCCGCTGGACCGGCCCGTGTGGGTCCACCTCGACCGCCTCTACGGCCCTCCCGACTCGCCGGGCCCGATCGCCGACCCCGTGCCGGGTGGCCTCCTCGTCGCCACCACGCGGGTGCCGGGGCTGCTCAAGCGGTGGGCCCGCGCCGTCGACGGCCGCTGGTTCGGCCGCGTCAACTTCGCCGTCTGCGACGCCTACGGGGCCGTGGTGGCGGAGCACCTGGCCGTACTCGTCCCCGCCTCGGCCCTCACGCCGAGGGACGAGGAGCCGAGGCGGTGAGCCCCCGCCCCGTCAGCCGGTGGGGTGCGGCCGCGCCCGGCGGCCCGTGGGGTGATCAAGGGGAGATGGTCGTGGTTCGATCTTGGGGAGCAGCCATCTCCCTTGATCGGCGCGAAGAGGCGGGGGTTGTCCACATCGGGAGCCGGTTGTCCACAGATCTCAGAGGACCGATGACGGCGGCCGGTCCGGGGCGCAGGCTCGATGCATGCGCCAGCCTCTCCGCGACATCGCCGCGGCGCAGCACGGTGCGTTCAGCACCGCACAGGCCATGAGCTGCTACAGCCGGGGGGAGTTGCGCGCATTGGTCAGCTCCGGCGGCTGGTCCGGGATGTTCACGGGCAGCTATCGCCTGAGCTCGGCCGAGCCGGGGCCGAGGCTCCGGCTCTCTGCGGCCGGGCTCAGCATCGGGCGCGAGGTGCCCGCCTGCCTGCACACGGCCGCCGAGCTGCACGGGTTCGGCGTGCTCGACGACGTGGTCACGCACGTCGCCGTCCGGCCCGACGAGCCGTGCGCGCGTCGAGCCGAGCTCTGGCCCCACCAGCTCGCCCTCACGGCCGACGACGTCGTTCGGCTGCGGTGCGGGGCGCTCGCGACGAACGCCGACCGGACCGCCATCGACCTCGCCCGGATCCTTCCCCGCCTCGACGTCCTGCCCGTGCTCGACGCCGCGCTCGCCGCGGGCGTCTGCACGCCGGGGTCGCTGGCCGCCGAGCTGAAGCGGCACACCGGGTTCAAGGGCATCCGGCAGGCGCGGGAGCTGATGCCGCTGGCGCGTCCTGAGCCGGAGTCGCCGCAGGAGTCCAGGCTGCGCCTGCGGTGCCACGACGCCGGTTTGCCGACGCCCACTGCGCAGTTCCCGGTTCTCGACTCGCGTGGCCGCCCGTGCCGCTGGCTCGACCTGGCTTGGGAGGACGTCAAGGTCGGCCTCGACTATGACGGCGAGGAAGGGCACACCGGACGGGCGAACCTGCGCTCCGACCGCCGTCGGCACAACTTCCTGCAGGACGACGGCTGGGCGATGTTCTACGCGACCGACCTCGACGTGTACCGCGACTTCGCGGAGCTGATGCGGAAGGTCGGGACGGCGATCAAGCGCCGAACACGTGGACTCGGCGCCGATCAAGGGCAGATGGTGGCCCGCGAAGATCGTTTGGCGGCCATTTCCCCTTGATCACCTTCGCGGAGCGTGGCTCACGGGGCGGCCGGGTGCCGACCGACCTGCGGCGTCAGGAGTGCATCCAGCCGCCGTCCACCACCCAGTGCTGGCCGGTGCACGCACGGCTGTCCTCGGCCGCGAGCCAGAGCACCAGCCGCGCGACGTCGGCGGGCTCGAGCCGTTGCGGCAGGGCCTGGGCGGCGGCGCGGTGGGCGTCGGCCTCCGGGGTCACCCAGTTCTCCAGCTGCCGGGGCGTCATGATCCAGCCGGGCAGCACGCAGTTGACGCGCACGCCGTCCGGCCCGAACTCGCGCGACAGCGACCGGGTGAGCCCTTCGATGCCGGCCTTCGCGGTCATGTAGGCGGTGAGGTCGAGCAGGTCCACGTGGGCGCTGATCGAGCCCATGTTGATGATCGAGCCGCGGCCCGCTGCCCGCATCGCGGGGGCCACCGCCTGTGCCGCGAAGAACTGGTGGTCGAGGTTCACGCGCATGCGCTCGTCCCAGTACGAGGGCTCGATGCCCCCGACGGGGTGGCGGGTGTCGCTGCCGGCGTTGTTCACGAGCACCTGCACGTCGCCCAGCTCGGCCGCGATGTCCGCGATCACCCGCCGGTAGGCGTCGAGATCGCGGATGTCGCACTCGCGGAAGAGGGGCCGGGCGTGGCCGCGCTCGGCCACGGCTGCGGCGAGCTTCTCGCCCGCATCGGCCGCCACGTCGACGAGCCCGACCCGCGCGCCCTGGGCGGCGAACTGGGCGACGAACTCCGCGCCGAGGCCGCTCGCGCCGCCGCTGATCAGCACCACGGCGTCGCGCAGGCTGGGGTAGGTGGCGAAGTCGCTCACGAGGGCAGCACCACCGCGCGACCGCCTGCGCCCGCGCGCAGGGCCTGGTACGCGTCGTCGACGCGGTCGAGCGGGTACCGCTCGCCGAGCAGGAGGTCGAGCGGCAGCCGCCCCGCCAGGTACAGGCCGAGGATGCGGGGCAGGTCCACGGGCGGGTTCGCCGAGCCGTACAGGCTGCCGACCAGGCGTTTCTGCTGCTGCACCAGCTCGTTGATCGGGACCGGGGCCGTGGCGTCCACCGCGCCGAGGCCGACGGCGATCGCGGTGCCGCCGGGGCGCAACACGGCGAACGCCTGGCGCAGGGTCTGCGGCAGCCCCACCGCGTCGACGGCCACCTCGGCCCCGCCGCCGGTCAGCTCCTGGACGGCCGCGACCGCCTCGTCGGCCGACATGCCGGAGGCGTCGAGCGTGTCGGCGGCGCCGAGGCGGCGGGCGAGCTCCAGCTTGTCGGCGGCGACGTCGACCACCACCGGGACCGCCCCGACGAGCACGGCGCCCATCAGCGCGGACAGGCCCACCCCGCCCGCGCCGATCACGACGAGCGGCTTGCCCGCCACCTGCCCGGCGACGTTGACGACCGCACCGACCCCGGTGATCACCGCGCATCCGGTGACGGCGGCCACCGCGGGCGGGACCCCGTCCGGCACCTTCACGACGGCGCGCTGCGACACGACCGCGCGCTCGGCGAAGCAGGAGACACCGAGGAAGTGGTGCAGCGGGCCGCCGTCGAGGTGCAGCCTCGAGGTGCCGTCGAGCAACCCGCCGCTGCGCGCCTGCACCCGGCCGTACACGCACATCACCGGGCGTCCGGTCACGCAGTACTCGCAGTGCCCGCAGCGCGGGCGCCAGGTGAACGCCACCCGGTCGCCCACCGCGACGGCCCCGGGATCAGCCCCGACCCCGGCCCCGACCTCCTCGACCACGCCGCTGCCCTCGTGGCCGAGCACGATCGGCAACGGGCAGGGGATGGCCCCGTCCATGTAGTGCAGCTCGGTGTGGCAGACCCCGGCGGCCTCGACGCGGACCAGGACGTCGCCCTCGTGCGGGGCGTCCAGCTCGACGTCCTCCACCCGGAGCGGCTCGCCGGGCGCCCGGAGCACGGCGGCCCGTACCACTCCCATCAGACCCACACCTCCTTGGCGACGCGCACGTCCTGCCCGGTGCGGGCGCTCTCGCCGATCGCGAGCGAGATCGCGTGGTCCTGGCAGCCCTGCGCGAGCGGGTACGGGGGCGGGGCCTCGTCACGGGCCCACGCGCCGGTGGCATCGAGGATGGCGGCGACGCCGATGTCGTCCTCGGAGAGGCGCGTTCCCCGGAACGGGTTGCGGTACAGCACGCGGCCGTCGAGGGAGACGTGGTCGAGCTCGTTGCCCTCGAGGTTGAGGTCGATCCCGAGGCGCCGGTACAGCAGGTGCGACTCGACGGGCGTCGCTGGCTCGACCAGCCGGACGACGCGGTCGTCCACCAGCTCGCCCGTGGTCCCGCGCACCGCGATCCGGCGGGCGAGCAGCGGGTTCCACCACTGGTTCTCGGTGAAGTCGTAGAGGCCGTGGCGGCCGTCGCCGAAGTCGAGGGTGGCGATCGTCCTGGTGCGCGGCTCGGGGGTGGCGTCCGGCCGCCAGCCGTCGAACCCGAGCGGGTCGGTCAGCGGTGCCGTGAAGGCGCGCGCGGACACCGCGACGTCCTCCATGTCCAGGCCCAGCAGGCCACGCACGAGCGAGACCGCGTGGTACAGGTGCGTGGAGCCGACGTGCACCGCGGTCGGCTCCCCGACGACCCCGGAGCGGACGGCCGCCAGCCGGGCGGCGTGCCCGGGCATCAGCAAGTACTGCTCGGCCACCTGCACGAGACCGCTACCACCCACGTCCGCCCACAGCGCCCGCAGGCCGTCGAGGTCGGGGGCGGGTGGGGTCTCCACGAGCACCGGCACGCCCAGCGCGACGGCCGCGCGGGCCACGTCGGGCATCTGGGGCCACGGCACCGCCGCGGCGACGAAGTCGGGGCGCTCGCGCGCGAGCAGCTCGTCCAGGGTGCGGACCGCGGGAACCCCCTCGTTCACCCGTTCTGGGCTGCGGCTGACGACGCCGATCGCGCGCAGGCGGTCCGGCGCCGCCGCGGCCAGCCGGAGGAAGAACCGACATCTCTTCCCGCTTCCCACCACTGCGAACGTCGTCGGCGCCATCGGTCCACCGTTGTTCATGATCCGACACGTGCGCAAGGCCCGTTCGTGATCGCGTGCGTCACGACCGTGGGGAGCCGGCGCTCACCTTCCGTTGTGATCTGCACAACAGAAGGTAGTCGGACAACTCGGAGTAACCCGGACGGGACAGCCTCGTTTGATCAATTACGCGGACCGTGATCGGTCGACCCCGTCGTCCTCCGGTCAGGACCGTTCCTGTCCGATCAGCTCTGTTTGGGTGACATGTCACAGCACATCGCGCCGCCCGAAGCGGCGCCGTCCCGGGGCACGGGCCCCGGCCCGTCCCGGCGGGGCATCGTCTTCGGGGCGATCGCCGGGGTGGTCGTCGCGATCGCCGTCGCGCTGGGCTTCACCTTCTTCAGCGGTGGCGGGGGTACCGACCCGTCCTCGGTGGCCGAGGGTGAGGTCCCGACCGGCGACCTGCCCGCGAGCACCACGTACACCGAGCTGGCCGGCGCACCGGCCGACCCCGACCCGACGGGGACCACCAACGGTCTGGTCGTGCACCCGGTCCGAGAGACGCCGGTACGCGATGCACCCGACGGCCGCCCGATCGCTCGCATGGAGACCACGCAGTTCGGCGACACCTGGCTCCCCGTGATCGCCGAGCAGCCCGGCTGGGTGCAGGTGCTCCTGCCGTCCAAGCCATCCAGCTCCACCGGGTGGATGCGCGCCGACGACGTGGAGCGGGCGATCACGCCCTACGTCATCAAGGTGCACCTCGGCGCGAAGAAGCTCGAGCTGGTGCGGGAGGGCAAGGTCGTCGACACGTGGTCGGCAGGCGTCGGCCTGCCCGAGACGCCCACGCCGACGGGCCGCACCTTCCTGCTCGGGGCGTTCGCCGACGAGAACCAGGCGCACTCCCCGGTGATCCTCCCGCTCGGCACGCACAGCCCGACGCTGGACACCTTCGGTGGCGGTCCGGGAACCGTCGCGATCCACACATGGCCCGATGCGAGCGTCTTCGGCACCGCCGTCAGCAACGGCTGCATCCGGGTCCCGCAAGACGCCCTGCAACAACTCGCCGAGGTCCCGCTCGGCACGCTCGTGATCATCGATGAGGAATGAGGGGTTAGCACCACAGTGAAGACGAAGAAGCTCGCCGGTGCGGCAGCGGTCGGGGCCGTCACCGCGGTGACGACCCTGCTGCTCGGCGCCACTCCCGCGCTCGCGGCGGACGACGACTCGAACGGCGACAGCGCCTTCGCCCTCTCGGCGTCCGGCGTCCTCGACATCAACCCGATTTCCCCGGTGAAGTCCGCGGACGGCAAGCTGGTCCACGACGAGCTCCTGTCGATCGGTGACGTGGCCGGCAAGTACGAGGACGACATCTCGTTCGGGCTGCTGACCTCGGAGGCGGAGGCCAACCGGGCCGAGACCGCCGTCAAGGAGGTCAACCTCCTCAACATCCTGCGTGCCGACCTGATCCGCACCTGGTGCGACAACGGTGAGGGCGGGCTGCAGATCATCAACGGCACGGTCCTCGGGCACAAGCTGCCGGAGACCGCGGTGCCGGGCAAGACGCTCGACATCTCGCCTCTGCTGAAGCTGTCGCTGAACGACCAGAAGCGCAACACCGACGGCTCCCTCGAGGTCACCGGCATCGAGCTGAAGGTGCTCCCCGGCCCGGAGGCCGCGGACAAGAACGAGAAGATCGACGAGTCGACCAAGGCCGCCCTGCCGGTCCTCGGTGACCTGCTGGGCAAGGACCTGACCGGAGTCTCCAACGGCACCGTCGGTGACCTCGTCGGCCAGCTCGGTGGCCTCACCGCCGGCGGTGACGTCCAGACGATCACCATCGGCAACGCCACCTGCCAGGAGGGTGGTGCCGCCTCCGGCAGCAACGAGGACGCCGACAACGACAGCGACGGCAAGTCCTCGAACGACGACGACGGCAAGAGCAACCACGACGACGGTGACGACGACGGCGGCAAGGGCGACGGCGGCAACGACTCCGACGTCAAGGCCGACACCGCTCCGGCCCCCTCGGTCGTGAAGGCGGCCCTGCCGGTCACCGGCTGACGCCCACCTGGAACACCACCCGCGACGGGCGGGAGCCGATCAGGCTCCCGCCCGTCGCGCTTTCCCGGCGTCGGGGAGGTGCCAGCGCATCGCGATGCTCGTGCCGGCAGCGGCGTGGTGCACGTCGACGTGCTCGGCCAACCCCTCGATGAGGACCAGGCCGTGTCCGCGCCAGCCCGGGTCGTGCGACGGCGTCCGCCAGCGGCCGTTGTCGCGCACCACCACCCGGACCTCGCCGTCCTCGCAGGCCGCGTCGAGCTCGGCGTCACCTTCACCATCGGGGTAGGCGTGGTCGGCGACGTTCGACAGCGCCTCGTGCGTGGCCAGCACGATGTCGTCGACGGCATCCGCCGACAGGCCGAGGCGGTTCGCCCACCTCGCCACCTGGGCACGGATGTCTTTCAAGCGCTCCGGAAGCGACGGTGCCGCGAGCCGCATTCTCAGCCGGCCCGCTCCGCGGGCGAGCGCACTCATCTCTCACTCCTGGTCTGGCGACTGTCGAGCGGTCGGCCAGGGGCTGGGGCCACGCGTGGCGGTGTACCCCGTACCGCGGGGGGTGAACCGATCAGCGCCGTGGTTCCCGGGGCCGGGTATGGATCCGCAGCCCGCGGCGTTGTTCGGTGGCGTGGATCGACGTGGCAGCGCCCCCGACCGGACCTGGCTGATCGCCGTCGCGGCCGCCATGTGGGGAACCGACGGGTTGCTGCGACAACCCCTCGCCGGCCAGCTCCCGGCCGCCACCGTGGTGTTCTGGGAGCACCTGCTGATCGTCGTGGTCCTGCTGCCGTTCGTCCCGTCGGCGGTACGGGCGTTCGGCGCGGCGAGCCGGGCGGAGCGGGTGGCGCTGGTGCTGATCGGCGCAGGCGCGTCCGCGGTGGCCACGGCGCTGTTCACGCAGGCGTTCCGCTACGGGGACCCGGTCACCCCGCTCGTCCTGCAGAAGCTCCAGCCGGTCATCGCCGTGGTCGCGGCCGCGCTGCTGCTGGGAGAACGCCTGCGCCGGGGCTACTGGCTGTTCGCCGTGCCCGCGCTGGGCGGGGCGTGGCTGATGGCCTTCCCGGACCCGCTCTCGGCGGCGCCGCAGGCTGTCACCGCCGCGCTGCTCGCCGTGGCCGCCGCGGCGCTGTGGGCCGTCGGCACCGTGTTGGGGCGCATGGTCAGCGTGCGCATCGCCAGCCGCGACGTCACCGTGCTGAGGTTCGCCATCGGGCTCCCGGCCAGCGCCGTCGTGCTGCTCGCGCAGGGTGCTCCGGTCGCGGTGACGGGCGCCCAGCTCGGCCCGCTGGTGCTGCTCGCGCTGGTGCCCGGCCTGCTCGGCCTCACCCTGTACTACATCGGCCTGCGTTCCACGGCCGCCGCCCGTGCCACCCTCGCCGAGCTGGCGTTCCCGGTGACGGCCGCGCTGATCGGCGTGGGGCTGCTCGGCACCCACCTGGAGCCCAGCCAGTGGGCCGGGCTGCTCGTCGTGGTGGCCTCGGTCACGGCGCTGGGCCTGCGTGAGCGCTCCCGGCGGCCGGTCGTGCGCGCGGAGGAGGCTGCGGCGGCTTGAGCGGGGCCCGCTGGGACACGGCCTAAACCCGTCCGGAGCGGAAGGCGTCGAGGACGCGGCGCTCCCGCTTCGTCGGGCGCCCGGCACCGCGCTCCCGGCGCGCCACCGGCACGAGCGCCTCGGGCGGCGGAGCGGGCGTGCGGTCGATGTAGCACGTGGCCGCGTCGGCGGCGCCCACCCGCTTCTGGATGACCCGCACGACCTCGACCACCCGCGTCCGGTCGTGCACCCGGGCCCGCACCTCGTCGCCCGGCTGCACCGGCGTGGCCGGCTTGGCGGGGCGGTCATTCACGCGCACGTGCCCGCCGCGGCAGGCGGCCGCGGCATCCGGTCGGGTCTTGGTCAGCCGGACCGCCCACAGCCAGCGGTCCAGTCGGGTCGACTCCACTCCCCGATGATGGCCGCTGGCGCGCCGGGGTGGCCAGCGGGATCCGGCCGGCGTGGAGCCCGCTCGCGGGCCTCGTGGCTCCTGCGCCGACCCGGCAACCGCCGTAGCCGGGGACGAGCGGTCGCAGACGAGGGGATGCGGGCGATGCTCGGGATGCGGCTCTGCACGGCCACCTGCGTCGGCGCGCCTGCTGTGGCGGTCCCCACCAGCTCGTCGGCACAGCGCCCTGACCGGTGAGCCGGAGCCGCACGGCGCTCAGCCCGCGAAGCAGAAGGACACCTCGCCGAGCTCGCCGAAGGCGGCGCGCACCTCGTCACCGGGACCGACGGGCACGGGGGCGGTCGTCGTGCCGGTGGTGACGAGCTCGCCGGCGCGCAGTCCGCGGCCGTAGCGGCGCAGGTCCTCGGCGACCCAGACGAGCGCGTTCCGCGGGTCGCCCAGCACGTTGCCGCCGCTCCCGGTGGCGGCCCGTTCCCCATTGATCCACACCTCCGTTCCCCATGTGGACAGGTCGTGCTCTGCCCACCCGGACACCTGCGGGCCGAGCACGAACCGGCCGGCGCAGGCGCAGTCGGCGAGGAGCTGGGGCCCGCCGGCCGTCTCGTAGCGCGCGAACCGCGAGTCGGGCACCTCGACGGCCAGGTGCAGGCCGTCGACCGCGGCGACGATCTCGTCCGGTGCCGCGTCCGGGGCGACGTCGGCGCCCACCAGGTAGGCGAACTCGGCCTCGACCACGCGCATGTGCATGTCGTCGCTGGGCAGGACGTCGCCGGGATCGTGGCGGAACCGCTCGAACAGGGGGCCGGGCAGCGGGCCGGTCACGCCGATGTGGGCCTGCCCCGCCGTGGTGGTCGCCGCGATCTTCCAGCCGTAGGTCCGCCCGGCGTGGCCGCCGATCGCGAGCTGCGTGGCGAACCCCTCCGCGTCGTCGCGCGGCCGGACATCGTCGGGGAGGGCGCCGATCCGCTCGCCGGAGGTCCAGGCTGTCCACAGGAGGTCGGCTGCGGCGCCTGCGCGGCTCTCGTCAGACATGTCCGTCATCCTGCCCGCCGCGGTACAGGCGCAGCTCGTCGACCACGACCCGCACCCGCGGGTCGTCGCGCAGCTCCTCCACCGTGACGGGCAGGGGGAGCCGCCAGTTCGGGTACTCGTCGACCGTGCCGGGAAGGTTGGGCTGGCGCACCTCTCCCACCACGTCGTACGGCGAGACGAGCACCAGCCGCGAGCGGCTGCGCGCCAGCAGCGCGTGCATCGCGACGACGAGCTGGTCCTCCCCGGGCTCCGGCCCGGTCACCAGGCCCTCCTCGCGGAGCAGCTCGACCAGCTCCAGCCGGTCGACGGTCGCCTTGGCCTCCTCGGCCGGCACGTCGTCGAGCAGCCCGAGCTCGGCGCGCACCCGCACGTGCTCGCCGCGTAGGAACCCGGTGGCCGTCGGGAGGTCGTGGGTCGAGATGGTCGCCACCGACGCCTCCGGCCACTCCCGCGGGGGCAGCAGCGGGCGGCCCGGGGCGTCGAGATCGCGGGTGAACCACAGCACCGACGAGCCCAGCATGTTCCGCTCGGCCAGGCCCTGCGTGACCTCCGGCTCGACCGTGCCCAGGTCCTCCCCGATCACGAGCGCCCCGGCCCGGTGCGCTTCGAGCGCGAGCACGGCGAGCATGACGTCCGCGTCGTAGTGCACGTACGTGCCGCGGTCCGGCCCCTCGCCGGGCGGCACCCACCACAGCCGCCACAGCCCGGCGACGTGGTCGATGCGCAGCCCGTCGGCCTGGCGGAGCAGGGCGCGCAGGAGGTCGCGGTACGCCGCGTAGCCGGTGGCGTCGAGCCGGTCCGGGCGCCACGGCGGCAGCCCCCAGTCCTGGCCCTGCTGGCTGAACGCGTCCGGCGGGGCCCCCACCCGGACGCCCTGCGCGAGCACGTCCTGCAGCGCCCAGCCGTCGGCACCCTCCGGGTCGCAGCCGACGGCGAGGTCGTGCACGACCCGTACGCCGACCGCCCTGGCCGCGTCCCGCACCGCTGCGAGCTGGTCCTGCACCTGCAGCTGAACCCACGCGTGGAACGCGACCCGCGGGGCCAGCTCCGCCCTCGCGGCCGCGACGTCCGGGCCGTCGGGCCGGCGCAGGCCCTGTGGCCACCGGCTCCAGCGTGCGCCGTACCGCTCGGCCAGTGCGCAGTAGGTGGCGAACTCCTCGAGGTCGGCGCCCACCCCTCGCGGCTCCGGCCGGCCCTCCCCGCGCCAGAGCAGCTCCAGCGCCGCCCGCTTCGCGGCCCACACCCGGTCGTGCTCGATCCGGCCACCCGCGAGCTCCGGGCGCAGCGCGTCGACCTCCGCGCGGGTCGCCCCGTCGGCGCGGGCGTACGCGGTGAGGTCGGGGATCCGCAGCGCGAGCGGTGTGCCGAAGCGCCGGCTCGACGGGGTGTAGGGCGACGGCTGCACCGGGGGTACGGGCGTGATCGCGTGCAGCGGGTTGAGCAGCACCGCGTCCGCGCCGTGCTCCGCGCCGGTCCACTCCGTGAACGCCCGCAGGTCGCCGAGGTCCCCGATGCCCCACGAGCCCGCCGACCGCAGCGCGTAGAGCTGCAGCATCCATCCCCAGCCCCGCGCCGGCTCCGGCAACGCGGGCGGCGCCACGGCCACCGTGACCTCCTGCTCCGCCAGCTCCAACCGGTACCACCCCGGCTCCAGCCCGGCCGGGATCTCGGTGACCTCGCGCCGCGCGCCCGCCTCGTCGACCAGCACGCCCGGTTCGGGGAGCTCGCGCGACCGGTCCGCGCGGGCGGCGATCGTGCCCGGCAGCCGCCCCTTCGCCGCACGCTCGCGGGCCGCGGCCAGCGCCCCGCGCCGCGCTCCCGGGCTCCCGGCGTCGACGTCGAGCAGGCCCAGCACCCGGACCACCACCTCGGGATCCACCTGGACCGGGCGCCGGTCCCCGTCCCGATAGCTCGTGGCGACGCCGTGCGCGGCCGCCAGTTCGATCAGCTCGCTGTCCACACGTTTCCCTTCCCCGCAGTCCCGGCAAGCATGCCGGGATCGGCAAGCGATCACGCTTCGGCCCGTGACCTGCGCCAACACGCTCTCCGTCGCTCCCTGCCCAGATCAGGAACAGGTGCTAGGTTCCCTGCGGCGGGCTCCCGCGGGGCACGGCGGTCCACCGCCGTCCCCGGCCACCGGACGCCCGCCGCGGGCGAAGGCGGATGCGGAGCGGAGAGCGTCGGGACATGACAGAGCGGGCGGGCGGAGAAGTCCGATGAACACGCTCGTTCTGATCGGGCTGGCGCTGGTCGTCGCGGGATTCGTCCTGCTGGCCGTGCGGTTCGTACCCCGGGTGCGCCGCCAGTTCGCCGCGACCGCCGCCCAACCGCGCACCGTGGCCGACCTCGTCCGGCTCCGGCAGCAGGCGGGCTCGATGGCGCAGGCCGCTCCGCGGGTCGCCACCCCGCGTGTCGCCGCGCCGCCCGCCGCCCGCCCCGAGCCGGCGCAGCCCCGCCCCACGCCGGTCACCGCGACCGTCGCCGCGGCGGCCCCTGCGGCCCCGGAAGCCGCACCGCCCGCCCCGGAGCCGCCCGCACCGGTGTTCGTGCCGCCCTCGCCGCGCCCGACGCCCGTTGCCGGGCGGGTGCAGCGGGAGTCGGCGGAGCCTCCATCGCACGCTCTCGACGGTGACAACGCCCCGTGGCAGCGCGGCGCCCGCATGGCCGTCGGGCTGGGCGGCGGGCAGCCGTGGCGCGAGCCGCCCGCCCCGCCGGCACCGCTGCGGATCGTCCCGGCCGCTGACGCGTCCGCTCCGGAGGAGGCCACCACGCCGGCGGTCGAGACGCCCGCCGAACCGGAGGTGCCTGCGCCGGTCGCCCCGGCCGAGCCCGAGTCGCGCGCGGATGCGCGTGAGGAGCAGGAGACCCCGGCCGAGGTGGTAGCGGCGGAGCCCGCCACCCCGGCGCGGCCCGCCTGGATCGAGCCCGGGGTGGCACCGGAGGCGTCCGCGGACACGGTCGAGGACGACGCGACGGCGGCGCGCGAGCCGGTCGCGGCGGAGCCGGCACCCCAGCCCCAGGGGGTCTGGGTCGAGCCCGAAGCGCTCGCCGGCCGCCCACGTCCCGCGGTACCGGCGGCGGAGGCGCCGCTCCCGACCGAGCGGGACGAGACGGAGGCCGAGGACGTCCCGGTGACGGCGGCGCCCGAGCCGGTCGCGGCGGAGCCGGCACCCCAGCCCCAGGGGGTCTGGGTCGAGCCCGAAGCGCTCGCCGGCCGCCCACGTCCGGCGGTACCGGCGGCGGAGGCGCCGCTCCCGACCGAGCGGGACGAGACGGAGGCCGAGCACGTCCCGGCGGCCGTGCCGAGCCGGTTCGCCGAGGAGGAGCCACCCGCCGCACCGGATCCGGAGCCGGAGCGCCGTCGCGGCCGGCAGACGCCCGACGAGAAGGCCGCCGAGCAGGCCGCGGCCGATCTCGCCCTCCTGCGGACCTTCGGGTTCGCCGACGCGGGGCTGCACCAGGACAGCGCCCCCGTGGTCGCGATGGAACATCCCGAGGAACAGGATGCGCCCGTCGAGGCCGGCGCCGCGCAGCCGGTGCGCTACCGCGTGGTCCGCCGCGACGGCACGGTGGTGGGCGGCGCCACCGTCACCCTGCTCGACGACCGCGGTGGAGACGTGGCCGCCGGTGCCGCCGACGCGGAGGGGCGGGGCGAGGTGTCCGCCCCGGCGCCGGGCGGGTACGTGCTCGTCTCGACCGCCGCGGGCCACCAGCCGGGCGCCGTCGCGATCACGGTCACCGGCTCGGCCACCGAGACCGACGTGCTGATCGCGCGCTCCGCGTCCGTGTCGGGGTCCGTCCACGGCCAGGACGGCCCGATCGCAGGTGCCCGCGTCACGCTCGTGCAGGACGGGGAGGCCGTCGACGCGGTCGACACCGATGCGCAGGGCGCGTACCGGATCGGCGACATCGGCGCAGGCGAGTACGGGCTGTCCGTGGCGGCCCCGGGCCGCGAGCCGGTGGCGGCGCTGCTCGAGGTGGCGGAGGAGGCCGAGGTGCGGCACGACGTCGAGCTCAAGCCGGCGAGCCCGGTGGCGGACGGCGACCTGGTGGAGGACGACGCCATGAGTGGTCTGCGCTGACGAAGCCGCCCGTGGAACACCAGCGGATCGAGGGTCGGCTTCCCGGGGTCGGTGGCGTGGAGCTGTTCTGGCAGGGCCGGCTCCCAGCGGGCGACCCGCGCGGGGTGGTGCTGATCTGCCACGGGCTCGGTGAGCACGCCGGGCGCTACGGCAACGTGGTCGACGCGCTCGTCCCGGCGGGCTGGGCCGTGTACGGCGTCGACCACCGCGGTCACGGGCGTTCCGGCGGGCGGCGCGCGCACCTGCGCCGCTACGCCGACTGGCTGGCCGACCTCGACGCGTTCCGGCGCACGGTCGCGGCGCGGCACCCCGGCCTCCCGGTGTTCCTGCTCGGCCACAGCATGGGCGGCCAGATCGCGCTGGCGTACGCGCTCGACCACCAGGCCGACCTCGCCGGGCTCGTGCTCTCCGCCCCGGCGCTCGCCAACAACACGGTGCCGAAGGCGGCGGTACGCGTGCTGCGGGCCGTCGGGAAGGTCGCGCCGACGCTGCGCCCGGCGGGCATCGACGCCTCGAAGATCAGCAAGGACCCGGCGGTGTACGCGGCCTACCGGGCCGATCCGCTCGTGCACCACGGTCGCCCCACCCTCGGCCTGTCCACGGCGGTCGTCGGGCAGTTCGAGGTACTCCCGGAGCGGGCGCGGGAGCTGCGGCTGCCCGTCCTCATGCAGCACGGCACGCTGGACGCGATCGTCGACGCGTCCGGGTTCCGCCGCCTGGAGGCCGGCTGCGGCTCGCCCGACCTCACCGTCCGCTGGTACGAGGGGCTCTGGCACGAGATCTACAACGAGCCGGAGCGGGACGCCCCGCTCGGTGACCTGCGCGAGTGGCTCGCCGCCCACTCATGATCGTTCCGAGATCGCCGCGCAGGGCCTCGGGGCGGGGCCGTGCGCGGCCTGAACCGGGCCACCTGCCTGGGCCGCTGCGGATGGATCCTGCTCCGGTTCCGGGCGGCAGTCGTGCTCGGCCGGCCGTCGTGGATCGCCGCGACGGTGCGTGACACGCTCCGCCGCGCCGCGCAGGAGCGCCGGCTCCGGGCGGTGTGATCAGCGGGCAGGGGTCTCGGCTTGCCCGGACATTACGGCGCTGATCCCGGGCCGTGGGAGCGGGTGGAAATCCCGCGGCGGGGTGTGGTCGTATACGCACATGTCGCCCGCCGCCGTCCTCGGAGAGATCTGGGGTTCTCGTCGCGCGGACGCTTTCGACCAGTGCTGTCGCCCGAGCTGACCTTCCCCCGTCCGCTCGAACCGTCACCGCTGGAGCCCTCCGTGCTGCCGCACGCCCCCACGCCCCTCGCCCTCGCCGATCTCACCGCCCTGACCCGCGACGTCGCCGCCGAGGTGCGCGCCGGCCGCCACGAGGTACGGGTCGACCCGGAGCGGCGCTGGTACCGCCTGCTGCGCAGCGACGAGTACGTCGCCTTCCCTGATGGATCTCCGCCTGGCGGCGTTGATCCATCAGAAGTGCATTGGGACGTCTGGCTGATCAGCTGGGCCACCGAGCAGACCGCCGAGCTGCACGACCACGCGGGCTCGCTCGGGGCGCTCACGGTCGTGTCCGGCAGCCTCGTCGAGCAGCGCTGGGTGGGCCACGGCCTGCGCGAGCGGCGGGTGCGCGCCGGACGCAGCCTCGGCTTCCCGCTGGGGCACGTGCACGACGTCCGGAACACCGACGCGACGCCTGCCGTGTCGGTGCACGCGTACTCCCCGCCGCTCACCGCGATGTCGTACTACGCCGTGGAGCCGGGCGCGCGGCTGCGCAGGACCCGCAGTGTGCTCGTCGAGTCCGGTTCGTCGGAGGCCGGCCCGTTGAAGGGAGTGGGATGACCACCGTGAACGACCTGCTCGCGGCCGCCCGCGTCCGGCTCGACCGGCCGGATCCGCGCCGCGCCGCCGAGCTCGTGCGCCAGGGCGCGTACCTCGTGGACACCCGCCCGGCGTGGCAGCGCGCCGAGGAGGGCGAGCTGCCCGGTGCGCTGGTGATCGAGCGCAACCACATCGAGTGGCGGCTCGACCCGGCCTCCGACGCGCGCATCCCGGAGGCCGTCGACCACGACGTCACCTGGATCGTCGTCTGCTCGGAGGGGTACAGCTCGAGTCTCGCGGCCGCGTCGCTGCAGGACCTCGGGTTGCGCAACGCCACGGACCTCGACGGCGGCTACCGCGCCTGGAGGGCCACGTTCGGTTAGCCCTGGAACAGCTCGACGACGTTGCCGGCGGGATCCTGCACCAGGGCCTGCCGCCCGCCCCGACCGGTGATGACGTCGCCGCGGAAGGTGGCGCCCGCCTCCCGTAGCCGGGCGACGGTGGCGTCGAGGTCGTCGACCTCGATCTGGAACCTGCTCCATCCCCCCGGTTCCTGCGGGGTGCCATCGGCCATCGGCTGCCCGCCGCCGCCCGCACCCGGTGCGTTCAGCAGGAGCGTGAGGTCCCCGCGGGAGAGCATCGCGAAGCCGGGTGCCGGGCGCATCTTCACCTCGAACCCGACGTGGGTGGTGTAGAAGTCGACGGCCGCGTCCACGTCGTCGACGATGTAGCGCACGCTGACCATCCGCCGAGGCTACGAGCCCGCGTCCTGCCGTGGCTTCTCCTGGCTTGCTGCCCCGTGCAGCGCGTCGACGAGCCGGCCGAGCTCCGGCAGGGCCGCCGCGGCGTCGAGCGCCTCCTTGAGCGTGGCGTCGTGCACCGGCCTGGCGCGTTCGAGCAGGTCGCGGCCCTGGTCGGTGATCTGGCTGTAGATGCCGCGCCGGTCGTCGGGGCACAGGTACCGGCTGAGCAGGCCGCGGTTCTCCAGGCGGGTGACGAGCCGGGTGGTGGCGCTCTGCGAGAGCGCGGCGGCCCGGGCGACCTGCTGCATGCGCATGTGCCAGCCGTCCTGCCGGGCGAGGGTGTCGAGCACCGTGTACTCGACGACGGACAGGCCGAACTCCGACTGCAGCGCCTTCTCGAGCGACTCCTCCAGCCGGCTGTGCAGCGCGGCGAGCGTGCGCCAGCCCTGAGCCCGCACCTCGACGGCGTCGTCGGCGATCGCCATGCCCACCTCCCCTGTGGGGACCACCATACCCGCTTGGCGCTAATAGCCCGCGTGTGCAACTGTTGCAGACGCGCGGTACCCGCGTCCGCTTCGTCTGGAGGTCGTCCTCTCATGCCGCTCGCCCTGCTGGCCCTCGCCATCAGCGCCTTCGCCATCGGCACCACGGAGTTCGTGCCGACCGGCCTGCTCCCCGAGATCGCCGCCGACTTCCACGTGGACATCCCCGCCGCGGGCCTGCTCGTCTCCGGCTACGCGCTGGGCGTGTTCGTCGGGGCACCACTGCTCACCGCGGCAGCCACGCGGCTGCGGCGCAAGCCCGTCCTGATCGGGCTGCTGGGGCTGTTCATCATCGGCAACATCGGGTCTGCGCTCGCGCCCGACTACGCGCTGATGATGGTCAGCCGCATCGTCGCCTCGCTGTGCCACGGCGCGTTCTTCGGCGTGGGGTCGGTCGTCGCCGCCGGGCTCGTCGCGCCGCAGCGCCGGGCCGCCGCGATCGCGATGATGTTCACGGGGATCACCCTGGCCAACGTCGTCGGCGTGCCGCTCGGCACGCTCTTCGGCCAGGCGTTCGGCTGGCGCAGCACGTTCTGGGTGGTGGCCGCGCTCGGCGTGGTCGGCGCCATCGGCGTGCTGGCCCTCGTGCCCGACCGCCCCGCCGACCCGGCCGCCAACCTGCGTGCCGAGCTGGCGGCGTTCCGCCGTCCCCAGGTGTGGCTGGCTCTGGGGATGACCGCGCTCGGCTTCGGCGGCGTGTTCGCGTCGTTCACCTACGTCGCGCCGCTCATGGTCGACGTCGCAGGCTTCCCGTCGAGCGCGCTCACCTGGCTGGTGCTGCTGTTCGGGGTGGGGCTGGTCGTCGGGAACCTCGTCGGGGCCCGGATCGCCGACCGCGCCCTGATGCCCGCGATCATCGGGACGATCGGGGCGCTCGCGGTCGCCCTCGCGCTATTCACGGTCACGGTGCACTCGGCGGTACCGGCCGCGATCACGCTGTTCCTCGTGGGCGCCGCCGCGTTCGCCACCGCGCCCGGCCTGCAGACCAGGGTGATCGACGCCGCGGGCAGCGCAGGCACGATGGCCGCCGCCGCCAACATCGGCGCCTTCAACCTCGGCAACGCCATCGGCGCCGCGCTCGGCGGCCTCGTGATCGACGCCGGGCTCGGGTTCCCCGCCGCCAACCTCGTCGGGGCGGCCATGGCCGCGGCCGGGGTCGCGGTCGCCGTCGTCTCCGTGGCGCTCGACCGGCGCCGCGTCCCCGTCACGGTCTGAGGAGGACACCCATGACCAGAACCGCGCTCGTGGTCGGCGCCCGCGGCGTCATCGGCGGCACGCTCGCCGAACACCTCGCCGGCCTGCCCGACTGGGAGGTCGTCGGCCTGTCGCGCCGCGGCGGGCCCACCGACGGCCCGGTGCGCCACCTGGCCGCCGACCTGTTCGACCCCGCCTCCGTGCGGGAGGCCCTGCGCGCCCAACCCGGCATCACGCACGTGTTCTACGCCGCCTACCAGGACCGGCCGACGTGGTCGGAGCTCGTCGCACCGAACGTCACGATGCTGCGCACCGTGCTCGACGTGGCCGGCGAGGTGGCCCCCGACCTCCAGCACGTCGGTCTCATGCAGGGCTACAAGGTCTACGGCGCGCACCTCGGCCCGTTCGCCACGCCGGCCAAGGAGAGCGACCCGCCGCACATGCCGCCGGAGTTCAACGTCGACCAGCAGCACCTCGTGGAGGAGCGAGCGGCCGCAGGCGGCTGGACCTGGTCGGCGATCCGGCCGTCGGTGGTGGCGGGGTTCGGGCTCGGCAACCCGATGAACGTCGGCGTGGTGCTCGCGGTGTACGCGTCGATCAGCAAGGAGCTGGGCGTGCCGCTGCGGTTCCCGGGCAAGCCGGGTGCCTACGACGCGCTGCTGGAGCTGACCGACGCCAGTCTGCTCGCCGAGGCCACGGTCTGGGCGGCCACCGACCCGCGCTGCGCCAACGAGGCGTTCAACATCGCCAACGGCGACCTGTTCCGCTGGAACCGGATGTGGCCGGTCGTCGCCGACGCGTTCGGGCTGGAGCTCGCGCCGCCCCTGCCGATGTCGCTGCAGGACGTCATGGCGGACAAGGAACCGGTGTGGGATGCGATGGTCGCGCGGCACGGGCTCGCCCCGACCCCGTACGCGGACGTCTCGTCGTGGGCGTTCGGCGACTTCGTCCTGTCCTGGGACTACGACATGTTCGCCGACACCTCGAAGTCGCGCCGGTTCGGCTTCCACCGCTACGTCGACACCGAGGCCATGCTGCTCGGCCTGTTCGACGATCTGCGCAAGCGGCGGATCATCCCCGGGTAACCTCCGGCGGATGGGTGCCCAGGAACTCTCGGTCAGCGGGAGCATCGCGACGGACAACAGCGTGGCCGTGGCCGGGAGCGTGGCCACCGGGGGCAGCGCCGCCGTCGCCGGGAGCGTGGCCACGGCGGGCAGCGTCGCGGTGGCCGGGAGCGTGGCGACGTCCGGGAGCGCGGCGGTGGCGGGCAGCGTCGCCACGGCGGGCAGCGTCGGGATCATCGGCTCGGTGCTGACCCTGCTCAGCGTGGCCCTCGTGGCGTGCATCGCCTGCCTGGGCTGCGTGGGCTGCCGCCGCTGCGTGGCCTGTGTCGGGTGCGTCGACTGCGTGGGCTGCGTCGGCTGCGTGGGCTGCGTAGGGCTGCGCGGGGCGGTCGGTCTGGTCGGCGTCCGAGGCGGGGGGCACTAGTGTCCCGAGTCGGAAGTTCGGTGTGTATATCGGCGGATCCAGCTTCTCGCTGAGTGCGCCGGCGAGCCGGCCTCGTACCGGGCGTACTCGGCCGGTTCGCCGGTGCGCTCAGCGTGGAGCTGGGCCGTCGAGATACGTGGTGGACTTTCGACTCGGGACACTAGTAGTACTTTGTTAGGTGTGTCGTTCCCGCTGATCCTGCCCGTTGTGTGATCTTGTTCTGATCCGT
>NZ_BAABJO010000024.1:0-136945 GCF_039543345.1 Pseudonocardia adelaidensis | reverse complement strand
CGCCGCCACCGTCGCCCGCTCCGCCGAAGGCTCGATCAACCCGGAGTACGGCATCCGCGGCGGCGCCCCCTACGGCGGCGTCTGCCTGCCCAAGGACACCCAGGGCTTCCTCGGCTTCGCCGACACCCTCGGCGTGGACATGCCGCTGCTCTCGGCCGTGGTCGAGGTCAACGACCGCCTGGCCGCGGTCGTCGACCACGAGGTCGACGCCGCCACCCACGCGGCAGGGGCCGACCAGCTGCGTGCCCGCGCCATGGCGGGTGTCGACCGGCAGCACCGCGAGCCGGCATGAACCTTCCCATCTACTACTACGTGCTGGGCACCCCGCTGGGGCTGCTCGGCCTGTTCCGCTGGGGCTGTTGGCTCGTGCGGCGCATCCCGGCGGTGCTCTACCAGCCCGCCCTCGACGAGCACCGCCTGTCCATCAGCCTGGTCGTGCCGGTCTACCAGGAGGACCCGCACGTCTTCGCCGCGGCGATCGAGTCGTGGCTCGCCAACGACGTCGACGAGGTCATCCTCGTGATCGACGCCTCGGACCGGATCTGCCAGGAGATCGCCCGCCGCTACCCGGTGTCGGTCGTGGTCACCACCGTGCCCGGCAAGCGGGACGCGCTGCGGCGGGGCTGGCGCAAGGCGAAGACGGATCTCGTGGCACTGGTCGACTCCGACACCGTCTGGGCGCCCGACGTCGCCTTCGAGGTGTGCAAGCCGTTCGCCGACCCGCGCGTCGGCGGCGTCGGAACCCGCCAGTCCGTCTACGGCGGGCGCGGGTTCCTGTCGCGGATCACCGACATGTTCCTCGACCACCGCTACTTCGACGAGAACGCCAGCCAGACGTACCTCGGCAAGGCGGTCTCGTGCCTCTCCGGGCGGACCGCGGTCTACCGCCGCGCGCTCCTGCTCGAGATCGAGGACGACTTCATGGACGAGACGTTCTGGGGCGTGCCCTGCCTGTCGGGGGACGACAAGCGCCTCACGACGCTCGTCCTCGAACGCGGCCACCTCACGTACATGCAGCGCACCGCCGAGGTGTGGTCGACGTTCCCGGACCAGTGGCGGATCTTCTTCCGCCAGCGGCTGCGCTGGGCCCGCAACACGTGGCGCTCGGACCTGCGGGCTCTCTCGAAGCCCTGGGTGTGGCGCCACCCGTTCCTCGCCTACACGATGATCGACAAGGCCGTCAGCGGGTTCACGCTCCTGCTCGGCCCGATCTTCATGGTGGTCGCGCTAGTCAACCAGAACTGGATCTTCGCGGCGGTGCTCGCGCTCTGGTGGCAGATCAGCCGTTCGGCCAAGCTGCTGCCGCACATCCGGCGCAGGCCGTCCAGCTTCTTCCTCGTGCCCGGCTACGTCTTCGTGTCCTGGGTCATGGCCGTGATCAAGATCCAGGCGCTGCTCACGATCCGCCGCCAGCGGTGGCTCACCCGCCAGGTGGCCGTCGAGAACGGCGAGGTGGTGCGCACGTCGCAGCCGGGGAGCCGGCCGCAGGGGCAGGCACCGGCCGATGCCCAGCAGCCGGAGGCGCCGGCCGAGCCGCGCACGGAGGCGGCCGTATGACCGGCCGCCGGCGCTTCGGCAGGCTGATCGCAGCGGGGGCGGTGCTCGGGACCGTCGGTGTCCTGCTGACCGCCGAGTTCCTCCCCGGGGTCGCGTACGCGGCACCGGCGCCGGCCCGCCCGCCTGCTGCCGCCCCGGCCGCGGCGCCGCTGCCGGCCCAGCAGCCCGAGCCCGAGGGCTCGCACGGCCCCTCGGCCGCCGAGCGCGCCGCGGCGCAGGCGCGGGCTGCCGCCAGGGCAGCCGCGAAGCGCGCCGAGGCGGCCCGGAAGGTCCGCGTGACGTGGGACAAGCGGGGCCGGCCGCACCGGATGGCCATCGTGCGCACGAACCGGATCGACGTGGTGACCGACGGCCGGCTCACCCGCCAGGTCGGTCGCGGTGGCGGCGCCAACACCCTCAACACGCTCGACAAGGCGCTGCCCAGCGACTGGCTCGCGACGTCCGGCGACACCGCCACGCTGGGCGCGATGATCGTGCTCACCCCGGGGACCTCGCTGGCGGTCGAGGACCCGGTCAAGCGGCTGGAGCTGGTCGGCGGGGCCACCCCGCAGGACGCGGCCTCGATCTACACCGGCAGCGGACGCGTGTCGCTGAAGGGCGTCACCGTCACCTCGGCCGATCCCGGCACCCGGCAGGCCGTGGCACCCACGGCACCGGGGCGGCCCTACTTCGCCGTGTCCGCGGGCGGCCGGTTCGACGCCGTCGACTCGACGATCGCCGACCTCGGCACCGCGTCCACCGGGATCGAGGGCGGACGGGCCGGCGTGACGTTCAACCGTGGCGCCACCGGCTCGCTCGTGCGCACCACGCTGCAGCGCAACACCACCGGCCTGGAGCTGTCCCGGTCCGATGCCGTGCACCTCGAGGACGTCACGTTCAGCGAGTCGGTCGGGGACGGGCTCGTCCTCACCGGGGACCGCGGCACGACCATGAGCGGCATCCGGGCCGTCGGCAACGGCGACAACGGCGTGGTGGTCGCCGGGGAGAGCACCGGACGGCCGGTCACCGGCATCACGACGAACAGCAACGGCGGCTACGGAGTGGTCGTGGTGGGCCAGACGGGCGCCGAGCTGTCCGGGATCGACACCTCGAGCGACCAGGCGGGCGGCCTGCGGATCAACCGCTCGGCCGACCTGCACGTCACCGACTTCAGCGCCACCGACCAGCCCGCCGGCGTCTACGTCCACGTCAGCAGCTCGCGGATCGCGCTCGACCACCTGCGGACCTCGGGCGGCCGGCGCGGCATCGTCATCGAGAAGAGCACCGACGGCCTCGAGCTGCGGGACTCGACGATCGACGGGGCCCGCGTCGCAGGCGTCGGGATCGGCGGGAAGCACGTCCTCCTGAGCGGCGTGCAGGTCAAGGACT
The DNA here is from genome assembly GCF_039543345.1 of Pseudonocardia adelaidensis. Classification (NCBI taxonomy): domain Bacteria; kingdom Bacillati; phylum Actinomycetota; class Actinomycetes; order Pseudonocardiales; family Pseudonocardiaceae; genus Pseudonocardia; species Pseudonocardia adelaidensis. Next base: position 134,020 of record NZ_BAABJO010000024.1, on the reverse strand, counting down.
CGCGCGCCGCGGTCCGCGTCGAGCGCGGCGCGGTGGCCGTGCGGCTCGCCGGGCTGGTCCTCGACGGCGGGCGCGACGGCGTCGTGGCGACCCCGGGCACCACGGGCGTGGTCATCGCGGACCTCGTGGCCCGCAACGTGGGGTCGGACGCCATCCGCACCGCCAGCACGGACACGGAGATCATCGGCGGCCGCATCACGGGCGGCGCCACCGCCATCGACGTCGCGGCGGCCACCACGATCTCCGGAGTGACGATCGACGGCGCCGCGGAGGGCATCCACTCGCGCTCCCCCGACATCGTCCGCGCCGACGAGGTGCGCGTCGACGCCCTGGACCTGGGCGTCAACGCCCTGCCCGGAAGCCCGTTCCACCTGACCGGCTCGAGCGTGCACGCGCTCGAGGCGCTGCGCGGGCCGATCCAGCAGCACGGGACGAACGACCTCAGCCTGCCGCCGCTCAACCTGCTCAGCGCGATCGGCGTGCCGCTGATCCTGCTGGCCATCGTGCTCGAACAGGTGCACACCACCCGGCAGCGGCGGGCGGGCGTCCGCAGGCGCCGGGTGCCACCGGTGCCCGTCGGCGCGACCAGCTGACGACGCCGCAGGCCGAGGAGGACCATGAAGACCTCGCAGATCCCCACGCGCGCCGCTCTCGTGGTGGCGACGCTCGCGGTGCTGGGCGGCGCGATCGCGCTCGCCACGATCGGGAGCATCCCGCCCACCCCGCAGGAGCTCGTGCGGCACGAGCTGCCCGCGGCCGTCCGGATCGACCCGGCCCACCCCTGCACCCGCGAGGCGGCCGAGGCTCCGGCCCCACCCCCGCCGGACGGCGTGGCGGCGCACTTCGACCCGCCGCAGAACGCCGTGGTCGTCACCGCGGGGCAGGGCGCCACGCTACCCGCGCTCGCGCGGGCGGTGGCCAACCCCGACCTGCTGCGCGAAGAGGCGCCGGGCGAGTGGCTGCTCGGCGCGGACCTCGCGCTGCTGCCCGGCACCTCGCTGCAGATCTCCGCGCCGACCACGCGCTGGCTCAAGCTGCTGAGCACGGCCGGCCGGTACGCCTCCGTGAAGGCCTTCGGGGGCAGCATCGACGTGAGCGGCGCCTGCATCACGTCGTGGGACCCCGCCAAGGGCACCGTCGACACGGAGCCGGCCGACGGCCGCGGCTTCCTGCTCGCCCGCGACGGCGGGCAGATGAACATCGACCACGCCGAGATCCGTTACCTCGGCCACGGCGAGGTGGAGTCCTACGGCCTGTCGTGGCGCACGGAGGGCACCGGCGGGAAGCTCACCAACAGCATCGTGTCCCACAACTTCTTCGGCCTCTACAGCTACGAGGTGGGCGGGCTCGTCATCTCCGACAACGAGATCCACGACAACGTGCTCTACGGCATCGACCCGCACACCGGCTCGCACAACCTCACCATCGAGCGCAACGTCGTGCACGACAACGGCAAGCACGGCATCATCCTCGCCGAGGACTGCGTCGACAACGTCATCCGCGACAACGTCGTCTACCGCAACAACCACCACGGAATCGTGGTCTACCTGCGGTCGGACCGGAACACGGTCGAGGGCAACGACTCGTTCGCCAACGCGGCCCAGGGCATCAACGTCAACGAGGCCAACGACAACGCCATCCGTGGCAACCGGGTCTACGACAACAACGAGTCCGGCATCGGGATCACCCAGACGTCCCAGAACAACCTCGTCGAGAACAACCAGGCTCGCGGCAACAAGCAGGACGGCGTGCGCGTCGTCAGCGAGGCTGCGCTCACCACGCTCCACGCGAACACGCTCGGCGAGAACGGACGGTACGGCGTCTACGTCGACATCGACGGCGACGTGGACATCGCGGGGAACCTCATCTTCGCCAACCGCTCGGGGATCATGCTGAAGGGGTCGGCCGTCGTACCCGACGGCGACAACGCGATCTTCGACAACCTCGAGCGGGCGGTCATCGCGGGCTGACCGGCACACCGCTGTACGAGGGGGGTGTTGTTGTGCCCCCCATGGGCCGTCCGTAGGGTTGAACGGCGGCCCGCGAGGACAGACCGCACTCCGAGTCCACGACCCACATCGAGGAGCCGGTGCGCATGAGCGGCGACATCCCCGCCGACCACGGAACCACGGACGACAACGACGAGATCGGCGAGGTCGTACGGTTCGACGTGGTCAGTCACGGCCCCGACGCGCGGGTCGTGCACGTCGTCGGGGAGATCGACACCCTTACCGCCCCGGTGCTCCGCACGCGGCTCGACGAGCAGGTCGCGGCCGTGCCGCTGCTGGTGCTCGACCTCACCGACGTCACCTTCCTCGGGTCGGCGGGCCTCGCCGTGCTCGTGGCGGCCAAGGACGAGGCCGACCGCAGGCGGCACACGCTGCGGCTCGTGCCCGGCTCGCGGATCGTCACGCGCGCACTGGAGGCCACCGGCCTGCTCGGGATCTTCGACATCGCGGAGGGCGTGCCGCAGGCACTCGAGCCCGCAGGCTGACCGCAAGATCGACACCCCCCGACCGGGGGTCTGCCCGGCGGGTCCTCCCCATGATCAGCGCCTTTGGTGCCATGGTGGGCGGATGGACGCCCTCGACCTGACCGGGCTCACCGCGGCCGAGATCGTGTCACGGGTGCGCGACGGGCGCAGCAGCGCGGTCGACGTCGCCCGGGCCCACCTGGCCCGGATCGCCGAGAACGACCCCGAGGTCGGCGCCTTCGCCGAACACGACCCGGTCCGCGTGCTCGCCGAGGCAGGCGGGGTGGACGCCCGCCCCGACCGCTTCGCGCTCCCCCTCGCCGGCGTGCCGGTCGCCGTGCCGGACGACATCGACGTCGCGGGCTACCCCACCCGCCACGGGTCGGCCGCCACGTCCGCCGACCCGGCGCGCCGCGACGACGAGCTCGTGAAGCGGCTGCGCGCCGCGGGCGCCGTCGTCGTGGGGAAGGTGCGGGTGCCCGAGCTGGGCGCATGGGCGTTCACGCAGGCCACGCAGGTGGCGCCGCGCAACCCCCTCGACCTCTCGCTCGACCCCGGCGGGTCGGGCGCCGCAGCGGCCGTCGCCGCGCGGATGGCGGTGCTGGCGCTCGCCACCGACGGCGGCGGCGCGGCCAGGGTGCCCGCGGCCTGCTGCGGCCTCGTCGGGCTCAAGCCCGGCCCGGACGTGGTGCCGCTGCCCCGCGGGGCCGGCGAGCACTGGTGCGGGCTCGGCGCCACCGGGCCCATTGCCCGCACGGCAGAGGACGCCGCGCTGCTACTGGGCGTGCTCGCGGGCGACCCGGTCGATCTGGACCTGCCCGGCCCGCGCCGCATCGCGTTGTCGCTGCGCGCGCCGTGGCCGTCCCGGGGCCTGCACGCCGACCACCGGGCCGCCGCCATCGGCGCGGCCGCCCGGCTGCGTGCCGGGCCCGGCGGCGCGATCGTCACCTTCGCCGACCCGCCCTACCCCCGCGGGCTCCTCGCCCAGTGGACGCGGCGCTGGCAGGCCGGCGTCGCCGGGCACGCCGAGGCGCTCGAGCTCGACATGGGCGCCGCGGGGAGGTGCACCGCCACCGTCGTGCGCAAGGGCCGCCGCCTCCTGCGCTTCGCACCGCCCCGGCCGGACGTCGGCGCCGCGTGGCGCGAGCGCGTGCTCGGCTGGATGGACGAGGGCGCCTACGACGTGCTGCTCGGCCCGGTCACCTCGCAGCCGGCCCTGCGCGCGGGCGCCATGCTCGGGCACGGCTACACCTCGAGCCTCCTGACCACGGCCACCCGGCTCTCCTGCACCCCCGCGTGGAACCTCGCCGGCCTGCCCGCCGTGGTGGCCCCGGTCCTCATCGGCGGGCGGCCGGTGGGCGTGCAGCTGGTGGGCCGCCCGGGCGCGGAGGCCGACCTGCTGGCGGCAGCGGCGAAGCTGGAGCGCCGGGCGGTGCCGATGGCGGGCGCGGCGGCACCGCGGGTGTACGCGTAGCGCCCGCGGCTCGAGCGGGGATCCCGAGCATCACGAGTTCCCGGAGTGCTCGGGCGGCGCCCACTCCCCGGTCGCGAGGAAGTGCTCCAAGGTCGCGGTGTACGGCGCGAGGTAGATCCCCTGCCGCCGCACCCAGTCCTCGTCGTAGTAGCTGTGCTGGTAGCGGTCGCCACCGTCGCAGATCAGCGTCACCACGCTGCCCCGCACGCCGGCCGCCCGCATCCGCGCCACCAGCTGCCAGACGCCCCACAGGTTGGTGCCCGTCGAGCCGCCCGCCCAGCGGCCGGTGACCTCGCGCAGGTGGCGGACGGCGGCGATGCTCGCGGCGTCCGGCACCGGGATCATCACGTCGATCACGCCGGGCACGAAGCTCGGCTCGATCCGCGGCCGCCCGATGCCCTCGATGCGCGACGGCATGCCGGTGCAGTAGTCCGGCGCGTTCAGCGTCCAGCCGGGGAAGAACGCGGAGTTCTCGGGGTCGACGACGGCCAGGCGCGTGGGGTGGCGGCGGTAGCGCACGTAGCGCCCGATCGTCGCCGACGTGCCCCCGGTGCCGGCCCCCACGACGATCCACTCCGGTACCGGGAACCGCTCCATCGCCAGCTGCTCGAAGATCGACTCGGCGATGTTGTTGTTGCCCCGCCAGTCGGTCGCCCGCTCGGCGTAGGTGAACTGGTCGATGTAGTGGCCCCCGGTCTCGGCGGCCAGCCGCTCCGCCTCCGGGTACATGTCCGGCGCCTTGTCGACGTAGTGGCAGCGCCCGCCGTACCGCTCGATCAGCGCGATCTTCTCCGGGCTCGTGGACCGCGGCACGACCGTCACGAACGGCACGCCGATCAGCTGCGCGAAGTACGCCTCCGACACCGCGGTGGAGCCCGAGCTCGCCTCCACCACCGTGGTGCCCTCGACGATCCAGCCGCTCGCCAGCGCGTAGAGGAAGAGCGAGCGGGCGAGGCGGTGCTTGAGGCTCCCGGTGGGGTGCACCGACTCGTCCTTGAGGTACACGTCGATGCCCCAGTCCGCCGGGAGCGGGAACGGGTGCAGGTGCGTGTCGGCGGAGCGGTTCGCGTCGGCCTCGACGCGCCGGATCGCCTCCGTGACCCAGGCGCGGGTGCGGTGGCAGGAGCGGTCGACGGGAGCGGTCACGCCGCCCATCCTCCCCGGTGGGCGCTGTCGGGGAGCGTTCACGTCCTCGTTGCGCGCCGTCAGCGCCACGGTCCGGTGATCGCGAACATCGTCCCGGGGACCTGGACGTTCGCGAACAGCACGCGGCCGTCGGCGCTGAACACGGGGCCGGTGAACTCGCTGCCCCGCTCGCTGCGGGCGAGCCGGGACGTCGTGCCGTCCTCGCTCGCCGCGACGAGGTGGTTGCTCCCGCCGCCGTCCTCGGCGATGATCACGCCGCCGTGCGGCGAGACGCTGATGTTGTCCGGCCCGTCCGCGCCGTCGTCCTCCCCCGTGAACAGCAGCTTCAGCGTGAACGTCGACCGGCGCGGGTCGTAGTGCCACACCTGCCCCCGGTGGCCGTCCGAGTAGCTCGACACCAGGTACGCACCACCACCTCCCCACCAGGCGCCCTCCAGCTTGTGGGCCCGGGTGACGCGGGCGTCGTCGAGCTGCCGGCGCACCGACTCCTCCCGGGCGTCCCGGTCGGGCACCTCCACCCACTCCACGGCGTACGCGGTGCCCACCGCGGACGCGCGCGACAGGTCGTCCACGTGCTCGCCTGCCTCGTCCGTGCAGCGCATGGCCGCCAGAACCCCGTCGGCGTCGCCGAGCGCGCGCAGGGCCCCACGGGCGCCCCGGAAGCCCGGCGGCGGCGACCAGCGGTAGACGAGCCCGTTCGGCCCGGAGGCGTCCTCGGTGAGGTAGATGGCGCCGGTGGCCGGGTCGACGGCCAGCGCCTCGTGGATGAAGCGCCCCAGCGCCTTCACCGGGCGCGGGTCGCGGAGCGCGGCCCGGTCGAACGGATCCACCTCGAAGACGTAGCCGTGGTCACGCCCGTAGCCCCGCTCACCCGCCCGCGCCTCGGTCTCCTCACAGGTCAGCCAGGTCTGCCAGGGGGTCACCCCGCCCGCGCAGTTGGTGGACGTTCCCGCGATCCCGACCCGCTCGGACACCCGCCGTCCCCGCGCGTCCGCGGTGACGATCGTGCACCCGCCCGCGGCCCCGGGGTCGTAGACCAGCCCGTCGAGGTGCGGCACTGCGTGCTCCGTGCCCGCCCCCTCGCGGATCTCGTGGTTGAGCACGAGCACCGTGCCGCCACCCGCCGCGGCGAACGCACCCGTGCCGTCGTGGTTGCGCGGAGTGGGCTCGCCGGTCTCCAGCGACGTGACCCCCGCCTCGCTGACGACCACGTAGCCGAACCCCTCCGGCAGGGCCAGCCGCCCCGCCGGGTCGTCGACCAGCGGGCCGTACCCGGCCGGTGGCGCCGCCACGCGCAGGACGTCGGTGCTCCCCGCCAGCAGGACTCCGGCCGCCGACCGCCGGAGGAACGAACGCCGCGAGATCCCCATGGCGCCGATGAAATCGGACGAACAGGGCTGTCGCGGTGACGACGTGCGGGCGAGTACCCCGATCGGGACGACTTCACAGAGCCGTTGCAACCTTCGCACAAAGGCGGGCCCTCCGCGGAGTCCGCGCCGGGTGTGTGAAGTCCGGGCCCGCACCCGACGAGGTCGGCCGTAAGCGATCTTCGCACGTCACGGGCCCGCGCGGAGGGAGAGCCGCAAGCCGCAGCTCGTCGACCGCACGCCCCGCGAGGCTGTGCGCTGCAGTGATGCTCAACACCGTCGGACGCAGGTAGGCACCCGCCCGCCGACGCCATATGGAGGAACACCGGTTCGAGCGAACACACTACCGGCCGTGACGATCAGCACCCCCCAGAACTCCGTCCACAGCAGTGGGGGCGTCCCGTCCCCCGCCGGAGCGTCGTTCGACATCGTCCGTCGCGGCTACGACCGCGACCAGGTCGATGCCCAGCTGCGCGAGCTCCGTGACCGCGTCAACGCAGCGGAGACCGCGCGCAAGCAGGCCGAGCAGCACGCCCGCGCCATCGAAGGCGAGCTGCGCACCGCCCGCGCGCAACAGGCCGACGGCCCGATCTCCCAGGAGAGCTTCGGCTTCCGCGCGGAGAAGATCCTGCGGCTGGCCGAGCACGAGGCGGCCGACGTCCGCAGCCGGGCCGCCAACGAGGCCACCGCGCTGGTGGAGCAGGCCCGCGCCGACGCCGAGCGGCACCGCCACGAGGTCGAGCAGAAGCTCATCGCGCGGTCGGCCGAGCTCGACCAGGAGGCCGCGCAGCGCAACGTGGCCATCCAGGAGCGGGAGCAGCAGGCCGCCGCCATGCTGGCCGCCGCCCGCGACGACGCCAGCCGCATCACCGACGACGCCCGCGCCGCGGCCGACAAGGTGCTCTCCGAGGCGCAGGCCCGCGCCAAGGAGGTGCTCAACCGCAGCGACCAGGACCTCAAGCGTCGCCGCGAGGCCGCCGAGCAGGAGCTGCGGCGCATCGGCTCGCTGCACGAGGGCGTCCGCAACGAGATGGCGCGCCTGCACAAGCTCCTCGGCACCGAGCTGGGCGAGAGCGCCACGCGCAGCAACAACAACAACGACTCCGCGGACCGCAACGGCGTCGCCGCGCGCGGCTGACCGCGCGCGAGCTGATCGTCCGTTCCGATCCGCACCCCGCGGGCGGCCCGGACCGGGTCCCCTCCGCCTGACCCCGTCCGGGTCGCCCGCCGCTCCAGGTGGCACGACCGGGCGCCGAGCCTTACGGTGACGACCGATGTCCGAGACGCGCGAGAACCTCCAGACGGACCCTTCGTCGATCCGACGCGGGGGCGACACCGATGACCAGATCACCCTGTCGACCGCGCGCCCGGCGGCCGGCCAGATCGTTATCACGGTCGGCGGCGAGGTCGACATGCTGACGTCCCCTCAGCTTCGCCTCGTCGTACTCGACCAGTTCGAGCCCGACTCCGGCGTGGAGCTCGTCGTGCTCGACCTCGACGGGGTCACCTTCCTCGGCACCAGCGGCCTCGCCGTGCTCATCGAGGTGCGGGAGGCCGCCCACTCGGCGGGCGTCGAGCTGCGGCTGGCCTGCACCGCGCGGCGCGTGCTGCGGCCGCTCACGATCGCGGGTCTGATCCCGCTCTTCGACATCCACGACACCGTGGAGCGTGCGCTCGCGGCCACCTGACCAGCCGGAAAACCTCTCGTCTGATGTGAGCTGAATCACATCCGGCGCATCCGTGCTCTGACGTGTTTGACCGCGGATCGACCTGGGAACCAGCACCTCGGTCGCCCGGAACGTCGGGCACGAACGACAAGAGGTGACGATGAGCGACGTTTCGCGGCTCCCCGGCCCCATGGACCACGCGTGGCAATGGCAGCGTCTCGGGGCGTGCCGTGGCATGGACAGCGGCGTCTTCTTCCACCCCGATGGAGAGCGCAACCCGTCCCGTGCACGCCGCACCGCCCAGGCCAAGGAAGTGTGCCGGCGCTGCCCGGTGATCGAGCAGTGCCGCGAGTTCGCGCTGCAGACCCGGGAGCCGTTCGGCGTGTGGGGCGGCCTCGCGGAGGCCGAGCGGAGGGTGATCCTCGAGCAGCGCGGCATCGCGATGGCCAGCTGAGCGCGCTCGGAAGGCAAGGGGCGGGTCCTTCAGGACCCGCCCCTTTTCACGCGCCCGTGACGACGGACAGCTCCAGGCAGCGGTAGCGCAGCAGCGGGATGCCATAGACCTGGGCGATCCGCTGGGCGGCGCGCTCGACGACACCGCGGGCCGGGTCGGCCGGCGCCGGGCCCGGGGCCAGGCAGTACAGACCCGGCTCCGGGTCGAAGCCGACCAGCTCGCTCAGCGCGGCAACCAGGTCGCCCTCCGCGGTGACGGGCAGCGGGTGGGGCAGGCCGAGCCGGTGCAACGCGAGCCCGGGCAGCTCGAGCCCGGCGGCAGTGGCCCGCAACTCCTCGCCCAGTCGGTCGTGGTCGTCGTCGGCGTCGGGCCCGCCGTCGTCGGCCGCCACGAGCAGCTCGACCTGCGGGAACCCGGAAATGAGCTCCGCGAGATGGGATTCGGGGCGCAGCAGCTCCATCGGGGTGACGGTGACCGCCACGGCGCGCGACGCAGGCACGGGAGGACTCCCGGTGGCGGCGCCCGCCACCGGCTCGGAGACAGGCATCTCCGGAACCGCGACCATCTGCAACGTGTCCCCCTCGACCGGTCGCCGGCCCCGCCCCCGGGGTCGAACGATCCGCCGCTGAGTCAACCCCCACCCGAGGCGCCGGTCCCGCCGTACCGGAGGTCCGTACGCCGAGCGGCGGCGGGTGATCCGTGAGTGGTGCCTTACCGCGGGGTAGGCGGTGGAACGGTGCGCAGGCACCGTTCGGCGCTCCCACCTGCGCAGACTCCCCCTATGGAGCGAGCCGGACGGCCAGCAGCGCGACGTCGTCGCGCAGCCGCGGCGGGCTGCACACCCCGAGGACGCGCTCCACGACGTCGTCCGCCGCGGCCCCGAGGGGCAGCTCCGCGAGCGTCCGTTCCAGCAGGGCGGTCCGCTGGTCGGCGTCCTCGCCCGCGACGTCGGTGAGACCGTCGGTGTAGAGCAACAGCAGGGTGCCGGGCGAGCAGCGGCGCACCGCCTCGGCCCGGCCGGGCCCCGTCCGCCTGCCGAGGCTGCGGATGGCGCCGATCATCGGCGAGCGCTGCTCGTCCAGCCGCACCAGCGTGCCGTCGGGTTCCAGCAGCAGCGGCGCCGGGTGGCCCGCGTTGGCGTAGCAGAGCATCCGCGCCCCGTCCGCGTCCGGCGGTTCGACGCGGACGTAGACGGCCGTGGCCATCGCCGCCATCTCCAGGCCCTGCACGAGCTGGTCGCACCGGTCGAGCACGGAACCGGGCCTGCCGCCGTCCCACGCGTACGAGCGCAGCACGCCGCGCAGCTGCCCCATCGCGGCGGCCGCGCGCAGGTCGTGGCCCGCGACGTCGCCGATGGCGAGGCCGAGCGCGCCGTCGGGCAGGTCGAGCACGTCATACCAGTCGCCGCCGACCTGGTTGCCGTCGACGCCCACCAGGTACCGGGCCGCCACCTGTACCCCCGCGACGTCCGACACCTCGGGCAGCAGGCTGCGCTGGAGCGTCACGGCGGCGGCGTGCTCGGTCTCGTACAGCCGCGCGTTGTCGATCGCGAGCCCCGCCCGGCCTGCGATGTCGGTGGCGAGGTGCAGGTCGCGCAGCGAGTAGCGGCGCCCGTAGGGGTGCTGGGTGAGCAGCGTGAGCGCGGCGAGCACCCGCCCGCGGGCGCGGACCGCCACGACCATCACCGACCGCAGCCGCAACGTGTCGTAGACGGCGGCCGCGGCCGGGTCGTCAGGGTAGCGGTCGGCGCCCCGTTCGGGCAGCTCCGGCACGAGCACGGGCCGGTCGCCCGCCAGTACGTGGCCGGTGTCGCTCGGGTCGCCCACGTGGTAGTTGCGCAGCCGGCCGAGCTCGCGCAACCGCTCGTCGTCCTCGACGTCGCGCGCCACGACGGCGAGGCGGCGGGGGACCCCTCGTCCCGGCGAGTCCAGCAGGTCCACGGCGCACAGGTCGGCGAGCTCCGGCACGAGGCTGCGCGCCAGGCGCTCACACGCGTCCACGACGCCGAGCGCCACGGTCATCTGCGTCGTGGCCTCGGCGAGCATGCGCAGCTGCGCGCGGGCCTCCTCGGCCTCGGCCAGTGCGGCCCGGCGCTCCTGCTCGACGACGACCCGCTCGGTGACGTCGGACTGCACGCCGACGAAGTTGACGAGGTCGCCGGCGCAGTCGAACACGGGCGAGATCGCGATCTGGTTCCAGAACGCCGTGCCGTCCCGGCGGTAGTTGAGCAGCACCTCCGTGATCGACCGCCGCTGCCGCAGCGCATCCCCGATCCGCCGCACGGCGGCGCCGTCGGTGTTGCGGCCCTGCAGGAACCGGCAGTTGCGCCCCACCGCATCCTCTGCCGGATAGCCGGTGAGCGCGGTGAACGACGGGTTGACCCACACCAGCGGGTCGCCGCGCTGCCGAGGGTCGCTGATCGTGAACGACATGTCGGTGGCGACGACGGCCTGGTTGCGCAGCTCCTCCAGCCGCCGGTCGCCACGGTCCACCACGAACACAGACTAGGAGAAGGGTCACGTAGTCGCGCACGTCACAAACCAGCGGTCACCTCTAGGGTGGGTGGATGCGCCCCGGGCGAGCCGACGTAGTGGCCGAACAGCTGCTCGACCTCGTACTGGACGGCACGTTCCCGGTCGGAGGGCCGTTGCCGAGCGAGTCCGAGCTGGCCACCCGGTTCGGCGTCAGCCGCCTCACCGTGCGCGAGGCGATCCGCTCGCTCGTCCCCACGCGGGTCCTCGACGTGCAGCAGGGCCGGTCCACGCTCGTCAACCCGACGAACACGTGGTCCCCGCTGGACGGCAGGCTGCTCCTCGCCCGCAGCCGCGCGGGGGGCGACCCGCTGCTGCTGCCCCGCAGGCTGATGGAGGCCCGCCGGGCCGTCGAGGTCGCGATCGTCGAGCTCGCCGCGGTCCGCCGCCAGGAGTCGCACCTGGAGCGGCTGCGCACGCTGCACCGGCAGATGCTCGACGGGCACGCCCGCGGTGACGCCACCGGCTCCGCCGAGGCCGACCTCGCCTTCCACGCCGCGCTCTTCGAAGCCGCCGACAACGTCTTCCTCGACGCCCTCTTCGAGCCGCTCACGTCGGTGCTCCGCGCGATGCGCCAGGAGACGTCGGCGGTGGCGGACTTCCGCAGCCACGCGCTCGACCGCCACGCCGCGATCCTGCGCGCGGTCGAGGCGGGCGACCCGGCGCAGGCACGGGCCGCGATGGAGGCCCACCTGCAGCAGACCGAGGAGGACGTCGAGCGCTACCTCGACCCCGCCGGGTCGCGCAGTTAGACGATCCCCACGACGTCGGCCAGCGAGTAGACGCCGAGCAGCGCGATCGCCACGCTGCTCACGGCGAGGCACACCGCGAACGCGCGCCCACCGTGCAGCCGCGGGTCGGTCTCGTTGCGGCGCAGCCAGTACACCGCCCAGACCACGCCGATGAGGAAGATCCCCGTCATCACACCGGCGATCTGCACCATGATCACCGGGGACTGGATCGTCAGGTAGATCACGGCCCACAGCAGCGGCAGCGCCACGGTGAAGACGCGGATCCAGCGCAGCCGGGCGACCGGGTCCTGCCAGTCCAGCACGCCGAAGGTGGCGAGCAGGTTCGTGTACATCCGCGACCAGCTCGGGATCGCGGCCCACATGGTGGAGCCGAGCACGGCGATCGCGCCGAGCAGGAAGAGGACGTTCGCCCACTCACCGAGGACGTCGGTGTAGAGCCGCGACAGGGTGGTGATCATCCCGTTGCCCGAGGGGACGAGCCCCTGCGGGTTCAGCACCGCCGCGCCCATGAGGTAGAACGCCAGCGTCCCGAAGGTGTAGATCACCCAGGACAGCATCGCGTCCTTGTACATCACCCGGATCCAGCCGTTGGCCCGGCGCACCCACTCGTCACTGCCGTCGTTCGGGCCGACCCAGCGCGCGTACCCCTTCTCCACGCACCAGTACGTGTAGAAGGTGATCTCGTCGGCGCCGACGCCGGTGATGCCGAACATCGCGAGCGCGGCGCCGAGCGTGCCCGCCGGGACGAGGAACACCAGGCCGCTGCCGAGGTCGTCGAACCCGTAGGCCCACGGCGTGGCCGGCAGGCCGAGGGCGATGACCACGGTGATGGCGGTGAAGGTCACGACGAGCAGCGCAGCGCCGCGCTCGATCAGCGTGTAGCGGTTGGAGTAGAGCAGCGCGATGCTGCCGATGGCGAGGATCGACGTCCAGACCAGCAGGGACGTGAATGCGAGCGGGTCACCGCCGATGGGCAGCAGGACGCTGAACGCGATGGCCGTGCCGCCGATGATCCCGCCGAGCTGGAGCAGCTTGGAGAGCGCCAGCACGGCCCACAGCAGGTTCACCCAGCCGATGCCGAAGATCAGCGGGGGCACCTTGGCGTAGCCCGTGAGCGCGGGCTGCCCGGTGGCGATCGTCCAGCGCGCCAGCTCGATCTGCACCGCCACCTTCACCAGCGTGCTGACGATCACCAGCCAGAGCAGCACGAACCCGGCTTGGGCTCCGAGTGCCGTGGTCGCGATCAGCTCGCCGGAGCCGACGATCGAGGCGCTGAGGATCAGGCCGGGGCCGAAGTAGCGCATGCTGTCGCGCCAGCCGGTCGGCGGTTCCTTGATGCCGTCCGCGGTGAGCGTGTACGGGTCGGTCTCGGTCGCTCTGTTCGTGCTCTCGGACATCGTCGTCCTCTCGGGCTGACTCATCAGATGTCTGGGGGATCGTGGTATGCCCCACCCCGGAGCGTCAACCGCTGCGCAAGGTCCGCACGAGCCTGCGCAGCAGCGGGTAGAGCAGCACCACAACGGTCACCACCAGCAGCAGCGCGCTGATGGGCCTGGTCAGGAACTGGGTGAGGTCCCAGTTCGTCTTGATCACGCTCTGCATGAAGTTCTTCTCGACGATCGGCCCCAGCACGAGCCCCAGCACGACCGGCGCCAGCGGGAAGCCCGAGCGCTCCAGCAGGTAGCCGAGCACCCCGAGCACCAGCATGATGATGATCTCGAGGTAGCCGTTGTTGATCGAGAACGAGCCGACGACGCAGAAGGCCACGATCACCGGCATGAGCACCGACGGCGGCACCCGCAGGAGCCAGGCGCTGCCGCGGATCGCGAGGTACCCGAGCGGGACCAGCAGCAGGTTCGCGATGATGAAGATCAGGTAGACGCCGTAGAGCATGGGGGCGTCCGAGTTGAACAGCTCCGGGCCCGGCTGGACCCCCTTCACCAGCAGCACCCCGAGCAGGATCGCGGTGATCGTGTCGCCCGGGATCCCGAACACGAGCATCGGCACGTAGGCCGAGGCGAGGGCCGCGTTGTTGGCCGAGCCGGCCGACACGATCGGCTCGACGTGCCCCTCCCCCTTGCCGAAGAGGTGCCCCTCCTTCGACGCCCGCTTCGTGGCGGCGTAGGAGACCCAGGCGGCGATGTCCCCGCCCGCGCCGGGCAACGCCCCGATCACGCTGCCGATGGCGTTGCCGCTGACCATGCCCCGCCAGTACCGCCGGAGGGTGCGCACGGTCTCGCGGAACATGCCCTGCGTGCGCAGCCGCACCACCTCGACCGGCCCGCTCGGCCGCAGCGCGGCCCGCAGCACCTCGGAGAGCCCGAACAGACCGATCATGGCCGGGATGAAGCTGATCCCCTGGAGCAGGTCGACGCTGCCGAAGGTGAACCGCGCGTAGCCCAACGCGATGTCGATGCCGACGGTGGAGAGCAACAGCCCGATGAGCAGCGAGATGGCCCCCTTCACCTGGGAGCCCTCGGAGATGATCACCGAGGCGGCGAGACCGAGCACCGCGACCCAGAAGTACTCGTACGAGGTGAACAGCAGCGCGAACTCGGCCAGCAACGGCGCGGCGACCATCAGCACGACCGCGCCGACGATCCCGCCGATCACCGAGCCGAGCAGCGCCACCCCGAGCGCCCTCGACCCGTGCCCCGACCGGGTCTGCAGGTAGGCGTCCTCGGTGTAGGCCGCGCTCGCCGGCGTGCCGGGCATGCGGACGAGCGCGGACGGGAGGTCCCCCGCGAAGATCGCCATCGCCGACATCGTGATGACCGCGGCGATGGCCGGCAGCGGGTCGAGGAAGAACACGAACGGCACGAGCAGGGCCGTCGCCAGCGTCGCCGACAAACCGGGGATGGCGCCGATGAACAGGCCGTACACCGCAGAGGCGAGCACGGCCACGACGAGCGTGGGGTCGGCGAGCATCCCCAGCGCGGTTGCGAGGTCACCCACGGCTATCCCAGGAGGCCTTCCGGGAGCGGGACGAGCAGCAGCTCCTCGAACACCACGAAGATGAACCCGGTGGTGACCGCGGCGGCGAGCACGGCGATCAGCGGGCGCGCCCCGAGCGTCCACATCAGCAGGAACAGCAGCACGCCCATCGTCAGGAGGAACCCGAGCGTCTCGGCCAGCAGCAGGTACCCGACGACGAGGCCGAGCACGGCGAGCGCGCGCAGCCACCCCCGCGCCGTGACCCCGGCGTCCGGATCGGCGGCCGGTTCCCCCCGGGCGAGCACGGCACGCACGACGAGCACCAGCCCGAAGAGCACGAGCAACCCACCGACGATGCCCGGGAAGAGCGCCGGGCCGGGCTGGCCGTCCGGGAGCTCCGGGAACGTGCGGACGTGCAGCACGACGGCGGCGCCCAGGGCTGCGGTGAGGAGCCCGCTGACGAGGTCGTGGCGCCACGGGACGCCCGACGGCGCGGGTGCGGGTTCGGTCGTCACGCGGCCAACCCGGCGGCCCGCATGATCTCGCCCTTCTCGGCGTCCTGCGCCGCGAGGTACGCGCCGAAGTCCTGGGCGTTCTTCCAGACGATGCCGAAGCCCGCGGTGCCCATGAACTCCTCGTACTCGGGGCTGTGCACGATCCCGTCGAGGTGGCAGCTGAGCTCGCCCACGATGTCGTCGGGCAGGCCCTCGGGCCCGGCGATGCCCCGCCAGGCCGCCATCGTGAAGTCGATGCCCTGCTCGCGCAGCGTCGGCACGTCCGGGAGGTTCGGCAGGCGCTCCTCCGCCATGACGGCGAGGGCCTTGGCGCGCCCGGACTCGATCATCGTGTGGTTCTCGACGAGGCTCGCGGTGGAGACGTTGATGCCGCCGGCCACGAGCTCCTGCAGGGCGGGCGCCGCGCCCTCGCTGGGCACCCAGCGGATCGCGTCGGCGGGCAGCCCCGCCTCGAGCAGCATGCCGGCCCGCGCCAGGTCCCAGATCCCGCCCCGGCCGGTCCCGGACGCGGTCATCGCCCCGGGCTGCGCCTTCGCCTCGGCGAGCAACTGCTGGACGTCGGTCCACTGCGCCTCGGTCCGCACCGTGACGCCCGCCGGGTCGGAGTTGACCAGACCGATCGGGGTGAGCTGCTCGTACGTGAGGTCCGTCAGCCCCTGCCAGTGCATCATCGTGATCTCGACGGTGGCCAGGCCGATCGTCGTGCCGTCGGGGCGCGCCGTGGCGATGGCGCTGTGGCCCACCACCCCGCCGCCGCCCGTCCGGTTGACGACGTTGACCTGGACGCCGAGCCGCTGACCCAGCTGGGTGCCGATGAAGCGCGCGACGCTGTCCGTGCCGCCGCCTGCCGCCCAGGGAACGATCAGCTCGATCGGGCGGCTCGGGAAGTCGTCGGAGGTGTCGCACGGCGACTTCGGCGCGTCGGAGGCCGCTCCGCCACCGGCGCCGCAGGCCGCCAATACGACGCTCAGCGCTATCGGAAGGGCAGCGAGACGGATGCGACGCAGCAACGGCATGGGTGACCACTCCAGTCGACGGTGACGGCGAGTGCCCGCATGATGTGCGGCTACGCCCGATCGGGTCAATCACCTTCTGCGCCTACCACTATTCGCGATCCGCATAGTGCCGCCCGGTGCGGCTCCGGCGCCGCGCGTTGAGCAGAGTTGTCGCCATGACCCGTCCGACCGTCCTGATGCCGGTCCGCATGCACGACATCGTCGTCGACGCCTGTGAGGAACGTTTCGAGCTCCTGCGGCTGTGGGAGGCCACCGACCCGGACGCGCTGCTCGCCGACCGAGGCGGCGACGTGCGCGGCCTCGCCGTCGGCGGGCACCGGCGCATCGACGCGGCCCTCTTCGACCGGCTGCCGGAACTCGAGATCGTGGCCAACTTCGGCGTCGGGTACGACAGCGTGGACGTCGACGCGGCCACCGAGCGCGGGGTGGTCGTCACCAACACCCCCGGCGTGCTGGACGACGAGGTCGCCGACACCGCGCTCGCGCTGCTCCTGATGACCGTGCGCGAGCTGGGACAGGCCGAGCGGTACCTGCGTGCCGGGCGGTGGGCCGCCGAGGGCCACTACCCGCTCACGGACCTGACGGTGACCGGCCGCAAGCTGGGCATCCTCGGGCTGGGCCGGATCGGCGAGGCGATCGCGCGCCGCGCCGAGCCCTTCCGCATGACGGTCGGCTACCACAACCGCAGCCAGAAGGACGTCCCGTACCGCTACTACCCGTCGCTGCTGGAGATGGCGCGCGACGTCGACATCCTGCTCGTCGTCGTGCCGGGCAGCGCCGCCACCCGGCACCTCGTGGACGCCGAGGTGCTGGAGGCGCTCGGCCCGGACGGCGTGCTCGTCAACATCGGACGCGGCAGCGTCGTGGACGAAGCCGCGCTCGTCGCCGCCCTGAAGACGCGCACGATCCGCGCCGCGGGGCTCGACGTCTACGAGGACGAGCCGAACGTCCCGCGGGAGCTGATCGACCTCGACAACGCCGTCCTGCTCCCGCACGTCGGTTCGGGGAGCAAGCCCACGCGGCGGGCCATGGCTCGGCTGGTGGTGGACAACCTGACGAGCTGGTTCACGGAAGGTCGCGCCGTCACCCCCGTCAACGGGTGAGGCCTCGCCGCGCAGCGGCGCCAACTTCCAGTACCACGTACCACCGGCCGCTGGCCTCCGGCGGCGCCGTGCGTCGTGCCGGGCCACCCCTCCCGGGCGGGCTGGGGGCCCTGCCCGGTGGGACGATCACGGCGAGATGGCCGCCATCTCTGGGAGCAACCATTTCCCCTTGATCGCCGCCGTGCCCCATCTCCGACGTGCCGATCGACCCGCGGGCCGTGTTGCGAGCGATCGTCGCGATCAGCCGCCACCGCCCCGAGCCCCTCCTTGCGGCCCTGCACGGCGGACGCCCCCGGCCGGCGCTCCACCACCCTGCCCACCCGTGACCACCGTGGGTGTATCGGGGGTGAGGGCCCGCTGGGTCAGCGCGCCGCCCGCGAACCCGAGCACGAAGATCAGTGCGGCCACCAGTACGAGGGTGAGCGTTCGGTTCCGTGGTGGCCGCTCCCACTCCGGTTCCAGCAGGTCGTCATGACGTTCCATCGGCATCACTCGTATCGGAGGGCGTGGATCGGACGCAGGTTCGCCGCCTTGTTCGCGGGGTAGAAGCCGAAGAACAGCCCGATCGCCACGGACACGGCGAACGCGAGCAGCACCGAGAACGGCGCGACGATCATCTGGAAGCCGCCGATCGACAGCGAGCCGACCGAGACCCCGATGCCGATCCCGAGCAGGCCGCCCGCGACGGAGAGCATCGTGGCCTCGAGCAGGAACTGCCCGACGATGTCGGACTTCTGCGCGCCGATCGCCTTCCGGATGCCGATCTCCCGCGTCCGTTCGGTGACGGTGACGAGCATGATGTTCATGACCCCGATCCCGCCCACGAGCAGCGAGATGCCCGCCACCGCCCCCAGCAGCAGCGTGAAGGTCGCGTTGACCTCCGAGACCGCCTCGAGGATCGACGTGGGACTGGAGATCGAGAAGTCCGGGACCTCCGTGCCGTGGCGGGCGTTCAGGATGGCGGTGACCTCGGCCGTCGCCACCGGGACCCCCTCCGCGGACACCGCCTTGACCGAGATGCTCGACAGCGGCCCGTAGCCGGTGAGGGTGTCCTGCACCGCCGTCATCGGCGCGAGCACGCGGTCGTCCTGGTCCTGCGGCCCGCTGCTGCCCTTGGCGGTCAGCAGGCCGACCACCTGGAAGGCCACGCCGTTCAGCTGGATCGGCTGCCCGACGAGCGCCTGCCCGTCGCCGCCCGCCAGCGCGGTGGCGACGGTGAGCCCGACGAGCGCCACCCGGTTGTGGGCCAGGTAGTCGGGGTCGGTGATCGGCACGCCCGCCTGCACCGTGTCGTCGACGTTGGTGAGGTAGCTCGGGGTCGTGCCGGTCAGCGTGGCGACGTCGTGCGACGCGCCCTCGTAGGTCGCCGTCACCGAGCTCGCCGTCACCACCGGCGCCACCGACGCGACGGTCGGCGCAAGCTCGGGATCGACGAGCGCCTCGGCGTCCTCGAGGGTCAGTTGCGACCTGCGGATCTCGGTGCCCCGGTCGTCCTCCTCCGGCTGCTGTGCGAGAGCTCCCGGACCGACCGGGCGCGGGCCGCCGCCCCCGAACATGCCACCACCACCGCCGACGATGCGCGGGCCACCCCCGCGGCCGCCGCCGCCCTGACCGGTCTCCGGCGTGATCGTCAACGTGTTGCTGCCCAGTGCGCTGATCGACGCCGTCGTGGCGGCGCTCGCCCCGGTGCCCGCGGCCACGAGGATGATCACCGCGGCGACGCCGATCACGATCCCCGACATCGTCAGCACCGAGCGCAGCTTGTTCGCCAGCACCCCGGCCACCGCGAACTGCAGGCTCTGCCCCAGGTTCACGAGCCCACCGCCGGCACGGGCACCGGGGCCACCCGCTCGTCCGAGAGGATCCGGCCGTCCCGCATGTACAGCACCCGCTTCGCGCGCCGCGCGACCTGCTCCTCGTGGGTGATCACCACGAGCGTCCTGCCGTCCGCGTTGAGGTCGTCGAACAGGGCCAGCACCTCGTCCGTGCTCCGGCTGTCGAGCGCCCCGGTCGGCTCGTCGGCGAGCAGCAGGACGGGATCGGTGGCGATCGCGCGGGCGATCGCCACCCGCTGCTGCTGCCCACCGGAGAGCTCGGACGGGCGGTGGTGGACCCGGTCGCCGAGCCCCACCCGCTCCAGCGCGCGCAGCGCCCTGCTCCGCCGCTCCGGCCCGCGGACGCGGGCGTAGGCCATCGGGAGCTCGACGTTGCGCAGGGCGGTGGTGCGCGGGATCAGGTTGAACGACTGGAAGACGAACCCGATCTTCCGGTTGCGGATCAGGGCCTGCCGGCGATCGTCGAGCCGCCGCGTGTCCACGCCGTCGAGGGCGTAGCGGCCTCGGGTCGGGAGGTCCAGGCAGCCGATGATGTTCATCAGCGTCGACTTCCCCGAGCCCGACGCCCCCATCACCGCGACGTGGTCACCGCGTTCGACGACGAGGTCGACACCGTCGACGGCCCGGACCACGGTGTCGCCGCTCCCGTAGATCTTCGCGACCCCGCGCAGCTCGATGACCGGAGCCATCACCGGCCACCCGTCCTGGGGAAGCCCGCGCCGGAGCCCGCGGTCGCGACGGTCGGCGACGGCAGCACCAGCACGTCGCCCTCCTCGACCCCGCTGACGATCTCCGTCTCGGCCGGCCCGGACACCCCGATCCGGACGGGGACGACGGTGTCGACGCCGTCGCGGCGCACCGTGACCGTGCTGCGGTTGCCGGTCGTGGTGATCGCCTGCGTCGGCGCCTTCAGCACACCGGTCGCGTTGCCCGTCGTGATCGACAGGTTGGCGGTGGCCCCGACCCCGACGCCGGCAGGCGCGGTGTCCAGGGAGATCGTGACCGGGTAGAGCACCACGTCGTTCGACACCGTGCTCTGCGGGTCCTTCCGGGTGACGGTGCCGGTCGCCGTGGTCCCGGTCGCCGGGAACGAGACCGTGGCCTGCTGGCCCAGCTCGAGCTTCGCGGCGTCCGCCTCCGGGATCTGCGCCGTCACCGCGAGCTCGCTGGGGTTGGCGATGACGATGAACCCGTCCCCGGCCGACGTGGCCGCATCCGACGCCGCCGTGTCGCCGCTGTCGTCCCCGTTGCCGTTCCCGGACGAACCCGAGTCGTCGTCGGAGCCCTGCCCGCCCGCCGACTCGCCCACCTCGCCGTTCACGGCGAGCACGACCCCGGCCTGCGGCGCCTTCAACGCGGTCTCGTCGACGGCGCGACGAGCGGTGTCGACGTCGACCTGCGCGCCGTCGACCGTGGCCTGTGCCTGGGCGATCTCCTCCGGGGTCTGCGGGTGCTCGTTCTGCTCGGCGGTGAGCTTCGCGGCCGTGACGTCACCCTCCGCCTTCGTCACGGCCTGCTTGTTCGTATCGATCGTCGTCTGGCCCTTCAGCAGGGTGTCCGCCCGCGCGTGTTCGGCATCCGTGACGACCTGCCTGCCCTGGTCGAGCGTCGACTCGCGGGTCTGCTCGGCCGTCGTGACCGCCTGCTCGTCGGCCAGCAGCACCGAGTCGCGGGTGTTCTCGGCGTTCTTCGCGGCCAGCTTCGCCGAGGTGCAGCTGCTGGACGTGCTCCCCGACTCCTCGCTGTCCTCCGCGAGCGAGTTCGCGCCACTGCAGGCCGCCTTCTCCTCGGCCTCGGCCTGCTGGACGAGGGTCTTCTGGGTCTTGGTGTCGGCCTCGAGCTTGTCCTCGGCGTTCTCGATGGCCGTGGCGGTCGCCTTGTCGTCGTTCGCCAGCTGGGTCTTCGCGCTGTCGATCGCCGACCGCGTCGACGCCCGGTCGAGCTCGAGCTGCTTCTCCGCGGCCGTCACGGCGGCCCGCGCGTTGTCGAGTGCCTGCTCGGCCTGCGTGATCGCCAGCTGGTCCTGCCGCGACTGCACGTCGGTCGGCCCGGCCTTCGCCTGGTCGAGCGCGGCCTGCGCCCCCGCGAGCTGCGCCTCGGCGGTGCGCAGCTCGGCCTGCGCCGCGGCGTCGTCGATCGTGGCCAGGGTCTGGCCGAGGGTCACGGTGTCGCCCGGCTCGACCGCCACCGAGGTGACCGTGCCCGACCCCTCGAAGCTCACCGGCGTCCGCAGCGACGACTCGGCGTTGCCGCTCCCGGTGACGAGCGCCGTCACGTCGCCCCGCGAGACCGTCGCCGTCCGGGCGACCGGCACCTCCCCACCCGGATGGGTGATCACCAGGACCGTCGCCACGATCGCCCCGACCAGCAGCAGGAGCAGCCCGATGTTCAGCCAGCGCGTGCGGGCCCACGCCCATGCCGCCGAGAGTTTCCGGTCAGCCACCGTCGCCATGCCACCCTTTCTCCCCGATTATTGGAATGCGCTGGGAAGCAGCTGTGAATCTCTTATGAAGCAGCTTCGTCCGCGCATTTCAAGAATGCGAAGATAGCGGAGTGGGAAATGGGAACGATGAAGGGGATCAGTTCAGGCGGTGAAGGGCTCGAAGCCCGAGGTCCATGAGCCTCTCCTTTCCAGGTTCGGCATCGGACGCCGCGCCCTCGGCCACCGTGACGGCGCACGAGGCAGGTCACCCGCGGGCGTCCGATCCGTTCACGACCTGGGGCGGCGGCCGACTTACCGTCCAGCCATGACACCACCCTTGACCTCGGCAGCCGTCCAGATCTTCGCCAAGGACGTCCGGCGCGCGATCGCCTTCTACCGCCTCCTCGGCCTGGCGGTTCCCGAGCCGGGAGCGCCCGATCCGCACGTCAACGCCGACCTCCCCGGCGGCAACCAGCTGTGGTTCGACGCCCAGGAGACCATCACCGGCATGCACCCGGAGTGGAACCCTCCGGACACCGCCGGACGAGTCGCCCTCGCCTTCGGGCTCGGCTCGCCCGCCGAGGTCGACGCGATGTTCGAACGGATGACGGAAGCGGGGCACCCCGGCCCGCTACCGCCCTACGACGCGCCGTGGGGACAGCGCTATGCCACCCTCCTCGACCCGGACGGCAACATCGTGGACCTGTTCGCCCCGCTCGCCGGCTGAGCTCGGAGGTCGAGCTCACCCGCTGCGGCCCCATCGAGGAGAGCGGCCCGTGTCACGATCCGGCCGATGTCGTGAGTGGATACGGGTGCTGGAGCACTCGTATCCACTCACGGCTGGGTCAGTGGTTGTCCCGCGGCAGGCCCTTGCTCGCCACGCGCTGGTAGGCCACCGCGGGCTTCAGGACCATGCCCTCCGAGAGCTGGTCCACCATGCCGCGCTGGATCTCCTGCCACGGGGTCTGGGAGGCGGGCATCGGGTAGCCGCCTGCCTCCTCCAGCCGCCGCCTGCGCTCGGCCAGCTCCTCGGCGGGCAGGAGGATGTCCGCGGTCCCGGCGCCCAGGTCGATGCGCACCGGGTCGCCGGTCTGAAGGATCGCGAGCCCGCCGCCCGCGGCCGCCTCGGGCGAGGCGTTCAGGATCGACGGCGAGCCGGACGTGCCGGACTGGCGCCCGTCGCCGATGCACGGCAGCGCGTGCACACCCCGCTTGATCAGCTCGGCGGGCGGCTGCATGTTCACGACCTCGGCCGCTCCCGGGTAGCCGAGCGGACCTGCTCCCCGCATGAACAGGAGGCAGTCCTCGTCGATCTTGAGCTCGGGGTCCTCGATGCGGTGGTGGTAGTCCTCGGGTCCGTCGAAGACGACCGCCCGGCCCTCGAGGACGTTCGGGTGGTCCGGGTCGGACAGGTAGCGCTCCCGGAACTCCGGCGAGATCACACTCGTCTTCATGATCGCGCAGTCGAACAGGTTGCCCTTCAGCACCAGGAACCCGGCGTCGGCCTGCAGGGCGTTGTCGAACGTGCGGATCACGTCGCGGTCGGTGGCCACCGTGTCGCGGCAGTTCTCACCGATGGTCTTCCCGTTGACGGTGCGGGCGCCCTCGCGGATGAGGCCGTGCGCCATCAGCTCGTTCACGACGGCGGGCACGCCGCCGGCCCGGTAGAACTCCTCGCCGAGGTACTTGCCCGCCGGCTGCAGGTCGACGATCAGCGGGATCTCCAGGCCGAGCCGCTGCCAGTCGTCCATCGGCAGGTCGACGCCCACGTGCCGGGCCACGGCCGTGATGTGGATCGGGGCGTTGGTGGAGCCGCCGATCGCGGAGTTGACGACGATCGTGTTCTCGAAGGCCTCGCGCGTCATGACGTCGGACGGCTTGAGGTCCTCGTGCACCATCTCCACGATCCGCCGCCCGGTGAGGTAGGCGTTGCGGGCGCGGTCGCGGTGCGGCGCCGGGATCGCCGACGAGCCGGGCAGGCTCATACCGAGCGACTCGGCGAGTGCGTTCATCGTGGACGCGGTGCCCATCGTGTTGCAGTGCCCCGGCGACGGCGCCGACGAGGCCACCATCTCCACGAACTCGGCCTGGTCGATCTCCTCGGCGGCCAGCATCTCGCGGGCCTTCCACACGATCGTGCCCGAGCCGGTGCGCTGCCCCTGGTACCAGCCGTTGAGCATCGGCCCGCCGGACAGCACGATCGCGGGGATGTCCACGGTGGCCGCGGCCATCAGGCACGCCGGGGTGGTCTTGTCACAGCCGGTGGTGAGCACGACGCCGTCGAGCGGGTAGCCGTGCAGCACCTCGACCAGCCCCAGGTAGGCGAGGTTGCGGTCGATCGCCGCGGTGGGCCGTTTGCCGGTCTCCTGGATCGGGTGCACCGGGAACTCGAACGCGATCGCGCCCATCTCCCGGATCCCCTCGCGCACCCGGTCGGCGAGGACGAGGTGGTGGCGGTTGCACGGGGCGAGGTCGGAGCCGGTCTGCGCGATACCGATGATCGGCTTTCCGGACTGCAGCTCCTCGCGTGTGAGGCCCCAGTTCATGTACCGCTCGATGTAGAGGGCGGTCATGCCGGGGTTCGCGGGGTTGTCGAACCACGCCTGGCTGCGCAGGCGGCGACCGTTCTGATCCGTCATGGCGTGAGCTGCCCTCCGTTGACCTCGATCACCTGGCCGGTGACGTAGCCGCTCATGGCCGCCGAGGCCAGGAACAGCACGGTGCCGACGCACTCCTCCGGAGTACCCGGGCGCCCCATCGGGATGCCGGCGACCATCGCGTCCATCTGCTGCGCCGGGGTGTGCCGCTCGTGGAACGGCGTGGTGATCACACCGGGCGCCACCGCGTTGACGCGGATCCCGTCCCGGGCCAGCTCCTTGGCGAGGCCACGGGTGAACGTGCTGACCGCGCCCTTGCTCGTCGCGTACGCCACCGAGCCGCCCGCGCCGCCGGTGCGGGCCGCGATCGAGGTGAGGTTGACGATCGCGCCGCCGCCCTGCCCCTTCATCACCGGGATGACCTGCCGGCATGCGGCGAACAGGGACGTCATGTTGAGGTCCATGACACGGGCGAAGTGCTCGTCGGTCATCTCCGCGATCGGCATGCGCCCGAGCAGGTCGCCCGCGTTGTTGACCAGCACGTCCAGCCGCCCGTGCGCGGCGGCGACCTCGTCGACGAGGCGTGTGGCCCCGGCCGCCGAGGACAGGTCCGCGGAGACGACGGACGCGGCGCCTCCCGCCTCCTGGATCGCGTTCGCGGTCTTCTCGGCGCCCTCGCGGTTGTGCCCGTAGTGGACCACGACGTGCGCACCGTGGCGGGCGAAGCCCCGCGCGACCGCGGCGCCGATCCCGCTGCCCGCGCCGGTGACCAGGACGACCTTCTCCGTGAAGTCGAGCATCACATCGCCCATCACATCACCGCACCCAGCTGCCACGGCACGAACTCCTCCTGCCCGAAGCCCAGCTCCTCGCTGAACGTCTTGCGCCCGGATGCGGTGTCGAGGATGAACCGGAACAGCCGCTCCCCCACCGCCTCGACGGACTCGCCGTCGGAGAGGATCACGCCGCAGTTGACGTCCATGTCGCCGGACATGCGCTCGTACATCTCGGTGTTGGTGGCGAGCTTGATGCTGGGCGTCGGCTTGGTGCCCAGCACCGAACCGCGCCCGGTGGTGAAGCACATGACGGTGGCGCCGCCCGCGATGATGCCGGTGACCGACACCGGGTCGTAGCCGGGCGTGTCCATGAACGTGAAGCCCTTGGCGGTGACCTTCTCCGCGTAGCCGTAGACGCCGGTGAGGTTCGTGGTGCCGCCCTTCGCGACGGCGCCCAGCGACTTCTCCAGGATCGTGGTGAGCCCGCCCGCCTTGTTGCCCGGCGACGGGTTGTTGTCCATCGACCCGTTGTTCTTGGCGGTGTACTCCTCCCACCAGTGGATCCGGTCGATCAGCTTCTCGGCGATCTCCGGGCTCACCGCGCGCCGCGTGAGCAGGTGCTCGGCGCCGTAGATCTCCGGGGTCTCGCCGAGCACGGCGGTGCCCCCGTGGCGCACGAGGATGTCGACGGCCGCGCCGAGCGCGGGGTTGGCGGTGATGCCCGAGTAGGCGTCGGAGCCACCGCAGTTGAGGCCGAGCACCAGCTCGCTGGCCGGGACGGTCTGGCGGGTGACCTCGTTGGCCTGCGGCAGCATCGCCTGCAGGGCCTCGACGCCCGCCCGCACCGTGGCGAGGGTGCCGCCCTGCTCCTGGATCGTCATCGTGGCGACGGGCCGGGACGGGTCGAGCCGCCAGCCCTCCGAGACCCCGCGGATCTGGTTGACCTCGCAGCCCAGGCCGAGCATCAGGAACCCGGCGAAGTTGGGGTGCTCGGCGTAGCCGGCGAGCGTGCGGCGCAGCACCGCGATGCCCTCGCCGTCGTCGGCCATGCCGCAGCCGGTGCCGTGGGTGAGCGCGACGACGCCGTCGACGTTCGGGAAGTCGTCGAGCACGCCGGGCCGCCGGAACTGGTCGGCGATCATCTTGGCCGCGGTGGCCGAGCAGTTGACCGAGGTGAGGATGCCCAGGTAGTTGCGGGTGGCGACCTTGCCGTCGGCCCGGACGATGCCCTGGAAGGTGGCCCGCTCGGCCTCCGGGACGAACCGCGTCTCCGTGACGTCGGCGCCCACGGCGTAGTCGCGCTCGAACGCGCGGAACTCGACGTTGTGGGTGTGCACGTGGTCGCCGGGCGCGATCGCCTCGGTGGCGAAGCCGATGATCTGGTTGTACTTGCGGACCGGTTCACCCACGGCGATCCCGGCGACGGCGACCTTGTGCCCGCGCGGCACGTCCCTGCGCAGCGTCACCCCGTCCACGACGGTGCCTTCGGGCAGGGCCAGCGCGGCCACGACCACGTTGTCGGCCGGGTGCAGCCGTACGCTCGGCTCCCCGCGCCGCTGGATGCTGATCGGTGTCACTGCCACGGCTGCAGCCGTCCCTCCTCGTCGAACGCCATCGGCACGGCGTCACCGGTGATCTCCAGGTCGCGGTGGGCGTCCACGGCCGGCCGCAACGACTCGGACACCAGGAGGTGTTCGAGGTCGAGCGTGTTGCGCATGCGCACGAGCGTGAGCGCGCTGACGTCCGCCCGCCCGCAGGTGGCGACGGCGGCCGCGATCGTGTCGCGGTCGGTGGCGAACGCCATCGGGATCTGCGCGCGCTGGGGGCCGCCGAGGCCCGAGGTCATCGCGTTGATGTAGACGCTGCGCAGGTCGATCCGCTCGAGCAGCCGGAACGGCACGAAGTCGGCGAGGCCGAGCCCGACGGCGTTGCCGTGCGAGGCGTCGCTGACGTCGAGCACGGCGATGTTGCGGATGCGCGGGCGCTCGAACTCGGCGCTCCCGCGGATCATCATCCGGCCGATGACGTTGGTGTCCATCCCGGCACCGGAGTAGTTCTTGCCCATCTCGTCGATCACCGCGACGTCGATGTCGTCGAACGGGAGCCGGGCCATGCGGCGCTTGGAGTCGACGAGCAACGCGGCCTCGGCGGGCCCGGCGATGTCCGGGGCGTCGAGCAGCTCGATCCGGGCGGCCCGGTCGTAGGCGTTCTCGACGATCGCGATGCCGCCGAGCACCTTGCCGGTGTCGACGATGCGGCGGGCCACCGGCGGGAGCCAGACCGCCAGGTTGGCCGGGCCGAACCGGTGGATGCCCTCGGCACCGCGCTGCTTGCCCAGCCCGATTGCGATGATCTTGGTGATGCCGCTCTCGATGTCGCCCTGGAAGTCGGTGTGGGCCTTGACGCGGTTGATCGCGAGGATGCCGTCGGCCTTCGCGGCGTTGGCGTCGAGGTGCACGGCGGGGCCGTCGGGGAGGCGGTCGATCTCGACGGTCTCCATCGTGGCGCGGATCGGCATGCCGACGCTCTCCTCGGTGATCCCGAGGTCGGCGAGCAGCTCCACCTGGCCCTCCGCGGTGGCGCCGCCGTGCGAGCCCATCGCCGGCACCACGAACGGCTCGGCGCCCGCCGCGCGCAACCACTCCCCGGCCGCGCGCACCACCGCGGGCTTGTCGTGGATGCCGCGGCTACCGGCCGTGATGGCCACGGTCATGCCGGCGCGGATCCGCGCCCGCAACGGCTCGAGCGCCTGCGCCGTGGCCGCGGCGACGTCGGCGACCTGCGCCGGGTCGAACCGCTGCCGCACCGGCAGCAGCCGCGGGAACGGCACGTCGTAGGTCAGGTTCCGGACGGCCTCGAACGGACCGAGATGCGTGCTCACGACGTACCCCCTTGTGCGCGGCCTGCCCACCGAGGCTATGTGCGGCGCCTCACCCGGTCAACGCAACTCCTCTGATGTGTGAGCAGCCAGACGTCCGATGTCTAGGACTGCGCTTCCGATGCCCGACGGGACACCTCGCGGAGCGGGAGGTCCAGGGCCGCGGCCGCGGCGGCCACGTCGTCGTGCTCGGGCTTCACGCCCCACGGCCCGTGCTTGAGCCGTACCGGGTGGCCCTCGACGTCCACGGTGGTGGTGTACCGGGGCAGGGCGGCGCGGTCCACGGCCGTGCGGCGCAGGCCCAGGCTGCCGGTCTCGGCGAGCACGAGCCGCTCGCAGCCCGCCGCGTGCTGGGGGGCCACCAGCACGTGCACGGTGTGGGCGGGCCTGCCCTTCTTCATCACGATCGGCGAGAGCCACGCGTCCGCGGCGCCGGCGTCGAGCAGCCGCCCGACGAGGTGGCCGAGCACCTCGCCGGTGACGTCGTCGACGTTGGTCTCCAGCAGCACCATCGACTCGCCGCGCCCGCTCGCGTCACCGAGCAGCGCCTGGAGCACGTTCGCCCGGCCGGCCGGGTCGCGCCCACCCGCGCCGTAACCGACACCCTGCAGCGCCATCGCGGGCAGCGCGCCGAACCGCGCCCCCGCCGCGACGAGCAACGCGGCCCCGGTGGGGGTCACCGTCTCGCCGTCGCCCGCGCCGACGACCGGAGCGCCGGCCCGCGCGAGCAGCGCCGCCGTGGCGGGCGCGGGCACCGGCAGCACCCCGTGCCGCGTCGCGACGGTGCCCGAGCCCAGCGCGAGCGGCCCGCAGTGCACCTCGGTGACCCCGAGGAGGTCGAGGGCGGCGGCCACGCCGACCGTGTCGACGACCGTGTCGAGCCCGCCGATCTCGTGCAGGTGCACCCGGGCCGGATCGATGCCGTGGATCCCGGCCTCCACCTCGGCGATCTCCCGGACGGCCCGCGCCGCGACCGGCACGTCGGCAACCCGGGCGAGCAGCTCGTCGGCATGCCGCTCGGTGGCGGTGTCGGTGACCTCGACGACGGCCCGGGTGGCCCCGATCCCGCCGCGCGTGACGCGCTCGGCCGTGAGCTCCCAGCCGTCCAGCCCGGTGCCCGCCACCGCCGCCCGCACCCCGTCGAGCGGGGCGCCGAGGTCGAGCAGCGCGCCCAGCAGCATGTCGCCGGAGATCCCGCTGAACGGGTTGAGCCAGAGGATCACCGAGCGACCCGGAGCGCCATGCGGTGGGCCGCGATCGCCGCCCCGAAACCGGAGTCGATGTTCACGACCACCACGCCCGCCGCGCAGGAGCTGAGCATCGCCAGCAGGGGCGTGACGCCCTCGAACACCGCCCCGTACCCGACGGAGGTCGGCACGGCGATGACCGGGCAGCCCACCAGCCCACCGACGACGCTGGGCAGCGCGCCCTCCATCCCGGCCACCACGATCACCGCGTCGGCCGCGGCGAGCGTCTCCTTCTCGGCGAGCAGGCGGTGCACCCCGGCCACCCCGACGTCCCGCAGCTGGAGCACCTGCAGTCCGATCGCCGTGGCGACGGCCGCGGCCTCGGCCGCCACCGGCCAGTCCGATGTGCCGGCGGACGCCACCACCACGCGGAACGGCCGGGCGGGCGCGGGCCGCCACACCAGCAGGCGGGCGACCGGGTCGTACGTCCCGCCCTCGACGGCGGCGCCCACCTCGGCGGCGTCCTCGGCGCTGATGCGCGAGACCAGCACCGGGCCGTCGTTGCCCGCGAGCAGCGACCGCACCACGCCGACGACCTGGTCGACCGTCTTCCCCGGCCCGTACACCACCTCCGGGAGGCCGAGCCGTGCCTCCCGGTCGGTGTCGGGCCGCGCGTACCCGAGGTCCTCGAATCCGCGATTCGCTCGGCCTCGCTGCGCTCGGCCGGGCGCTTCGCGCGGGCTCTGTGACGTTGATTCCCTCGCTGTACCCACCCACCCCGCCGGCTCCGCAAGCTCCGCCGGCTTCCATCCCCCGGGCTCGCTCATCGCGCGCCCGGCATCCCCAGCAGCACGTTCATCCGCCCGCTGGCGAACCCCTGCATGTCGAGCGCGCAGAACTCGAAGCCCGCGCCACGGACGGCCCGGTCCAGCTCGGACCGCAGGCCGGCGGCCCGCGACACGTCGTCGGCCGGTACCTCGACCCGCGCCACCGCGCCGCCACCGTGGGCCCGGACCCGGCACACCGGGAAGCCCAGCGACCGCACCGCCTCCTCGGCCCGCTCGACGCGGTGCAGCACCTCCGGGGTGACCGGGTCGCCGTACGCCACACGCGAGGCTAGGCAGGCTGCGGCGGGCTTCTCCGCGGTGGCGAGGCCGAGTGCCGCGCTGACGCGGCGCACGTCGGACTTGCCGAATCCGGCGTCGAGCAGCGGCGCGATCGCCCCGCGCGCGGCCGCAGCGGCCTGGCCCGGCCGGTGGTCGCCGAGGTCGTCCGTGTTGGTGCCCAGCGCGATCCGCGCGCCGGAGAGCGCGGCCAGCGGGGCGAGCGCGTCGAAGAGCGCGGACTTGCAGTGGTAGCAGCGGTCCCCGCCGTTGGCGACGTACTCGGGCCGGTCGAGCTCGTCGGTGGCGACCTCCACGTGCGCGATGCCATGGGCGGTGGCGAACGCCCGCGCGGCCGCCCGCTCGCTGCGCGGCAGGCTCGCCGACACCGCCGTGACGGCCACCGCCCGTTCCCCGAGCTCCTGCGCGGCGACGGCCGCCACGAGCGCCGAGTCCACCCCGCCGGAGTAGGCGACCAGCAGCCGCGGCTCGGCGCGCACGCGTTCGCGCAGCGCGGCCAGCTTCACCTCATCAGACGTCTCGGACACGACCGCAGCCTAAGCGGGTGATGCGCACCTCGACACCGGGAGCGCGGGGTAGGGTTCGCGCGGCGAGGCGGAGGTGACACATGGGCGATTCGGGCCGGCCCAGCCCCGAGGTCCTCGACGCCGCGGTCACCCGGCCGCATCCGGACACGGTGGTCCTCGCGGTCCGCGGCGAGATCGACACGCTCACCACGCCCGCGTTCACGGCCGCCATCGAGGAGCTGCTCACCTCTTCGGGCGAGGTTCTCGTGATGGACCTCACCGAAGTCCGGTTCCTCTCGTCCAGCGGCCTGGCTGCGATGATCTCCGCGGCCCACCGGGCCGAGGACCGCGGGATCCGGTTGAGGCTGGTCATCACCAGTCGAGCGGTGCGCCGCCCGCTGGAGGTCACCGGCACCGCAGCCCTGTTCGAACTGCACTCCGACCCGGACTCCGCGTACGGGGGCCGCGATTGAACCCGCAAAGACCAGGTAGCAAGATAACAACCCCCCGGTGCGGTGACCGCACCTGAGGAGACCGGAAGGAGACCCGGCAGCGTGTCCGACCTGGACTCCCCCTCGCCCGCCGACGCACTCGACGGGGCATCGACCGTGGAGGTCCGGACGTCGGCGAGCGCCGCGCTGATCCCCACCATCCGCGCGGTCGCCTCCGACCTGGCCGCGCGGGCCGACTTCGACCTCGACGCCATCTCCGACCTGCGGATGGCCGTGGACGAGGCCTGCGCCACGCTCGTCGACGTCGCCGCGCCCACATCGTGGTTGCGCTGCACGTTCCTGGTACGTCCGGAGCGCATCGAGGTGCACGCACAGGTGCAGACCAAGCACGCCGAGGCGGTGGTCTCCACCGACACCTTCGGCTGGCGGGTGCTGCAGACCCTCGCCGACGAGGTCACCGTGCACCACGATCCCGGTGTCGACAGCGCCGGGCCCACCGTGGGCATCCGGTTGGACAAGCGCTCCGGCGACGTGATGCGGTGACCCGAGCAGACCCCGAGTACGGACACCTCTCGCCCCTTCTCGAACGCTACGCCGCGCTCCCGGTCGACCATCCCGACCGGGAGAAGCTGCGTGAAGAGCTCGTGCGGGGGTTCCTCCCGGTGGCCCAGCACATCGCTCGCCGCTTCTCCAACCGCGGCGAGCCCCTCGACGACCTCGTGCAGGTCGCCACCGTGGGGCTGATCAACGCGATCGACCGCTACGCACCGGACCGCGGCTCCGACTTCTTCTCGTTCGCCGTGCCCACCATCAGCGGCGAGGTCCGGCGGCACTTCCGCGACCTCGGCTGGTCGATGCGGGTGCCACGGCGGCTCAAGGACCTGCACGTCTCGATCAACAGCGCCGTCTCGGAGCTGTCGCAGAGCCTCGGCCGCGCGCCGAAGCCCACCGAGATCGCCGAGCGCCTCGGGGTGCCCGTCTCGGAGGTGCTGGAAGGTCTGGAGGCCGCCGAGGCCTACCGGAGCTCCTCGCTGGACGAGATGCTCTCCTCCGAGCAGGGCAGCGCCACCGTCGGTGAGCTGGTGGGCGAGGCCGACGCCGAGCTCGACCGCGTCGACTTCCGGCAGGCGTTGCGCCCGGTGCTCGCCGAGCTCGCCGAACGGGAGCGCACGATCGTGCTGCTCCGGTTCTTCGGCAACATGACCCAGACCCAGATCGCCGACCGCGTGGGCATATCCCAGATGCACGTGTCGCGGCTGCTGGCCCAGACCCTCGACCGGCTGCGCACCCGGCTGGACCCCGAGACCCGCGTCGGCTGAGCGCTGGGCCAGAATCGCCGGCGGGGGGAGAACGTCATGACCGGTCAGCCGGAGCACGTGGTGATCGTCGGTGCCGGGTTGGGCGGGCTGCGCACGGCACAGCAGCTGCGCTCGGCCGGGTTGCAGGGCCGCATCAGCCTCGTCGGTGCCGAGTCACGGCTGCCCTACGACCGGCCACCGCTGTCCAAGCAGGTGCTCACCGGCGAGTGGGAACCGGCGCGCACCGCGCTGGCCGGGCCCGAGACGTTCGACGAGCTCGGCGTACGCGCGCACCTCGGCAACCCCGCCGTCGCCCTGCGCCCCGGTGACCGGGGCCACGAGCTGGAGCTGGCCGACGGGGCGACGCTGCACGGAGACGCCGTCGTGATCGCCACCGGGCTGGTGGCCCGGGAGCTGCCGGGCCAACCCGCGCCGGTGCACACGCTGCGCACCCTCGACGACGCGCTCGCGCTGCGGGCCACGCTGGAGACCGCGAGCTCGCTGCTCGTCGTCGGCGCCGGGTTCATCGGGGCCGAGGTGGCGAGCTCCGCCCGCACCCGTGGCGCCGCCGTCACGGTCGTCGAGGCGCTCGACGTGCCTGCGGTCCACGCGCTCGGGCCGCAGGTGGGAGCCGTGGCGGGGCGGCTGCTCACCGAGGGCGGCGCCGAGCTGCACACCGGCGCCACGATCACCCGGTTCACGGACGGCTCCGACGGAGCCCCCGGCCGTGTCACCGTCGAACTCGCCGACGGCCGGCAGGTCGCCGCGGAGGCCGCCGTCGTCGGCATCGGAGGTGTGCCGGACCTGGGCTGGCTGGCCGGCCTCGGCCTCGACACCTCGCGCGGCCTCCCCTGCGGCCCGACGGGGCGGGTGCACGGCCTGGACGGGGTGTGGGCCGTCGGCGACGTCGCGTCGTGGGACGACCCGGTGACGGGCGGCCGGCACCGGCACGAGCACTGGACCAGCGCGGGCGACCAGGCCGCGGTGGTGGCCCGGGACGTGCTGGCCGCCGCACCCCCGCCGCCCACCGTGCCCTACTGCTGGTCCGACCAGTTCGGCCTCAAGATCCAGATCCTCGGCCGGCCGGAGCTCGGCGACGAGGTCGTCCCGCTGCACGGCGCGGGCCTCGACGGGGGTCCGGTGCGCGGCACGGTGGCCGCGTACGTCGCGGGCGACCGGGTGGTCGCGGTGGCCGGCTTCGGCGCCGCCCGCCTGGTGGCCCGCTACCGCCCCCTGGTCGCCTCGGGCGCCCGGCTGTCGGAGGCGCGGGAGACGGCGGCGTCGCTCAGCTGAGGCCGAATGCCAGCATGGTGGCCATACTGGCGCAACACGGCAGCATGGCCACCATGCTGGCGTCGGGGGACCTCAGCGGAAGAGCTTGCGGAGCAGCGCGAAGGCCAGCAGCGCGCCGATCGCGATCAGGCCGTAGCGGATCCGCGGGTCGGCCAGCCGGTTCTGCA
This sequence comes from Pseudonocardia adelaidensis, assembly GCF_039543345.1. Lineage (NCBI taxonomy): Bacteria > Bacillati > Actinomycetota > Actinomycetes > Pseudonocardiales > Pseudonocardiaceae > Pseudonocardia > Pseudonocardia adelaidensis. Next base: position 100,053 of record NZ_BAABJO010000024.1, on the reverse strand, counting down.
CGCCCTCCTTGCCGGCCGCCACCAGGTGCTTCGGGTGGGCCCGCTCCGAGAGCTCGTCGAGGCTGTCGGCGAGCGCGTCCCTGGCCTGCTCGATCTCGCGCTGGATGGTGTCCGGGTCGCGGGGCACGACGCCTCCTGGTGGTGCGGGTCGAAGGTCTTGCGGGAGGGTGCCACCGTAGATCAGCGGCACGGATGCCAGTATCGCGGCATGACGACCCGTCTGGCCCCCGGCGACACGGCTCCCGGCTTCACTCTTCCCGACGCGGACGGCAAGCCCGTGTCCCTGTCGGACTACCGCGGCCGGCGCGTGATCGTCTACTTCTACCCCGCCGCCAGCACGCCCGGCTGCACGAAGCAGGCCTGCGACTTCCGGGACAACCTCGCCGAGCTGGGCGATGCCGGGCTCGACGTCATCGGGATCTCACCCGACAAGCAGGCCAAGCTCGTCAAGTTCCGCGACGCAGAGGGCCTGACGTTCCCGCTGCTCTCCGACGTCGACAAGGAGGTGCTCACCGCGTGGGGCGCCTTCGGCGAGAAGAAGATGTACGGCAAGACGGTCACCGGCGTCATCCGGTCGACGTTCGTCGTCGGCCCGGACGGGAAGATCGAGCAGGCGTTCTACAACGTGCGCGCCACCGGCCACGTGGCGAAGCTGCGGAAGGACCTCGCGGTCTGAGGCTTCACCGGCTGACGACACGGACGTCGACGCCGGGGAGCTCACCGCGAGGAGTCGCCGAACACCGCCGCAATCCCCGGCAGCCGCTCGCGGTAGCCGTGCAGCAGCTCCCGCGCCACCCCCACCGAGTCGACGAGCGGGTGCTGCGCGAAGGCGCGGAGTGCCAGCCTCTCCGACCCGGCGACGGCGGCCTCGATCGTGTCCTGTTCCACCGCCTTGACCTGCTGGAGCAGGCCCAGCATCGCGCCGGGCAGCGGGGCCGTGGCAAGGGGCGTGACGCCGTGCGCGCCGACCAGGCAGGGCACCTCGACGACGGCGTCCGCGGGTAGACCGGGTACCGCCGCGCCGTTGCGGACGTTCAGGATCATCGTATGGGGTTGCCCGCCCGACAGCGCCGCCATCAGCTCCAGCGCCACCTGCTGGTACCCGCCGCCCGCGACGTCCTCGGCGGCGCGCTCGCCCGCGCCGCTCGCCTCGCGGCTCTCGGCCATGTAGCTGGCGTCGCGCTCGGCGCGCACGCGCGTCCAGCGCTCCAGCGCGCCGGCCGGGTCGGCCGCGGTGTCGGCGTAGAACCGCTCCTGCTGGGCGAGCAGGTACTCCCCGCGCGTGCTCGCCGCCCCGCGGATGGCCGCCACCGCCTCGCGGGTGCGGTAGAAGTAGTAGAGGTACTCGTTGGGCAGCGCCCCGATGGCCCGCACCCAGTCGGCGCCCACGAGCCGCACCTCCTCGATGGAGTCGAGCGCGGCGTCGTCGGCCAGCAGGTCGGGCAGCCGGTCGACCCCGTCCACCCGCAGTCCGCGCAGCCAGCCCAGGTGGTTGAGCCCCACGTACTCGACCACCTGCTCGCCGCCCGCGTCGATCCCGAGTGCCCGCGCGGCGCGCGTGGCCAGCCCGATCGGCGAGTCGCAGATGCCCACCACCCGATCGCCCAGCACCCGCTGCATGGCCTCGGTGATCATCCCGGCCGGGTTGGTGAAGTTGATGACCCACGCGCCCGGCGCCACCGCGGCCACCCGCTCGGCGACGCGCAGCGCGACCGGAACCGTCCGCAGGCCGAAGGCGATCCCGCCCGGACCGGTGGTCTCCTGGCCCAGCACGCCGCAGGACAGCGCCACCCGCTCGTCCACGGTGCGCCCGGCGAGCCCGTCCACCCGGATCGCGGAGAACACGAAGCGCGCGCCGCGGAGCGCCTCGTCAAGGTCGGTGGTGGCGCGCACCGCCGGGCCCGCACCGATCTGCTCCAGCACGGCCCGGATCGCGGTGAGCCGCTCGGGCGCCACGTCGTGCAGGACCACCTCGCTGATCGGGGAGGCATTCCCGAGCGCGCGGTAGACCAGCGGCACCCGGAACCCGCCACCGCCGAGGACGGTGAGCTTCACCGGGGTACGAGCCGGATCTCGGTGCCGGCAGCGGCGCACGCGGCGAGCGTGCCCGCGTCGGCTCCCTCGTTGGTGACGATCACATCGACCTCCTCCGGCCCGCACACGGTGAGCAGCCCGGTGCCCGGGAACTTGCCGCGGTCGGCCACCACCACGGTCTGCTCGGCCGCCTCGATCATCGCCCGCTTGACCGGCACCTCGACGAGCGTGGAGTCGCGCACCTCGCCGTCGCGGGCGATGCCGCTCGTGCCGAGGAACAGCCGGTGCGCACGCACCTCGCGCAGGGCCTGCTCGGTGAGCAGGCCGACGAGCGAGTGGTAGTTGCGCCGCAGGATGCCACCGAGCACGAGCAGCTCCACCACGGGGTCGGAGCGCAGCTCGTCGACCACGGCGAGGCTGCTCGTGATCACGGTGATCCGTCGGCCCCGCAGCGCCCTCGCGAGCCGCGCGGTGGTGGTGCCGATGTCGAGCAGCACCACCTCTCCGTCGCCGACGAGCTCGGCCGCGACGCGGGCGACCGCCTCCTTGTCGCCGGCAGCCACCGTGGCGACCTGGGCGAACGGCACCGGGTCGTCGGCGGCGAGGACGCACCCGGCCCCGCCCCGCACGCGGCGCAGCGCGCCATCGGCGTCGAGCGACTGCAGGTCGCGCCGGATCGTGGACCGGCTCACGCCGAGGTTCTCGGCCAGCGCCTCCACCGAGACCACGCCGGAGGACCGCACCAGGCGGAGGATCTCCCCGTGACGGCTCGCCGGCAGCACGCGCACACCGTAGCCCAGTGACGCGCAGGCGAACAGGCAGTAGCGAGCAACATTCGTCAACACTGCGCAAAGTTGCGCACATGCGGTTGCCATCCGCGCACCCCACCGGCACTATCCGGGCAGACCAACCTTATGGACAGGTGGTGCACGCAGTTGGCCAGCGCGATCGTCGACACCCCGCACGAGCCCGTGTGGTGGGACCCGCTCGCAGACCTGCGCGACGCCGGCTCACCCGCCGTCGACGTGTTCATGTCCGGCACCGTGTTCCTCGACATCGTGTTCACCGGGCTGCCCGCCTCACCGGCTGCGGGCACCGAGGTGTGGGCGTCCGGTATGGCCTCCTGCCCCGGCGGCATCGCCAACCTCGCGGTGGCCGCCGCCCGGCTGGGCCTGCGCACGAGCCTCGCCGCAGGTTTCGGCGACGACGTCTACGCCGACTTCCTCTGGCAGACCCTCGCCGACCAGGAGCGCGTCGACCTCTCCCGGTCCCGCCGGTTCGCCGGCTGGCACTCCCCCGTCACCGTGTCCATGGCCGTGCAGCGCGACCGCAGCATGGTCACCCACGGGCACGAGCTGCCGATCGGGGCCGACGAGCTGATCGGCATCCCCCCGCGCTGCCGGGCGGTGATCACCAGCATCGGCGAGGGCGCCGCCGCGCCCGTCCTCCCGTCCTGGGTGGCGCGGTCGCGGCAGGACGGCGCGCTCGTGTTCGCCGACGCGGGCTGGGACCCCACCGGCACCTGGGACCCCGCGCTGCTGCGCACGCTCGCCGGGTGCGACGCGTTCATGCCCAACGCCGTCGAGGCCATGCACTACACCCGCACCGACACGCCGCGGGCGGCGCTGCGCGCGCTCGCCGAGCACGTGCCGTTCGCGGTCGTCACGCTGGGCGGGGAGGGCGCCATCGCGATCGACGGCGTCACCGGCGAGGTGGCGGAGGTGCCCGCGCTCCCCGTGGACGCGCTGGATCCCACCGGAGCGGGCGACGTCTTCGGCGCGGCGCTCGTGCTCGGCACCATCGCCGGCTGGCCCCTCGAACACCGGCTGCGGTTCGCCGGGGTGTCGGCCGCGCTCGCCGTCCACGAGTTCGGGGGGTCGCTCGCCGCACCCGGCTGGGGCGACATCGGTGACTGGTGGCGCCGCACCCGCGCCTGCGCCGCCGAGGGCAATCCCGCTTCCGTCGAGCTTGCCCGTCGCTACGGCTTCCTCGAGGATCTTGTGCCACGCACCCACGTCTGCGGGGTGCGGCGGGCGGCGGCCACCATCGCCCGCCACTCCGACGTCACCCGCCCCTGAGGAGCCCCCATGACACGCCCCGCCCGGACCCGTCGCGCCGCCGTCGCCGCGCTCGTCGGGGCGCTGGGGCTCCTCGCTGCCTGCACCCCCGGGTCGGAGAACGCGGCCGCCCCACCACCCGCCGACCGCGCGATCCGGACCGACGTCGCCGCGCTCGGGCCGGTCACGCTCACGGTGTGGGACCAGGAGGTCCGCGGCGGGCAGAACGAGCAGATGGAGCGGCTCAACGCCGCGTTCCACGAGCGGTACCCGAACATCACGATCAAGCGCGACTCGCGCTCGTTCGACGACCTGGCCACCACCCTGCGCCTCGCCCTGTCCGGCGACGACGCGCCCGACGTGGTGCAGGCCAACAACGGCCGCGCCGACATGGGCGCGTTCGTCACCGCGGGCGAGCTGCTGCCGCTCGCGCCGTGGGCGAAGGCCTACGGCTGGGACCAGCGCTATCCCGACTCCGTCCGCCAGTACGTCAGCTACACCCCCGACGGCAAGGTGTTCGGCGAGGGCGAGGTGTACGGGCTGCCGCAGGTCGGCGAGGTCGTCGGCGTCTACTACAACCCGGCGGAGCTGCAGCGGCTCGGCATCGCCGTCCCCGCCACGTGGGAGGACTTCGAGGCCGCGCTCGCCGCCGTCAAGGCCGCGGGTGCCACGCCGCTGCAACTGGGGAACGTCGAGGGCTGGCCCGCCCTGCACGTCTTCGGCACGGTGCAGGACCAGCTCGTGCCCGCCGAGCAGATCACCGACCTCGCGTTCGGCCGCAAGGGCGCGTCCTGGACCACCCCGGAGAACACCCAGGCCGCGCAGAAGGTCGCCGACTGGGCGCGCGCGGGTTACTTCAACGAGGGCGTCAACGGCCTCGACGACAACCAGGCGTGGCAGGCGTTCTCCCGCGGTGAGTCGGTGTTCTTCATCGGCGGCACCTGGTACGCCGCCGACCTGGAGGCGGCGATGGGCCAGAACGTGCGGTTCATGCCACCCCCGCCGCCCGCGGGTCGCCCGGTCTCGGCCACCGGAGGCACCGGGTTGCCGTTCGCCATCACCAGCGCCAGCGACGCCCCCGACGCCGCGGCGGCCTACCTCGACTTCATCACCAGCCCCGACGCCATGAAGGTGCTCACCGAGACCGGCAACTTGCCCGTCGTCGACACCGCCGCGCAGACGCCGCCCGCCGGGCTCTCGCAGGACGTCTTCGCCGCGTTCGCCACGGTCGCCGACAACGGGCAGCTGCTGCCCTACCTCGACTACGCCACGCCGACCATGGGCGACACGATGGGCGCGGCGCTGCAGGACCTGCTCGGCGGCTCGCAGCCGCCCGACGCGGCCCTCTCCACCGTGCAGGCCGACTACGCCGCCTTCGTCGAGAAGAATGGCTGACCCGCCCCGCAGAAGCCGCCTGGGTCCCTCTCCGTGGCACGCGCTGGCCTACGTCGCGCCCGCGCTGGTCGTCTACGCGGCGTTCGTGCTGTACCCGCTCGGCCGCGCCGTGCACCTGTCGCTCTTCGACTGGGACGGGCTCACGCTCGCGACGTTCGTGGGGCTGGGCAACTACGTCGAGGTCGTCACGGACGGGGACCTGCGCGCGGCGTTCGGCCACGCGCTCGTCCTGATCGTGTTCTTCGCGCTGCTGCCCACCGGGATCGGGCTCGTGCTCGCCACACTGCTCACGCGGGCGCGGATGCGCGGCCTGCCGTTCTTCCGCACGGTCGTGTTCCTGCCGCAGGTGGTGGCCATGGTCGTGGTCGGCGTCGCCTGGCGGCAGCTCTACGCCCCCGACGGCTCGGTCAACGACCTGCTGACGCTGGTCGGCCTCGGCGGGGTCGCCAGGGCATGGCTCGGCGACCCCGTGTTCGCGCTGCCCGCCGTCGGCGTCGTCGGCACCTGGGTGCAGACCGGGCTCGTCACCGTGCTGCTGATGGCCGGGATCAGCCGGATCCCCGACCAGCTGTACGAGGCCGCCCGGCTGGACGGCGCCGGACCGGTGCGGGAGTTCTTCGCGATCACGCTGCCGTCGGTGCGCGCGGAGATCGCCGTCGCGCTGACGCTCACCGTGATCGCCGCGCTCAAGACGTTCGACCTGATCTACATCACCACCGGCGGCGGACCGGGCAACCGGACCTCGGTCCCGTCGTTCGAGGTCTACAACCGGGCGTTCCGGCTCGGCGAGGTGGGCTCGGCCGCGGCCGTGGGCGTCACGCTGACCGTCATCATCTTCGCCGTGAACCTCGCGGTGGTCCGGATCGGCGAGCGCCGATGATCTCCCGTACCGAGCGCTCGGCGAACTACGTGATCCTCCTGGTCTTCGCGGTGTTCGCGCTGTGGCCGATCCTCGCGATCCTGGGCAGCGCGCTCGGCCCCGACGACGCCGGAGGCGCGGGCGGCCTCGCCAACTTCCCGGCCGCGTGGGAGGAGGGGCGGTTCGGCCGCTCGATGCTCACGAGCATCGCCGTGTCCGGCTTCGTCGTGGTCGTGGCGGGCGTGCTGTCGGTGCTCGCGGGCTACGCCTTCGGCACCATGCGCGTTCCCGGCGCCGCGGTGCTCTTCCCGGTGTTCCTGCTCGGCCTGATGGTGCCCACCGAGGTCATCGTCGTCCCGCTGTACTTCGACCTGCGCACGTTCGGGCTGACCAACACGTTCTGGGGCATCGCGCTACCGCAGGTGGCGCAGTCGGTGGCGTTCGGCACGTTCTGGATGCGGGCCTACTTCCGGTCCCGCCCGCAGTCCCTGATCGAGGCGGGCCGGCTCGACGGCGCGAGCTCGTGGCGCATCCTCTGGCAGATCCTCGTGCCGCCGGGGCGGCCCGCGATCGTCACGATGGTGGTGCTCACGTTCATGTGGACCTGGAACGAGTTCCTCATCCCCCTGGTCATGGCCACCGACGAGGGCCTGCGCACCGCCCCGCTCGGCCTCGCGTTCTTCCAGGGCCAGCACACGTCCGGCCGCACGCTGCTCGCCACCGGCGCCGTGATCGTCGCCGCCCCCGTCGTGGTGGTGTACCTCTTCCTCCAGCGCCACTTCATCCGGGGCATGCTGGAGGGCGCCGTGCGGGAGTGAGTCGAGGGGGTTTCGTGGCGACCGACGACGACGTGCGCCGGATCGCGCTCGCGCTGCCGGGGGTCGAGGAGATCCCGAGCGAGGGCTTCGACTTCCGCGTCGGCAACAAGGGGTTCGTCTGGTCCTACCCCGAGCGCGTGCCCGGCAGGCGGCGGGAGATCCGCACCGACGTCGCCGTGCTCTACGTCGGCGACGAGGCCGAGAAGCAGGCCCTGCTGCTCGGCGAGCCCGAGCTGTTCTTCACCCACCCCACCTACGACGGCCTGCCGCTGGTGATGGTCCGGCTCGAGAAGGTGGATCCGGAACGGCTGGCGGAGCTGGTCCTCGACGCCTGGCGGATGCGCGCCCCGGCGGAGCTGGCTGCGGAGGCCGAAGCCGAGGCCTAGCATCGCTTGTGGACAACTCGCGATCTTCGACACGCTTTCGAACGCACGTTCGAATATCGTCGGGATCATGCCCCGTGCTCGGAGTTGGACCGATGAGCAGCTGGTGGCCGCCGTAGCGGCGAGTCGCAGTCTCCGGGAGGTCCACGTCCGGCTCGGGATCCGGCCGGGGAAGTACGACGTGCTCCGGAAACACATCGTTCGCCTGGGACTGGACGCGTCGCACATCCCTGGGTCGGCGTTGGGTTCACGCAGAGTGTCCCGGCGGTGGACGGACGCCCAGCTCGTCGAGGCAGTCAGGAGCGAGCGAACCGTTCACGGTGTGATGCGGCGGTTGGGCTACAACCCGAGCGGCGGCATGTTCCGGTACATCGTGGCTCACATCCGGCGGCTCGACCTCGACACGTCGCACTTCCTGGGGCAGAGCTGGGCCCGCGGAGTCCGTCGGCCGTCCACGAGGGTCACGCCACTCGAACAACTGCTGGTCAAGGGTTCCACGGCGACCTCGGGGCACCTTCGGAAGCGACTCATCGCCGCAGGCATCAAGCCCGCCCACTGCGAGGAGTGCGGGCTCTCAGAGTGGCGCGGCGAACGACTCCCGCTCTGTCTCGACCACATCAACGGCGACCACACCGACAACCGACTCGAGAACCTCCGTATCCTGTGCCCGAACTGCCACGCCCATCACCGATACGTGGTGCGGGCGGAACAGAACGCCGGCGTACTCCAATCGGCAGAGAGGCGGCGCTTAGAACGCCGACAGTGCGGGTTCGAATCCCGCCGCCGGCACGATCTCCTACTCCTCGCCCACCGGCGAGATCGCCGGGCGCCTCGCCGCGATGAGTGCGCCGGTGAGGCCCACCAGGCCCGAGCAGACCGAGATCAGCAGCATCGCCGGGTGCGGGTTGCCGCCCACCGCGGCGTCGCCGAGGATCACGATCCCGATCGTGCCGGGCAGGACCCCCAGCACGGTGCCGAGCAGGTAGGGAGCGAAGCGCACGCCCGCGAGCGCCGAGGCGTAGTTCATCGCCGAGAACGGCACGGCCGGGATCAGGCGCAGCGACACCATCGCGAGCAGGCCGCTGCGATCCAGGCGGGCGCGTACCCACGTCATGACGCGGTGGTCGGTGTGCCGGCGGGTGAACCGCCCGCCCAACAGTTTGACCAGCCAGAATGCGACGGCGGCCGCCAGCGAGGTGCCCGCCACCGCGAGTACGACCCCGCCGATGCCGCCGAACAGCACCCCTGCCGCCACCGTGAACACGGTGCGCGGCACGGGTGTGACCGTGACCATGCCCTGCAGCAGGACGAACAGGAGCGGCGCCCACAGCCCCGCTGCGCGCACGGCCGTGCGGACGTCCAGCAGGTCGGTGCCGGTGCGGTACAGCAGGAAGGCGACCACGGCGACCACGAGCACAGCCGTGCCCGCCGCGGCGATCCGTCCCCAGCTCACTCCACCGAAGGTACCGATGTCCGGGAGCGGGGGGTCGGGAAGGGTGGTGCTCGACACCGTCCGTTCACCTCCGTGGCAGCTACGGTGCGTGGCGTGACCACGGAACAGCCCGCCCTCGACCTCGACCCGGACGGCCTCGCGGTGCGCCGCGAGGTGCTCGGGGCCCAGCACGTCGACGCCGCGCTCTCCCGCGCCGACGCCGTCACCGCCGACTTCCAGGAACTGATCACCCGGTACGCGTGGGGCGGCATCTGGACCCGCCCCGGCCTGGACCGGCGCATGCGCAGCGCCATCACCCTCACCGCGCTCGTGGCGCACGGGCACTACAGCGAGCTGGAGATGCACCTGCGCGCGGCCCTGCGCAACGGCCTCACCCGCGAGGAGATCGTGGAGGTGCTCCTGCAGAGCGCGATCTACTGCGGTGTTCCCGCCGCGAACTCCGCCTTCGCCGTGGCCCGCCGCGTGCTGGCCGAGCCCGACCCGGCCGACTGACCCCTCGCGCAAGCCGCGAACTCGGCCGCCGAGACGCGAGACTCGCCCGGCCGGAACGCGGGACTCGGCGCGCAAAACGCGAGACTCGCGTTCTGACGGGCGAGTCCCGCGTCCGAGCGGGCGAGTCTCGCGTTCTGGCGGGCGAGTCCCGCGTTCCGCGCCGTCAGGTCAGGGCGTGCAGGTGGGGCAGGAGCGCGCGCATGGCGCGGCCGCGGTGGGACGCGGCGTCCTTCTCCTGCGGGCTGAGCTCCGCGGAGGTGCGCTCCTCGCCGTCCGGCACGAAGATCGGGTCGTAGCCGAAGCCGCCGGTGCCGCGGGGCGCCCGCACGATCCGGCCGGGCCACTCGCCGTGCACCACGATCTCCGGCCCGTCCGGGACCACCAGCGCCGCCGCGCAGACGAACGCCGCCCCGCGCCGCTCGTCGGGCACGTCGCCGAGCTGGCCCAGCAGCAGCTCGAGGTTGGCGACGTCGTCGCCGTGGCGGCCGCTCCAGCGCGCCGACAGCACACCGGGCATCCCGTTCAACGCGTCGACCGCGAGCCCCGAGTCGTCCGCCACGGAGGGCAGGCCGGTGGCGGCCGCCGCGTCCCGCGCCTTGGCGAGCGCGTTGTCCGCGAAGGTGGCGCCGGTCTCCGGGGCCTCCGGGTACTCCGGGACGTCGGCGAGGCCGAGCACCTCGACGCGGGCGTCGGCGAGCATCCGGCGCAGCTCGGCGAGCTTGCCGGGGTTGCGGGTCGCGAGCAGGACCTTCACGAGCGCCCCGGCAGCTCGCGTGGGTACGGCTGCGTCAGCACCTCGGCCTGCAGGTCCGACAGCCGGCGGATGCCGGCGAGCGCGATGTCGAGCATCGAGTCGAGGGTGCTGCGGGTGAAGGTGGCGCCCTCGCCGGTGCTCTGCACCTCGATGAGCGTGCCGGTGTCGGTGGCGACGACGTTCGCGTCGACCTCGGCGCGGGAGTCCTCCTCGTACGGCAGGTCGAGCCGCACGCGCCCGTCGACCACCCCGACGCTGACGGCCGCGACCTGGCAGGACAGCGGCTTGGGGTCGGCGAGCGCGCCCTGCGCGCCCAGCCAGGTGGTCGCGTCGGCCAGCGCCACGTACGCGCCGGTGATCGCCGCGGTGCGGGTGCCGCCGTCGGCCTGGATGACGTCGCAGTCGAGCGCGATGGTGTTCTCGCCGAGCGCCGCGAGGTCGATGCACGCGCGCAGCGAGCGGCCGATCAGCCTGCTGATCTCGTGCGTCCGGCCGCCGATGCGGCCCTTCACCGACTCGCGGTCGCTGCGGGTGTTCGTGGCGGACGGCAGCATCGCGTACTCCGCGGTGACCCAGCCCAGACCCGATCCCTTGCGCCAGCGCGGAACTCCCTCCGCGACGCTGGCCGCACACAGCACCTTCGTGTCCCCGAACTCGACGAGCACCGAGCCCGCCGGGTGCTTCTGGAAGCCCCGGGTGATCGTCACCGGGCGGAGCTCGTCGTCGGTCCTGCCGTCTGCGCGTGTCACGCGGCCACCCTATGACCTCGGATGAACCGGACGCCGCGCCCGCCCGTTGCACAGGACATGTGGGTCATCGACGGCATCCCGCTGCACCCCCTCGTCGTGCACGCGGTGGTGGTACTCCTGCCCCTCGCGGCGGTGGGAGCCGTCGTGATCGCGGTGCGGCGTTCGTGGCGACGCTCGCTCGGCATCCCGGTCCTGCTCGTGGCGCTGGCCGGTGTCGCGGCGGTCCCGATGGCCACCACCACCGGCAGCCAGCTGTACGCGGCGCTCGGTGGTCAGAACCCCCTGATCGACATCCACATGCAGCGCGCCGCATGGGTGCTGCCGGTCGCGCTCGCGTTCCTCGTGCTCCTGGGCGGTGCCGTGCTCACCGAGCTGGCGATCGTTCGCGCCGAGGTCGGGGCGCACGCCGCACGCGCGGCCACCGCCACCCGCTACCACGTCGCCACCGGCCTCTCGGCGCTGGCGGCGCTCACGGGCATCGCGGTCGTCGTCGTCGTGGTGCTGGTCGGGCACGCCGGGTCGACGGCCGCGTGGCAGGGGATCGTGCAGTAGTCAGATCTCGTAGGCCGCGTCGGGAGCCACCAGCTCCGCCGGCCCGTCGAACGCCGCCCCGGCCTCGGCCAGCAGCTCCTCCCCGGAGAACCACGCCGGCACGTGGGTGATCAGCAGCCGGCCCACCCCGGCCGCCGTGGCGTGCTCGCCCGCCTGACGCCCGGACAGGTGCACGCCCGGTGGGGGCTCTTCCCACTCGTCCGACACGTGCGGCCACGTGGCCTCGCACAGGAGCACGTCGGCGCCGTGCGCCAGCTCCACGAGCGCGGTGCACGGGCCGGTGTCACCGCTGTAGACGAGGCTCCGCCCACCCGCATCGACGCGCAGGGCGTAGGCCTCGCAGAGGTGGTCGACGCGCCGCGTCGTGAGCGTGACCGGCCCGACCGCGGAGCCGGCGCCGTCGGCGAGCGCGTGGAAGGTGAAGACGTCGGTGAGGTCGGTCTCGGCCCGCTCGGCGGCCGAGGGCGCGTACGCCGCGGCGAACCGGTCGGGGGCCTCGGCCGGGGCGTGCACCGGCAGCGGGCGGGAGGTGGGGTCGTACGGCGGGCGCGGGTGGTAGCGGCGGTGCACGACGAGGGACCCGAAGTCGGCGCAGTGGTCCGGGTGCAGGTGGGAGAACGCCACGGCGTCGAGCTCCCACGGGTCGGCGTGGCGCTGCAGCGCGCCGAACGCGCCGTTTCCCAGGTCGAGCACGATCCGGGTGTCCCCGGCCTCGACGAGGTACCCGGATGCCGGTGAGTCCGGACCGGGGCCGCTGCCCGAGCACCCGAGCACGATCAGCCGCATGCGCGGACGTTAACGTGCCCGCGTGTGGCGCAGCCACCACAGGCCGATCAGCGGGAGCACGAGCGGCACGAACCCGTAGCCGCGCCCGTACACCGACCAGACCGTGTCGTCGGGGAAGTCGCCGGTGTCGAACACGGTGACCGTGCCGACGGTGAGCACGCCGACCAGCTCGAACACCACGGCGCCCCACGCGAGCCTGCGGGCGCCGGGCCCGTGACCGGCGAGCCCCACGGTGGCGAGGATGTAGACCACGCCTGCCAACGCCGACAGCAGGTAGGCCACCGGCGCCTCACCGAACCGGGTGGCGATCTGCACGCCCGCACGCGCCGTGGCCGACAGCGCGAACACCCCGTACACGGCGATCAGCACCCGCCCCGGGCCGGAGGACGTGGCGCGGGCGGGCTCAGGCACCGGGCACCCAGAGCCCCTGCAGCCGCCACACCGCGACGGCCGTGGCGATCGCCCCCACCGCGACGACGGCGCCGCCCCACCGGGTGGGCTCCGCCGTCGCGAACTGCAGCGCGATCGGGAGCACGCACACCGACACGACGAGGTAGATGAGGAACGTCGTGGTCTCGGGGAGCGTGGTGCCGGAGAACACCTGCACCGCGGCGATCACGGCCTGCACCGCGAGCAGCGCCACGGCGACCCCCACCGCCCGCTTGGTCCACGCGTCCGGGGGCCGGTTCAGCACGGTGAGGACCACGCCGTAGACCGCGAGCGCCACGAGCGCCACCTGGACCACGACGACGAGAGCGCCGATCACGCCGCGACGCTACCCCAGCGTCCCGAACGCCGGCCCGCCGCTCACGCCGGGGCCGCCTCCGGGGCCGGCAGGCCGGCGACGACACCGATCTCCGGGCCGAGGAACCGGCGGCCCAGTCGGCGGAACGGCCCGGGATCGCCGGTCGCGAGGAAGCGGTGGGCCGCGGGCGGCGGGCCGGCCGGGTCGCGGGCCAGGTCGTGCTCCATGAGCACGCGCACGACGTCCTTGGCCGTCTCGTCGGCGCTGGAGACGAGCGTGACGTCCGGCCCGGCCACGATCTGCAGCACGCCGGCGAGGAGCGGGTAGTGGGTGCAGCCGAGCACGAGGGTGTCGACCCGCGCCCGCTGCAGCGGTTCCAGGTAGCTCTGCGCGAGCCCGAGCACCTGCCGTCCGCTGGTCATGCCCCGCTCGACGAAGTCGACGAATCGCGGGCACGCGACAGCGGTGACCTCCACGCCGGGCGCGGCGGCGAAGGCGTCCTGGTAGGCGCCGGAGGCGATCGTCGCGCTGGTGCCGATCACCCCGACCCGCCCGCTGCGGGTGGTGGCCACGGCCCGGCGCACCGCGGGGCGCAGCACCTCCACGACCGGCACCGGGTAGCGCTCCCGGATGTCGGGCAAGCAGGCCGCGGTGGCGGTGTTGCACGCGACGACGAGCGCCTTGACCCCCTGCTCCATCAACGCGTCGCCGACGGCGAGCGCGTGCCGGCGCACGTCGGCGACCCGCAGCGGCCCGTACGGCCCGTTGGCGGTGTCGCCCACGTAGACGACCTGCTCCGCGGGCAGCTGGTCGATCACCGCCCTGGCCACGGTGAGGCCCCCGACACCGGAGTCGAAGATGCCGATCGGGGCGTCGGGGCGCACGGGCCGAGTCTAGGTGGACCGCGGCGACCGGCGGTCGGCGCGGGCGGCGAGCCGGGCCGCGAGCAGCCCGGCCAGCGCCCCGAACAGGTGCGACTGCCACGAGATGCCCGGCTGGCCGGGCAGGACGCCGAACAGGATCCCGCCCCAGACGAGGAAGAGCCCCACCGCCATGAGGATCTGCAGGGCGCTACGGGCGAAGAAGCCCCGGGTGAGCAGGAAGACCAGCCAGCCGAAGATCACCCCGGAGGCCCCGATGTGGTACCCGGAACCGTAACCGCCGGTGAGCCACACCCCGATGCCGCCGAGGATCCAGATCGTGGCGGTGACCACCAGGAACTGGCGGAACCCCCCGGCCATCGCCAGGAACCCGAGCACGAGGAACGGCACGGTATTGGCGATCAGGTGGGCCCAGCCGGCGTGCAGGAGGGGTGCGAACAGCACCCCGTCGAGCCCGTCGACCTCGAGCGGTTCGATGCCGTAGTTCCGGTCGAGCGCACCACCGCCGACGACGTCGAAAGCCTCGATCACGTACAGCCCGGCGGTGAACACGAGCATGAACAGGGCCGAGGTGACCGGGTTGCGCGGCAGCACACGGGCGGTCCGGCGGGGGGCGGGCGCAGGGGCGGCCATGGCATCGAGGTTACGCAGGCGGAGGCCGCCGGACGATGCTATGACCCACATCACAGCATGCAACCGGAAGATCATCGCCGCCGTCATCCGATCGGGGCCGCCGGATGCGGCCCGAATCGGCCGACCGGGGGACGTCTCATGACCCAGTACACGATGCGTGCGCTCGCGGCCTCGGCGGTGGCCGCCGCGGCGCTCCTGCTCGTTCCCGGCGTCGCCGCCGCCCACGAGCAGGCCGCTGTGGTGAGCACCGACGCCGACGTCGACGGGGACGGCCTGGCGGAGCCGGTGACGCTCCGGCAGCTCTCGCCCGGCACGCAGCTGCTGCGCATCGAGCTGCCGAGCGGGTACGTCGAGGACCAGGTACCCGGCCTCGACGGCGTGGAACTGCCGCTGATCGTGCCGTCCGTGGTGGACGTCAACGGTGACGGGCGCGACGAGCTGGTCCTCAGCCTCGCCCTCGGCGTCAACACCACGACGTTCGAGGTGTGGGGCTTCGACGACGATCGCCTGCACGCCCTCACCACCGAGGACGGCGCGCCGTGGCGCCTCTACGAGGGCGGCGGCATGTCCGCAGTCGGCGAGTACGGGTGCGTCCCGGGGACGCCGGGGCGCCAGCTGCGCACCGTGCAGGCCGTCATGGACGACGCCGCGTCCCGCGACGGCACGCCCCGCTACGACGGCGAGGTGGTGACCTACGTCGTGGCCGGCGGGGTGGCGCATCCTGCGGGGACCGGCCGCCTGGAGGACGTGACGCGCGACGACCCGCGGGCGCAGGCCGACCCGGCGACCTGCGCGGCCGTGAGCTGACGGGGGCGGCTCACGCCCAGAGGTGCCCGTCGATGCCCTCGGCCGCCTCGTCGAGCTCGCCCGCGTAGGCGCCGGTCGAGAGGTACTTCCAGCCCGCGTCCGCAATGATGATCACGATGTCGGCGGTCTCCCCCGCCCCCGCGGCCTTCTCCGCCACGGCGAGCGCCGCGTGCAGGATGCCGCCGCTGGAGATGCCCGCGAAGATGCCCTCCTGCTCCACGAGCTGGCGGGTGCGGCGCAGGGCGTCGCGGCTGCCGACGGAGTAGCGGGCGGTGAGCACGTCCGGGTCGTACAGCTCGGGGACGAAGCCCTCGTCGAGGTTGCGCAGGCCGTAGACCAGCTCGCCGTAGCGGGGCTCGGCCGCCACGATCTGGACGTCCGGCTTGTGCTCCCGCAGGTAGCGGCCGGTGCCCACGAGCGTGCCGGTGGTGCCGAGCCCGGCCACGAAGTGGGTGACCGTCGGCAGGTCGCGCAGGATCTCGGGGCCGGTGGTGCGGTAGTGCGCGTCGGCGTTCGCGGGGTTGCCGTACTGGTAGAGCATGACCCAGTCCGGGTGCTCCGCGGCCAGCCCCTTGGCCATCGCGACCGCCTGGTTGGAGCCGCCCGCCGCGGGCGAGGAGATGATCTGCGCGCCGTACATCTCCAGCAGCTGGCGCCGCTCGAGGGACGTGTTCTCCGGCATCACGCACACCAGCCGGTAGCCCTTGAGCTTGCAGGCCATCGCGAGCGAGATGCCGGTGTTGCCGGACGTCGGCTCCAGCACCGTGCAGCCGGGCTGCAGCAACCCGTCCGCCTCGGCCTTCTCGATCATCGCGAGGGCCGGGCGGTCCTTGATGGAGCCGGTGGGGTTGCGGTCCTCCAGCTTGGCCCACAGCCGCACGTGCGGGGCGGGCGAGAGCGACGGCAGCCCCACCAACGGCGTGTCACCGACCGCGTGGAGCAGGGACTCGTACCGGGCCATGACGCCTCCTGGGAAACGTCCGGGCGGGCCGGGGCACCCCGGCCCGCGCCGGACTCAGCGCATGCCAGCCGCGACGGCCCCACCGGCGACCGCCGGCAGGATCGTGACGGTCGAGTTCTCCCCGACGGGCGCCTCGAGGCCACCCGCGAAACGCACGTCCTCGTCGTCGACGTAGATGTTGACGAAGCGGTGGAGGTTGCCGTCCTTGACGAGCCGGGCGGCGATCCCGCCGTGCCGCGACTCGAGGTCGTCGATCACCTCGGCGACGGTGCTGCCCTTGGCCTCGACGGCCTTCTCGCCGCCGGTGTGGCTGCGCAGGATGGTCGGGATGGAAACGGTCACGGCCATGCGGATGCTCCAGTGGTTCGGTCGTGGTGGGACGCGGGCGAGGGCTCAAGCTCGGTCCGGGACGTCGTCCGCGCCCGTGTGCGAGAACATGTAACTCTCGACGACCTCGACGTCTTCCTCGGTCACCACGCCGTTCACGATGCGGAACGACCGGAACTCGTACCCCCCGACCGTCGGCGAGGCCTCGTCCCGGGTGGACACGATCACGTAGTGGATCCGGGGGTCGCTGGCGGGCCCGGACGCGAGGTCGATGTCCACCTGCGAGGGGTACGCGGGGCTGCGCGTGTGGGAGTGGTAGATCACGACGGGCCACTCGTCGCGCGCGTCCATCTCGCGCTGCACCCGCAGCCGCTGCTTCGTGTCGAACGTGTAGTACGTCGTCGACGAGCGCTGCTCACCCTGGTACTCGGCATGGGCGTCGCCCAGCAGCACCGACCTCATCGCGCGTTCCTGCTCGTCGGCCGACTCGTCGCCGGACGGCTTCGCGGCGTTGAGCATCCGGATGAGCCGCTCCGGCCGCTCGTCACCCTCCGCGCCCGCGATCATCCCGCACGCCTCGTGGGGATGCTCCTCGCGAGCGTGAGCCATGATGTGCTCGACGAGGTCGGCCCGGATCACCAACACGACGTCCAGCGTACGTTCCGCATCCGCGCGAACGCACATCCACGGGTGCGGCTCACAATCTCTGCCACACTCGCCGCGTGCCGGTTCCCCGCCTGGAGATCACCTACTGCACGCAGTGCCGATGGCTGCTCCGCGCCGGCTGGACGGCGCAGGAGCTGCTCACGACGTTCCCGGGCGATCTCGGCGAGGTGGCGCTCGTGCCCGGCACCGGCGGCGTGTTCCAGGTGCGCCTCGACGACGAGATGCTGTGGGACCGTGCCGCCGAGGGCGGCTTCCCGGAGCTCTCCCGGCTCAAGCAGCTCGTGCGCGACCGGGTGGCCCCGGAGCGGGGCCTCGGCCACTCGGACCGGCGGCGACCGAGCTAGCGGATCCCCATCCGCGCCATCACCAGCGAGTCCTGCACGAACGTGAGCCAGTGGTAGACGCCGAGGTGGGCGGCCCGCGGGTCATCGACGGGGAGCTCCTCGGGCATCTCCTCGCTCACGTCGAGCGCGGTGCCCAGCGCGAGCCGCACGTCGTTGAGGGCGGCGAGCCAGGTGTCGGCCTGCTCGGGCGTGAGCTCGACGCGGCCGCCCGCCTCGGGGAGCGTGTCGAGCACCAGCACCGCGGCTTCGTCCTTGGCCTCGATCAGCTCGGGCTCGTGCAGCGAGCGCATCCCGGCGGAGAGCTCGGGGTCGTCGGTGGAGAAGTCGGGGAGCAGCCGGGCGAGCACCCGGTCGTCGGGGCGGGTGGACGGGCCGGTGCGCATCCCGGTGAGCACCGCCAGCTCGTCGGCGGGGTTCTCGGCGGAGCGCCCAGCGAGCATCTGCCGGACCTCCGCCACCAGGCCGCGCAGGACCGCGGCCTCCTGGGGGTCGAAGGTGCCGGCGAGCCGCGCCTTCCCGCCGCGACCGGCCTTCTTCCAGCCGTTCATGCCTTCTGCATCGTGGCCCAGAGCCCCGCGGCGTGCAGCTTCGCGACGTCGCCCTCGATCTTGTCCTTGTCGCCGGACGAGACCGCGGCCCTGCCCTTGTGGTGCACGTCGAGCATCAACGCGGTGGCCTTGGGCTCCGGATAGCCGAACAGCTTCTGCAGCACGTACGTGACGTACGACATCAGGTTGACGGGGTCGTTCCACACGATCGCCTGCCAGGGGACGTCCGCGATCGAGTCCTCGGCGAACTCCTGCTCCACCTGGCGCGTGGGTGCGGGTAGCGGCGCGGCCATGGTCTCCATGGTGACACCTCCCCCATTCGGACTGCACGGCACATAGGCTCTCGATCCATGACTGGCAGTCCGTCGTCGGCCGGGGTGTCCACCGCCCTGTTCACCGACCGGTACGAGCTGACCATGGCGGCCGCCGCGCTCGCCGACGGCACCGCGCAGCGGGCGTGTGTTTTCGAGGTCTTCGCGCGCCGGCTGCCCGAGGGGCGCCGCTACGGCGTGGTGGCCGGCACCGCCCGGCTGCTGGAGTCGATCGAGCGGTTCCGGTTCGGCGAGCAGGAGCTCGCGATGCTCGACGGCGTCGTCGACGACGACACGCTGGGCTGGCTCGCCGAGTACCGCTTCTCCGGCGACATCGACGGCTACCCGGAGGGCGAGCTGTACTTCCCCGGCTCCCCGATCCTGACCGTGAGCGGCACGTTCGCCGACGCGGTGCTGCTCGAGACGCTGGCGCTGTCGATCCTCAACCACGACAGCGCGGTGGCCTCGGCCGCGGCCCGGATGGTCACGGCCGCCGCGGGCCGCCCGATCATCGAGATGGGGTCGCGGCGCACGCACGAGGCCGCCGCCGTGGCCTCGGCCCGCGCCACCTACCTGGCGGGCTTCAGCACCACGTCCAACCTCGAGGCACAGCGCCGGCACGGCATCCCCACCGCCGGCACGGCCGCGCACGCCTGGGTGCTGCTGCACGACGACGAGCTGTCGGCGTTCACGAGCCAGGTCAAGGCGCTCGGGTCGGACACCACCCTGCTCGTCGACACCTACGACATCCGCCGCGGCGTCGAGCGGGCCGTCGAGGCGGCCGGCACCGGGCTCGGCGCCATCCGGATCGACTCCGGCGACCTCGGCGAGCTCGCCCGCCAGGCCCGCGAGCAGCTCGACGCGCTGGGCGCCACCGGCACCAAGATCGTGCTGTCCGGCGACCTCGACGAGTACGCGATCGCCTCGTTGCGCGCCGAGCCCGTCGACTCGTACGGCGTCGGCACCTCGGTCGTCACCGGCTCCGGCGCGCCGACCGCCGGGATGGTCTACAAGCTGGTGGAGGTCGACGGGCGCCCGGTCGCCAAGCGCAGCGAGTCGAAGGAGTCGCGCGGCGGGCGCAAGTCGGCGGTGCGCCGCTACAAGCCGACGGGAACCGCGATCGAGGAGGTCGTGCACCCGTTCAGCGCCCCACCCGAGCTCGGGCCGCACGACCGCGTCGTCCCGATCCCGTTGGTGCGGGACGGCGAGCAGGTGGCCGGGCTGCCGAACCTGGAGCAGTCCCGCGAGCACCTGCGCTCCGCGCTCGTGTCCGTGCCGTGGGAGGGCCTCAAGCTCTCCCGCGGTGAGCCCGCCCTTCCCACGGTCTTCGAGGGGGTCTGAGATGCGTGCGCTGGTCGTCGTCGACGTGCAGAACGACTTCTGCGAGGGCGGCTCGCTGGCCGTCGAGGGCGGGGCCGCGGTCGCCGCCGCGATCTCCGGCCACCTGCGCACCGCGGCGTACGACCACGTGGTCGCCACCCGCGACCACCACGTCGACCCCGGCGCCCACTTCTCGGCCACCCCCGACTTCGTAGACAGCTGGCCCCCGCACTGCCGCACCGGCACGCCCGGGGCGTCGTTCCACCCGGAGCTGGACGTGGCGCCGATCGAGGCCGTGTTCAGCAAGGGCGAGTACGCGGCCGCCTACTCCGGGTTCGAGGGCACCGAACCGGGGGGCACCGCCCTCGCCGACTGGCTGCGCACCCGCGGCGTCGACACGGTGGAGATCGCCGGCATCGCCACCGACCACTGCGTCCGCGCCACCGCGCTCGACGCCGTCCGGGCAGGCTTCGCGACCAGGGTGCTGCTCGACCTGTGCGCGGGCGTGGCGCCGGAGACGACGGAGCGAGCACTCGAGCAGCTGCGTTCCGCCGGAGTATCCGTCGCGTAGCACATCGGCCACAGTCGGCGCGTGACCGAGATCGCGCTCCGCGAGCTGCGGAACAACACCAGCGAGGTGCTGTGGCGCGTCGAGGACGGCGAGGAGATCGACGTGCCGGTGAACGGGCGCGCCGTCGCCCGGCTGGTCCCGCTCCCACGGCGCCCCCGCTTCCCGCCTGCGGAGGTCGCACTGGCGAACCAGGCCGACCCCGGGTTGCTCGACGACCTGCGCGAGATGCTGGGCGACGAGACCACCGACGACATGAAGGATCCATGGGAACGCTACGAGGGCTGGCCGATACCTCCCTCTTCATCGGGGTCGAGCTGGGCCGTATCCGCGCGTCGCAGCGCTCCCTCGGGCTGTCGATGGTGACGATCGGCGAGCTGCTCCTCGGCGTTCTCGCCGCCACCGACCTCGATCAGCGAGCCGCCCGACTCCGCACCCTGCAGAGTGCGATGGCTCTCGATCCGTTCCCGGTCGACGACCGCGTGGCCGATGCGTGGGCGCAGCTGCGGGTGGCGATGCGTGGTACCGGCCGGACGCTCACCGCGAACGGCTCGTGGATCGCCGCCACCGCGATCGCGCACGACCTTCCACTCGTCACCCAGGACCGTGACCACGACGCAATCCCGGGGCTGACCGTCGTCGCCCTGTGGTCCCGAAGTCGTGAGTGGATACGCGTGCTGGAGCACTCCTATCCACTCACGAGGGGTTGGTCAGACCTCGCGCATGCGGAAGGGCTCCAGGAGGGCGCCCAGGTCGCCGACCACGCCGTTCTCGTCGAGCACCCGGTGGGAGCCCACGGCGTCGGCCAGCCCGATGCAGCGGGGGCCGTCGAACAGGCCGCACGCGTAGCGGGCGGTGGTCTCGTCGAGGTCGACCACGCCGACCCGCAGCTGGTAGATGCCCGGGTAGTGCACCTCGTCGAGGTACTGGACCTCGAGCGTGCTCGGGGACAGACCGTCGAGCGGGCCGCCGGTGGGGTAGCCGAGCACGTCGAGGTGCAGCTCGGCGAGGCCGTCGAGGTACCAGCCGGCGAGCTTGACGTTGTTCACGTGGCGGTTCGTGTCGAGGTCGCCGAAGCGGGTGCGCACGTCGAGCCGGAAGGGGTAGGCCTCGCGCACCCGGCGGGCCGGGTCGAGCCGGGGACGCCCGGCCGCCGGGCCGTCGATCCGCAGCTCCTCCAGCGCGGCGCGGACCGGCGCGGGGAGCGGAGCCGGCCGGCCGTCGGACGCGTGCACGCTGACCGACTCACCCGCGGCGACGCACTCGTCGTCGGCGAAGACGCCGTAGGAGTACGCGAAGGACGAGGTGCCGATGCGCGTCACCCCGAGGCCGATGCGGTACCGGCCGGTGACGCGGAGCGGGGCCAGCACCTCGACGCGCACCGAGGCGAGCAGCAGCCGCATGCGGCCGGTGAGCTCGGCGCCGAAACGGGTGCGCTCCACGGCGACACGGGCGTCCTCGAACCACCGCACGAGCGCGTCCCGGCCGATCCGACGGCTCGGGTCCAGGTCGCCGTAGCGGGCGTCGTGCTCGAGCAGCACGGGGTAGGACGTGAGGGGGAGCAGAACTTGCGTGGACGTCACCCAGCCCATGATGGCGCCGGGACGCCGAGCGCGGGTTACGCGTAGTTGTTCATCACGTGTGAACCGCGCAACGCTCCGGTTCGGGTGTTCCGCCCACGGCGTCGGGGGCTCCGGGTAGCCTCGCCGCGTGCCCACCGCGACCGAGCTGCCCGGCGTTGCGGAGTTGCTCGAAGCGGCGGTCGCCGCGGTCGGGGGCACCCGCCGCGAGGGGCAGGACGCGATGGCGCAGGCCGTCCGCAGGGCCCTCACCACGGGCGAGCACGTCGCGGTGCAGGCCGGCACGGGCACCGGCAAGTCGCTCGCCTACCTGGTGCCCGCCATCCACCACGCGGCCGCGAAGGGCACCACGGTCGTCATCTCCACGGCCACGATCGCGCTGCAGCGCCAGCTGGTCGACCGCGACCTCCCGCGCCTGGCCAAGGCGCTCAAGCCGCTGATGGGCCGCGCGCCCACGTTCGCGATCCTCAAGGGCCGCCGCAACTACCTGTGCCTCAACAAGCTGCACGGCGGTGACGACACCGACCCCGCCGACGAGCTGTTCGACCCGTTCGCGATCTCGGCGATGGGCCGTCAGGTCAAGCGGATCCACGAGTGGGCCGACACCACCGGCACCGGCGACCGCGACGAGCTCGTGCCCGGCGTGCCCGACTCCGTGTGGCGCCAGGTGTCGGTCACCGCGCGCGAGTGCCTCGGTGCGGCCAAGTGCCCCGTCGGCGACGACTGCTTCGCGGAGAAGGCCCGCGCCGTCGCCGGCCAGGCCGACATCGTCGTCACCAACCACGCCCTGCTCGCTATCGACGCGCTCGAGGGGCGGCCCGTGCTGCCCGAGCACGACGTCGTGGTCGTCGACGAGGCGCACGAGCTGGTCGACCGCGTCACCGGCGTGGCCACGGCCGAGCTCACGGCCGGGATGATCGCCGCCACCGCGCGCCGGCTCGGCAAGCTCGTCGACCAGGCCGTCGCCGACCGGCTCGCCGAGGCGGGCGAGGGCCTCGGGCTCGTGCTGGACGACCTCCCACCGGGACGGTGGGAGTCGCTGCCCCGAGCCGCGGCGGGTGCCCTGTCCGCCGTCCGCGACGCGGCGGGCACCTGCAAGCAGGCGCTGGGCTCCGATCGCCGGGAAGACCCGGAGGCCGCCACCGGCCGCAAGATCGCCCAGGCATCCTTGGACGACGTGGCCGACACCGCGGTGCGGCTGCTCGGGGCGTTCGACGAGGCCGACCCGGCCAAGCGGCACGACGTCGTCTGGCTGGCCGAGCAGGGGCCCGACGGTGCCCGGCACAAGTCGCTGCACGCCGCACCGCTCTGGGTGGGCGGGCTCCTGCGCGAGCGGCTCTTCGGCCGCTCCACCGTCGTGCTCACCTCGGCCACGCTCGCGCTGGGCGGCAACTTCGACGCCCTCGCCCGGCAGTGGGGGCTGCCGCCGGAGAAAGCGGCGGAGAAGTCCGACGACCCCGTGCCCGACCCGGACGCCCCGAGGTGGTCCGGCCTCGACGTCGGCTCCCCGTTCGCCCACGCCAAGAGCGGCATCCTCTACGTGGCCAAGCGGCTGCCCCCGCCGGGCCGCGACGGCCTGCCGCCCTCGTACCTCGACGAGATCGCGGGGTTGGTCGAGGCAGCCGGGGGCCGCACGCTCGGGCTGTTCTCCTCGATGCGGGCGGCCAAGCAGGCCACCGAGGCGCTGCGCGGCCGACTCGACACCCCGCTGCTGTGCCAGGGCGAGGACTCCACGATGCAGCTCGTCGAGAAGTTCGCCGCCGACGAGTCCACCTCGCTGTTCGGCACGCTCTCGCTGTGGCAGGGCGTCGACGTGCCCGGCCCGTCGCTGTCCTGCGTGATCATCGACCGGATCCCGTTCCCGCGCCCCGACGACCCACTCGTCGCGGCCCGCCAGCGCGCCACCGACGCCCGCGGCGGCAACGGCTTCCTGTCCGTCTCCGCCACCCACGCGGCGCTTCTCCTCGCCCAGGGCGCGGGCAGGCTCCTGCGCGGGATGGACGACCGCGGCGTCGTCGCGATCCTCGACTCCCGCCTCGCCACCGCCCGCTACGGCGGCTTCCTGCGCGCCAGCCTGCCGCCGTTCTGGGCCACCGACGACCGGGAGAAGGTGCACGGCGCCCTGCGCCGGCTGCGGGGGGCCACCTGACCGGCGCCGCGGCACCCTACGGCGGTTGCGGGCGTGATCATCGGTCTCCTACCGAGAACCCGAAGCCCCAGGACGCACTGACCTGCCGCATGTCGCTCGCAAGCCACGCGATCTGAACGACGATGTACCTGCGGGACTGCAGCCGTTCAGGAGGCGGCCACCCGCTCCAGCACCGCTCGCTGCTGCTCCAGCTGCCAGGGCACGTTCAGCAGCGTCGGGTTGTTGCCTGCGGTCGCGCCGAGCACGTCGGACTCGAAGACGCGGCCGTCGCGCACCGCGGGCATGGCCTGGAACAGCGGGCTCGCGGTGAGCTGCGCGCGCAGGTCGTCGGACGCGTAGCCGAGCCGCACGAGGTCGGCGTCGATCACGCCCATCCGCTCGGCGCCGACGGATCGGTTCACGACCTCGGCGACGACCCGCGGGGACATCACCATGCCGAGCTGGCCGAGCAGCTCGGCGGTGTGCCCGTCCGGGTTGGTGTCGACCGTGAACTGGCCGGGATCGTGGTAGAAGACCGAGCTGAACGTCTTCCCGGCGAGGCCGGGCAGCTCGGCCGCCAGCCCGGCCACCATCCCGTCGACCTTGCGGATCCGCTGCTCGACCTCGGCCTCCTCGCCGACCGCGCGCCCGATCACGCGCGCGGTGTCCTGCCAGGTGGCCTCGCCCCAGCCCGTCCGGTACCCGACGGTCGGGGCGATCGCGCTCAGCCCCTGGTACACGTGCTCGAGCCCGTAGTAGTTGGTGGCGAGGACGAGATCCGGCTCCAGCGCGGCCACCTCCTCCAGGTCGAGCCCGTCCGGGCCGCCCAGCGGGACGATCCGTGGGTCGACCGCGCCCTCCTGCCAGGGGTGCAGGGAGCCGGGGTCGTAGAAGTTCTCGGTGCGTCCGACCGTGACCACGCCCACCTGGCTGAGGACGTCCTCCTCGTACGAGAGCGCGACGATCCGGGTGGGCGGCGCGGGGATCGTGGTGGTGCCGAGGGCGTGCTCGATCGTCACCGGGAAGCCCGGGGTCGGCGCCGCGGCGGACGGCTCCTCCATGGAAGGCGCCGCGCAACCCGCCACCACCAGCAACGCCGCCACGATCCCGGACGCCCTCAACCTCACGTCGCCCCCTCCGCACGTCGAGTGCGGTTAGCCTAGCCTCAGGACGACGCGGCGATGCAGGTGATCGTGCCGGGGGCCACCTCGGTGAAGCCCGCGTCCCGGACCGCGACCGCGTCGCCGCGGCCGACGGCGGCACACAGCGCCGCCCACCGCTCCCCGTCGGCGTCGCGCACCGCGAAGTGCGGAACGGACGTCAGCCCGTGGGCCGCGGCGTAGAGCATGGAGGCGTGCCCGACCTGGGCGGCCGCCTTGCCGACGGTCAGGTCCAGCGCGGCGTTCACCCAGATCACCGGCTGACCGGGCGAGGGAGGTGCGGGCTCGTCGGACTCGAGCTCGGTGCCGCCGATCTGCAGCCGCGACACGACCCGCGGCACCTCGTCCACGGGCCCGGGCAGCAGGGCGCGCGCCTCGGCGCCGTCGACCTCCCAGGTCACCCCGGGCAGCTCCTGCACGGCGGCCCAGTGGGCACCACGGGCGCGCCGCGCGATCTTGCGGATCTGCGTGGAAACCCAGATCGAGACGGCGTCGTGCCACTCACCGCCGGGCTCGGCGCGCGGGTCGAGGCACAGGGCCAGTGCCGCGGCGGCCGCGGCCTCCAGCACCGGCGTGCGGGCCGCCGGCGGCCGTTCCAGCCGCAGGACGACGGGCATCGCGCGCACGACCCCGTCCGACACCGGCTCCGCGCCGCGGAGGTACCGGGTGCCGAGGGGCGCCAGTACCGACGCGCCGGCGAGCGATTGATCAGCGTTCACGCCCGTCCCCAACGCGTCGAACCCTGCGGTACTTCCTCATGGGATCGGCACGCGCCGCAGCACGCCCTCGGCCGCGTCGGCCCGCTCGACCTCGTCGCGGGTGATGCCGAGGACGAACAGGACGACGTCGAGGTAGGGGTGCGAGAGCGCGGTGTCGGCCACCTCGCGCAGCGCGGGCTTGGCGTTGAAGGCGACCCCGAGCCCGGCGGTGGACAGCATGTCGATGTCGTTGGCGCCGTCGCCGACCGCCACGCACTGCTCCAGCGGCACGCCGAAGCTCTCGGCGAAGCGGCGCAGGGCCACCGCCTTGCCCGGCCGGTCCACGATCTCGCCCACGACCCGCCCGGTGAGCCTGCCCTCGACGATCTCCAGCTCGTTGGCGGCGCAGAAGTCCAGCCCCAGCTCGTCCACGAGGCCCCTGATCACGCGCGTG
This sequence comes from Pseudonocardia adelaidensis, assembly GCF_039543345.1. NCBI lineage: Bacteria > Bacillati > Actinomycetota > Actinomycetes > Pseudonocardiales > Pseudonocardiaceae > Pseudonocardia > Pseudonocardia adelaidensis. The sequence continues at coordinate 73,590 of NZ_BAABJO010000024.1, read as the reverse complement.
AACCCACCGGAGACGACCCCGCACCGGAACCCGAGCCGCTTCAGCGTGCGGATCGTGGTGCGGGCGCCCGGGGTGAGCTCCAGCTGGGCGGCCACCTCGTCGAGCACGGTCTCGGGCAGGCCGGCCAGCACGGCGACGCGGCGGCGCAGCGACTCGGCGAAGTCCAGCTCGCCGCGCATCGCAGCCTCGGTGACGGCGCGGACCTCCGCCTCGGCGCCCACGTGGGCGGCGAGCATCTCGATGACCTCGCCCTGCACGAGCGTCGAGTCGACGTCGAACACGATCAGGCGCTTGCTGCGCCGGGCGAGCCCCGCCCGCTCGACGGCGACGTCCACCCCGGCGGTGCGGGCCACCTCGACGAGCCGCGCGCGCAGCGTGCCGGGCGGGTAGTTCTCGCTCCCGCCGCCGGGCTCGGGGGAGACCATCAGCTCCAGGCCGGTGACCGGGTAGTCGGCGACCCGGCGGATCGAGTCGATGTTGGCGCCGACGTCGGCGAGCGCAGCGGCGACCGAGCCGAACGCCCGCGCGGTGATCGGCCGGCCGATCAGCACGACGACGTGCGTGGGGTGCCGCCGGACGGCCGGGTCGTCGCGCACCTCGAGCGTGGTGTGCACCTGCATCGCGATGCTCGCCATCGCCTGCTCGACGGCCTCCTGCAGGCCCTCGGGGTCGCGGTGGGCCTCCACCACGACGCCGAGGGTGAGCCGGCCGCGGATCACGACCTGCTCGACGTCGACCAGGTCGACCCCGTGCCGGGTGAGCGCCGCGAACAGCACGGAGCTCACGCCCGGCCGGTCCGGGCCCGTGACCGTGATGAGGACGCTGGTGCCCGAGCCGGTCATAGGACCTGCCGTCCTTGTTCTTTTCGGCGTGACGATCTTTTCAGCGTGACTTCGGATCGTCGCTCGGCAGGGTCTCGCCTGCGACGGCCGAGGTGGCCAGCTCGCCCGGGTCGGCGTGTCCGATGTGCGCCTCGGCGCGGAACCGCTCCACCAGGTGCGGGTAGTGCAGCTCGAACGCCGGGCGCTCGGACCGGATCCGGGGCAGCTCGGTGAAGTTGTGCCGCGGCGGCGGGCAGGACGTGGCCCACTCCAGGGAGTTGCCGAAGCCCCACGGGTCGTCCACCGTGACCAGGCGGCCGTAGCGGTAGCTGCGGAAGCAGTTCCACAGGAACGGCAGCGTGGACGCACCCAGCACGAACGCGCCGATCGACGAGATCGCGTTCAGCACGTTGAAGCCGTCGATGGGCAGGTAGTCGGCGTAGCGGCGGGGCATGCCCTCGTTGCCCAGCCAGTGCTGCACCAGGAACGTCGTGTGGAACCCGACGAACGTGAGCCAGAAGTGGACCTTGCCGAGGGTCTCGTCCAGCATCCGGCCGGTCATCTTCGGGAACCAGAAGTAGATGCCGGCGTAGGTGGCGAACACGATCGTCCCGAACAGCACGTAGTGGAAGTGCGCCACCACGAAGTACGTGTCGGACACGTGGAAGTCCAGCGGCGGCGAGGCCAGCAGGATGCCGGTGAGGCCGCCGAACAGGAACGTGGCGAGGAAGCCGACGCTGAACAGCATCGGGGTCTCGAACGTCAGCCTGCCCTTCCACATGGTGCCGATCCAGTTCACGAACTTGACGCCGGTGGGGATCGCGATCAGGAAGGTCGTGAAGGAGAAGAACGCCAGCAGCACCGCGCCGGTGGCGTACATGTGGTGGGCCCACACGGCGACCGACAGCGCCGCGATCGCGATCGTCGCGTAGATCAGCGTCTTGTAGCCGAACACCGGCTTGCGGCTGAACACCGGGAAGATCTCGCTGACGATGCCGAAGAACGGCAGCGCCACGATGTAGACCTCGGGGTGGCCGAAGAACCAGAACAGGTGCTGCCAGAGGATCACGCCGCCGTTGGCGGGGTCGAACACGTGCGCACCGAAGTGGCGGTCGGCCAGCAGGCCCAGCAGCGCGGCGGTCAGCACCGGGAACGCGATGAGGACCAGGATCGCCGTCACGAGGATGTTCCACGTGAAGATCGGCATCCGGAACATCGTCATGCCGGGGGCGCGCATGCAGACGATCGTGGTGATGAAGTTGACGCCCCCGAGGATCGTGCCGAGACCACCGAGGACCAGGCCGACGATCCACAGGTCCGCGCCGGCACCGGGCGAGCGGATCGCGTCCGACAGCGGGGTGTAGGCGAACCAGCCGAAGTCGGCGGCCCCGCCGGGCGTCAGGAACCCGGACAGCACCGTGAGCCCGCCGAACAGGAACAGCCAGTACGAGAAGGCGTTCAACCGGGGGAAGGCGACGTCCGGAGCGCCGATCTGCAGCGGCACGATGTAGTTCGCGAAGCCGAACAGGATCGGCGTGGCGTACAGCAGCAGCATGATCGTGCCGTGCATGGTGAACAGCTGGTTGTACTGCTCGGTGGACAGGAACTGCAGTCCCGGCACGGCCAGCTCGCCCCGGATCAGCAGCGCCATCGCACCGCCGGCCAGGAAGAACCCGAACGACGTGACCAGGTACAGGATCGCGATGTCCTTGGGGTCCGTCGTCCGCAGCATCTTCAAGAAGGTCGAGCCCTTGGGCGACTGTCGTGCCGGGTACTCCGGCGCGATCGGCTTGGGGGCGACGGCGGTCACTGGTCCTCCTGGAACTGCCGGCTGCGCGCGGGCCGGATGGCCCAGCTGGGGATGTTAGCTCTACCCGTCGTCGAAGGCGCCGCCCGGGTGGCGGGCCCCACGTCCCCGCGACACGCGGTGCACGGCCCGACACGGGGACGGCGCAGCCGCGATGATTCCGGCATGGGCTCCACCACGGTCGTACTCGGGCCCGCGCTCGCCGTCGCGGGCGTGCTCGCGGTGGGGCTCGCCGCCGCACTCGCGGCGGTGACGCACCTGGGGACCAGCCGCTCCACACTCATCGCCGGTGCGCGTGCGGTGCTGCAGCTCGGCGCGGTGTCGCTGCTGATCGGCGCGATCGTCGGCTCGGTGCTGTTCAGCGCGGGGTTCGTGCTGGTGATGGTGGCCGTGGCGGCGTGGACGGCAGCGCGCCGGATCACGCCGCACCGCAGCGGATGGTGGGCCGTGCTGCCGATCGCAGTGGCCCCGCTGCCGGTCACGGCCGTTCTCGTGCTCGCGGGCGTCGTGCCTCCCGTCGGGGTCGCGGTGATCCCGATGGCGGGCATCCTCATCGGGGGCACGATGACCGCCACGTCGCTGGCGGGCCGCCGCGTCCTCGACGAGCTGGAGACCCGCCGCGGCGAGGTGGAGGCCGCGCTGTCGCTCGGGTTCCTGCCCCGCGACGCCGCGCTGGAGATCGCCCGGCCGAGCGTGGGCCAGGCGCTGATGCCGGCGATCGACCAGACCCGCACGGTCGGGCTCGTCACGCTGCCCGGCGCGTTCGTCGGCATGCTGCTGGGCGGCGCCACGCCGGTGCAGGCCGGCGCCGTGCAGGTGCTCGTGCTGGTGCTCCTGCTGGCCGTCGAGACGGTGGCGGTGGCGCTGATGCTCGAGCTGGCGTGCCGCGGGCTGGTGCGCCGCTCCGCTACCGCAGTGGTGTGAACAGCTCCTCGAACAGCTCCGGCGCCGCCGCCGGGCTGGGCACCGGGTCGATGATGTAGAACTCCGTGCCCATCCCCAGCGCGAACACCGGGTCGGGCATCGCGAGCAGGAAGTGCTCGGGCGACATCTGGCTCGCGTGCGCCCGCATGGACGCCCGCTTCTGGTCCACGAAGTCGACGGCGTCGACGCGGTGGGTGATCTCCGCCTCCGGCTTGCCGAACGTCGGCTCGTCGAAGCTCGGGGGCTGCCAGCCCTCCGGCATCTCGCCGGACTCGGCCATGCCGCGCATCCCGCGGATCATCCAGTCGCGGTTGATCGTGTGCTGGGCCACCACCGGGACGGCCGCCAGCTCGGCGGCTCGCGTGCCAACCCGGTGCACCTGGATGTGGTCGGGGTGGCCGTAGCCGCCGTTGTCGTCGTACACGGTGAGGATGTCCGGCTCCTCCTCGTCGAGGATGAGCGCGAGGCGGCGCGCGGCGTGCTCGACGTCGGCCTGCCAGAAGCAGTACGGGGCCGCGTTGCTCGGCTCGCCCATCATCCCGGAGTCGGTGTAGCCGAGGAACTCCACGCGCTTCGCCCCGATCGCCGCCGCCGAGGCGTAGCACTCGGCGGACCGGCGCACGGGCAGCTGCTCACCCGGCTCCAGCACGCCGGGAACGGGCTCGCCGAGCTCCCCGCGGGTGGCGAAGACCAGGACGACCCGGTGGCCGGCGGCGGCCGCCCTGGCGAGGGTGCCCGCGGTGCCGATCGACTCGTCGTCGGGGTGCGCATGGAAGGAGACGATGGTTCCCACGCCAGGAACCCTACGCAGCCGTCGTGGAAGGTCCCCCCGCACCACGACCGGCCATCACGGACCGGCCGCAGCCGCCGCGAACTCCGCCATCCGGTCCGCGGCACCGTCGGCTCCGCCGAACCAGACGGCCACGGCGTCGGCGCCCGCCTCGGCGAGGGCACCGGCCTCGTCGACGGTGCGCTTCAGCTCGTCGGCACCGCCGGTCCAGGCCAGCCGGGTGCCGAGCCGCGGCAGGCGCTCGGACAGCTCGCGCAGCCGCACGGCGCACCGCGCGAACCCACCCGCGTCGATGTTGACCCCCTGCCACTCGTCGGCCAGCGCCGCGGCCCGGCGCAGCGCCGCCGCACTCGTCCCACCGACCATGATCGGTACCGGCCCGGTGGGCACCGGCGCGAACACACCCTGCTCCACGCGGTGGAACCGGCCGCGGAACGCGCCCCCGTCGCGGAACAGGTGGCGCAGGAGCGCGATGTCCTCGTCGGTGCGGGCGCCGCGGGTGCCGAAGTCGGCGCCCACGGCGGCGAACTCCGCGCGGTCCCAGCCCACCCCGACCCCGAGCACCGCCCGGCCGCCGGAGAGCCGGTCCAGCGTGGCCACCTGCTTCGCGACGACGAACGGGCTGCGCAACGGCAGCACCAGCACGGACGTGCCGAGCCGGATGGCCGACGTACGGGCCGCGATGTGCGCGAGCGTCACGAGCGGCTCGTACACGCCGCCGTACGTGGTGCCGTAGGGCGCGGGCGGGAGCAGGTGGTCGGGCAGGTAGAGGGTGCGATAACCGAGCCGCTCGGCCGTCGCCGCGAGCTCCGCGAGCGCGCCGGGCGCCATGTCGGGCGACTCGTCGGGAAGCACCACCTCGAGATCCACGGGGTCACCCGACCCGGGTCAGGAGCGAGCGGATCGCGGCCAGCCACTCGTCGCGGGCCTCCGCGGCGACGTCGTGCCCGGCGGGGACCTCGACCAGCTCGGCGCCCGGGATCCCGGCGGCGAGCTGCCGGGAGTGCTCCGGGGCGACGAGGCCGTCCTCGGCGGTCGCGACCACGAGCGTGGGCACGTGGATCCGCGGCAGGTCGGCCCGGATGTCGGCGCCGGCAACGAGGTCGACGTGCTCCGGGGTGCCCGCGGGGACGAAGTCGGCGAGCGCGGCGACAGCCGTCTCGACGTCGGCGGGGGCCAGCCCGTTCAGGCGGGTGGCGCCCGTACCGACGAGGGTCAGGAACCGCGCGAGCAGCACGCGGTCACCCGCCGCGAGCAGGTCCCGCCAGACCCGCACCGCGAGCCGGATCCGGTTGTCGGGGAACGCGAAGCCCGCCGTGAGCACCAGCCCGGTCACCCGCTCCGGGTGCCGGGCCGCGATCCGCACCGCCACCGCGGTGCCGAGCGAGTAGCCCAGCACCGCGAACCGGTCGACGCCGGCGTCGACGGCCGTGCGGACGAGCGAGTCGGCCACGTCGTCGAGGACGAGCGGCACGCGGCTGCGCGGCGTGTCACCCGATCCCGGGTAGTCGGGACCGACGACGGTGTGGGTGGTCGCGAGGTCGTCGAGGATCGGGCCGTAGTTGCCCGCCACGCTGCCGCCGGCACCGTGGGCCAGCAGGATCCCGGGGCCGGAGCCCCTGACGAGATGCGCGAAATGTTCGGCCATGTGCTCGACGTTGCCGTTTGACACCGGTGTCAGGGCCAACCACTCGTGGGGGAGATCACGTGCTGATCGGGGAGCTCGCGCAGCGCACGGGAGTGAGCCAGCGGTCGCTGCGCTACTACGAGCAGCAGGGGCTGCTGTGCGCCGACCGCGACGTGCACGGCTACCGGCGCTACGGTCCCGAGTCCGTACGCACGGTGGCCCGGATCCGGGCCCTGCTCGCAGCGGGCCTGTCGACCGACGTGATCCGCGACGTCCTGCCGTGCGTCGCCGGCGGCGGCGACCCGATCGAGCTGGACCTCTGCCCCGACCTCGTGCGCACGATCCGGCGCGAGCTCGCGACGCTGGACGCCCGGATCGGAGAGCTGCAGTGCAGCCGCAGCGCGCTGGCCGGCTTCCTGCCCGGCTAGTGGCCCCGGGGCCGGTGTCCCGCGAGCCGAGGCTGGTGCCCGATCGCCGCGAGCCGCCCACGATCAACGTCAGGCTCTAGCTCGGCGGGGGCAGGCGGCCTGCCGCCGCCGTGGCGAGGGTTGTCGCGGTCCGGCAGAGCTCCTCGCCGCTGCCGGAGCCCCAGTACGTCACCCAGACCGACTCGATCCGGTTGCTGCCGCCTGCGGTGTACGAGCGCTGCACGAACTGCACCCAGCAGTTCCCCGGCCGCGCGAGCACGGTGCCGGGGTGGCCGGCGAAGTCGGCGGGCGCGCCGTCGGCCTCGCCGAGGGGGTAGCCGCGGTAGTACGTCACCACCACGCTCTCGTTGCTGGTGAAGGAGTTCCAGTTGCAGCCCCAGTCACCGAAGCGCGACCGCGGCGGCGTGGCGTCGGCCATGGCGGAGGCGATCTCCGGCCCGGTCAGCAGGCCGCACGCCGGGATGCCGGCGAGCGGGCTGGTGGCGCCGAGCGGTTGCCGCCTGCCGATGCCCCGGTTCACCAGCCGCGAGAGCGTGGCGGCCTGCCCGGCCTCGGCGATCGCGCAGAGGTCCGCCGCGCGGGGCGGGTCGTCGTAGCTCACGGCGGACACCAGCACGGTGTTGCCGTCGGACAGCCGGATGCGGTGCTCGCACGTGTCCTCGGCGAGCGGGAAACGCACGACGGTGTAGCCGGACTCCTCGGACGGGGTGCCGCCGCCGATCAACGCGGCCTCGGTCTGGTTCTCGAACGCAACGGTGAACCCGACCGCGCCTCCGTCGGGCCGCACGATGTCGGCGCGGCAGCCGACGAACGAGACGTTGTCCGGGTCGAGGGTGGTGGTGCCGAAGCGCTTCACCGACTCGATGTCCAGCAGCGAGCACGGGTCCGCGGTGGCGGGATCCGCGATGGTCGCGGTCGTCGGCGTGCTCTGCGGGGTCGCACCGGGCCCGGCGACGACGACGGCGACGACCACGCCGGCCGCCACGGCGAGGGCGGCGGCCACGGCTGCCCCGGCGCGCAACCCGCGCAGGGACCGTGCCGCCGGCGGCGTTGCGGTGGGCACGGCGGCGAACCCGTCGGGAGCGCGGCCGTCGGCGATCGCGCGGAGCGCGTCGTGAGCCTGCGCCGCCGTGGGGCGGGCCGCTGGGTCGTCGGCCGTGAGGTGGCGCAGCACCTCGGTGAGCGGCCCGGCGCGCTGGGGCACGGGCGCTCCGCCACGCCCGATCCGCGCCAGCAACGCGAGGACGTTGCTCGAGCCCACGCCGAACGGCGGGTGCCCCTCCACGGCGGCGTACAGCGTGGCGCCGAGCGAGTAGACGTCGCTGCGGGGGTCGGTGCCCTCGCCGCGGGCGGTCTCCGGTGCGAAGTACGCCGGAGTTCCGGTGACCACGTGCGTCGCGGTGAGCGCGGGCGCCGCCGCGGTGTGGGCGATGCCGAAGTCGGTGAGCTTGACGACGGGTCCCGCGGCCGAGGGCCGGGACAGCAGCACGTTGTCCGGCTTGACGTCGCGGTGCACGATCCCGGCGGCGTGCGCGGCGGCCAGCGCGCCGGCCACGTCGGCCCCGATCGCGGCGACCTCGAGGGGCGGCAGCGTGCCGCGTTCGGCGAGCACGCTGCCCAGGCTGCGCGACGGCAGGAACTCCAGCACCAGCCACGGCTCGTCGTGCTCCAGCACGACGTCGAAGATCGAGACGATGTGGGGGTGGTGCAGGGCGGCCGCGATGCGTGCCTCGCGCATCGTCCGCTCGCGGGCGAGCGCGATGTCGGCGGCGGGCTGATCGGCGAGCCGCACCTGCTTCAGCGCCACCTCGCGGCCGAGCAGCTCGTCGCCCGCGCGCCAGACGGCGCCCATTCCACCGCGGCCGACGAGCTCGCGCAGCCGGTAGCGGCCGGCCACGACGGCGACCGGAGCACCGTCCGGTATCCCGGTCATCGGCTCCCCCCAGATGAGATCGAACGGAGGATAGAGCAGCCGCCCGGGCGGCCTGTCGGGTCGATCTTCGCTACTCTCCGCAGTCCGGGGGTGAGACGTGGGGGCCACATTCGGGTGGCGGCGCGTGCTGTTGGGCAGCGCCACGCCACAGCGGCTCGAACGGCTGCGCGCCGCGCTCGTCGTCGCCTGCCTCGCCACGGCGGTCGTCAGCGCGCTGGCGGGCTGGGCGCGAGCCGACGCGGTGGGCACGGGGGGCACGCAGGTGGCTGCGGCCGACACCGACGCCGGCCAGCTCTACCGTTCGCTGAACGAGGCCGAGGCCATGGCGATCAGCGGGTTCACCGGTGCGCAGCCACCGCCTGCCGGCGTCGTGGCCCGCTACGACGACCACATCGCCCGGGCCACGCAGCGCCTGACCCACGCCTCGAGCCTGCTGCCCCCGGGCGGACGGGACGCCGCGCTGATCGAGCGGATGGCGAGCCTGCTCCCCCGCTACACGGCCCAGGTGCAGGAGGCGACCACGCTGCGGTCCGAGGGCTCGCCGGTGCGGGACTCCCGGGCGCGGGAGATCCTCACCGACGCGTCGGACCTCATGCGCACCACGATCCTGCCCGCGGCCGACGCGCTGCGGCGCGCCCAGGACGGGGCGCTCACCGACAACTACCGACGGGCGGGCGAGTTCCCGGCCGCCGTCCTGCTCGTCGGGGCGGCCACGCTGCTCGGCGTCGGCTACGCCGGTTTCCGCGAGCTGCGCCGCACGAACCGGGTCGTCAACCCCGGGCTCGCCGTCGCCGGCCTGCTGCTGGTCGGCGTGCTCGGGTGGTGGTCGATCGCCACGGCCCTCGCGAGCGACCGGCTCGACGCGGCGAGCGGGCACAACGCCGTGGCCACGGCCCTGGACGAGGCCCGCATCACCGCACTGCAGGCCCGCGCCTCCGAGAGCAGCGGTGACAGCAGGGAGTTCGTCGCGCGGTGGGAGTCGGTGTCCGGTCCCGGCGGGCTGCTCGACACGGCTGCCGGGCAGGCCACGGGCGAGACCACGACGGCAGGCATCGCCGGGATCAGGGCCGCCGCCACCGACTGGCGGCTCGCGGTGTCCCAGGCGGATCCGGAGGCGTCCCGGAGCGCGTTCGACCGGCTCGGTGCGGCGCTGGCGGACGTGATCGGCACCGAGCGCACCGCCCTCGCAGGCGACGTCCGCGGCGCCGACGCCGCGCTCGGCGGAACGGCGGGCACGCCGGCCGTGCTCGCGGTGCTGGCCGCGGCGTCCGCGGCCTTCGGGATCGGCAGGCGCATCAAGGAGTACCGATGACGTGGTCCCGTCGCGACTTCCTGCGTCGAGGCGTCGCACTGGGCGGCGGCGCGCTCGTCGCCGGCTGCGCCACGCCGGGGGGCTCGACGCTCGACCTCGCCCGCGAGGCCGGGATCATCACCCTCGGCATCGCCAACGAGGCGCCCTACGGCTTCACCGGCCCGGACGGCCGCGTCACCGGCGAGGCGGTCGAGGTGGCCCGTGCCGTGTTCGCCGCGTTCGACATCCCCGAGATCCGGCCGGTCACCGTCGACTTCGGCGAGCTCGTCCCCGGTCTCACCCTGGCCCGGCAGTTCGACCTGATCGCGGCCGGGATGTTCGTCACGCCGGAGCGCTGCGCGAGCGTCGCCTTCTCGGTGCCGGACTACACGGCCCCGACCGCGTTCCTCGTGCCGGCGGGCAACCCGCAGGGCGTCGGGACCTTCGACGACGTCCGCGACCGCGCCCTCCGCCTCGCGGTGCTCGGCGGGGCGGTGGAGTACCGCTACGCGCTGGACAGCGGCATCCCCGACCCGCAGATCCAGCAGCTCGCGGACCAGCAGGCGCTGCTGCTGGCCGTCGCGGACGGGCGCGCCGACTGCGCCGCCCTCACGAACATCTCCCTCAAGAACGCCCTGGCCGGCGCGCCGGGCTCCCCCGTCGAGGTCACGCCCGGCTCCTTCCCGGTGGTCGGCGGGCGCACGGTCGTCTCGGCGGGGGCGTTCGCGGCCCGCCCCGGCGACGACGACCTGCTCGACGCCGTGAACACGCAGCTGCGCGCGATGCAGGGGTCCGGGGAGTGGCTGCGCATCGCCCAGCCCTTCGGGTTCGGTCCGGACAACATCCCCGGCCCGGACGTCACCACCGACGGTCTCTGCGGCTCCTAGGTCCGCAGCCCCGCAACGAGGAGATCGACCAGCCGTCGCGGGTCGTAGCGGGGATCGCTGCCCGCGCCGATGCAGAGGTTCCCGACGCCGCGCATCAGCTCCAGGGCGGTGAGGTCGGACCGGATCTCGCCGGACGCGACCGCCGCGTCGAGCAGCCGGGTGCACACGGGCACGAGGCGGTCCAGGAAATAGGTGTGCAGCCGGTCGAACCCGGCGTTGTCCGGCTGCAGCACCGCGGCGAGCCCGTGCTTGGTGACCAGGAAGTCGACGAAGATGCTGATCCAGCTCGCCAGTGCGGCGTAAGGGGTCGCACTGCTCGCCAGCAGCGCCGGTCCGGCCTCGGCACACGCCTCGACCTGGTGCCGGAAGACGGCGATGATCAGATCCGCCCGCGTCGGGAAGTGGCGGTAGATCGTGCCCATCCCGACGCCCGCCTCGGCCGCGATGTCACGCACCGGCGCGTCCACCCCTTTGGCGACGAAGACCGCGGCGGCGGCGTCGAGCAGGGCCTTCTCGTTGCGCCGCGCGTCGGCCCGCTTGGGCCGCACCGCGCCGCTGTCGTTCCCCACGCAGCAGCTCCCTCCTTGCTAACCGGAACATTGCTCCGTATCGTTAGCGGAGCACTGTTCCGCTTCCCATGGTGCCAGGGCGGACCCGACGAAGGAGCAACGACCCATGCCGAACACCGCCCCACCCCGGTTCGGGATCATGACCGCGCCCATGCAGGTCGACTACCAGGACATCCTGCGCGTCTGGCGCGAGGCCGACACGATCCCGGAGATCGAGCACGCATGGCTGTTCGACCACCTCATGCCGATCGCGGGCGACCCGGACGGCCCGATCCACGAGGGCTGGACCCTGCTCTCCGCCCTCGCCGCGCAGACCCGGCGGCTGCGCCTCGGCCTCCTCGTCACCAGCAACCGGTTCCGGCCGCCCGCGATGCTGGCCAAGATCGCCGCGACCGTCGACGTCGTCTCCGGTGGGCGGCTGGAGTTCGGCATCGGCGCCGGTTCCCTGCCCAGCCACCCGCTCGCCCGGCGCGAGTACGACGGGCACGGCCTGCCCTACCACGACGCCGCCCAGGCGGTGGAGGCCCTCGCCGAGGCGTGCACCGTGATCCGGCGGCTGTGGACCGAAGACGAACCGTTCGACTTCCACGGCGACCACGTCCGGCTGACCGGCGCGTTCGGCAACCCCAAGCCCGTCCAGCGGCCGCATCCGCCGATCATGATCGGCGGGCGTGCTTCCCGGACGCTGCGCGTGGTGGCCGAGCACGCCGACCTGTGGAACTTCCCGATGCACGGCACCGAGATCGACGACGCCGCCCGCCGCAGCACGCTGCTGGACCGCTACTGCGCCGAGATCGGCCGCGACCCCGCCTCGATCACCCGTTCCATCCCCCTGTCGGTCTCCTACGACCAGCCCGGCAGCACGCAGGACGCGGTCGGCCGGGCGATCGACGCGGGCTTCCGGCACATCGTCCTGGTCCTGCCGGCGCCCTACCCGGCCGACGTCGCACACTGGGTCGCCGACAAGCTCATCAGCACGTACTACTGACGCACGTCCTACTGGGCGAGCACGCGTGTCAGGGCCGGGCCGACCTCGGCCAGCCGGCGCACCGTCTGGGCCCGCCCGCCCCGGCGGGCCGCGAGCGCGGCCGCGGCCGCCTCGGCATCCGCCCCTCCGAGCGGGACGAGCACCTGCAGCCGGTCGATGCCGCCCAGCGCGGCGGCCGGGTCGTCGCCCGCGGTGTGGATGCAGTCCGAGAGCAGGACGACCAGCCGGTGGTCGACCGGTGCGCCCGCGAGCTGCGCCGCGGCGTCGCGCAGCCCGGCCGCGAGGTCGGTGGTGCCGTGGCCGCGCAGCGCGACGAGGTCGGACAGCAGGTCCTCCGGCGGGCGCCGCACGCCGTGGGCCTGCAGCACCCGCACGCCCGAGCCGAAGGCGACCACGGCGGGGACGAGCCCGTCCCCCGCGGCCAGCACGACACCCGCCGCCGCCACGGCGGCCAGTGCCACCGCCTGCCCCTGCATCGAGCCGGACACGTCGACAGCGAGCGCCACCGCCCGTCGCGACGCCGTCCAGCCGCGGGTGACGACGTCCTCCGCGCGGGGCCGGCGCGTGGGACCGGGTTCCCAGGCGTCGAGGGTGCGGTCCAGGTCGAGGTCGCCGTCGCCGCGGGGAACCGGGGCGAGCCGGCGCGTGCCGCGGGCGCGAGCCGGACCGACGCGGCCCAGGCGCAGGAACACACGTCCCGCGAGCTGCCGGGCGGCGGCGCGCAGCCCCTCGTCGGTGGCGACGGCGAGGTCGGCGAGCATGGCCGCCGCGGACTCGGGGTCGCGGGCGAGCAGCGCGTCGACCGCGACGGCGTCGAGCGCGCCCACCTCCGGCGAGACGTCGGCGAACGCCGCGTGCTGCGCCGCGAGCTGGGCCCGGCCCTGGGTGCGGCCCGCGCGGTCGCGCCCGGCGCGCGACCGCGGCCGGAAGCCCGCCGGCGCGGCCGGCGGGCCCTCAGCTTTTCCCCGGCCGTCCGGCGGTTCGTCGGCGTCGGTGGGCCACAGCACGTCGAGGAGCTCGTCGATCACGGACTCCGGCGTGCGGTCCACGCCGTCGGCGACCCGGATCCGGCCCGACAGCGCGGCGTACGCGGCGTCGCGACCGGTCTCGCGCTCCGGCTCGGCCTCGCCGCGCAGCTCGGCGAGGCCCGTGAGCACGAGCGCCATGTCGATCGCGCCGCGCACCGAGGAACCCATCCGCACGTCGCGATGGGTGCGGGTGGCCCGGGCCATCCCGACGGCCAGCTCGACGACCTGGCCGTTCAGGCCCGTCACCGCGTTCGTGATCGCCCGCTCGGCCTGCTCGTCCTGGTAGCCGAGGACCACCCGGCACATCCGGTCCGCGATCGCCTGGCTCACCCGCGCCGTGCCGATCGCGTCGAACGGGTTCATCGCCGCGATCAGCCGGAACTCGGGGCCGGCCCGCACGGCGCCCAGCCTCGGCACCGCGATCTCACCCTCGGCGAGCACGGTGATCAGGACGTTCAGCGTCTCCTCCGGGACGCGGTTGAGCTCCTCCAGGTAGAGCAGTCCACCGCGCGGAGGCTGGCCGGAGCGCGCATCAGCGCTGCCGCGCATGGCGGTGAGCAGCGGCCCGTCGACGAAGCTCGCCGGGTGGTAGCCCTCGGCGAGCACCTGCGCCGGGTCGAACTGCCCGACGAGCCGGGCCGGCGTCAGCTCGGCATTGCCCTCGACGAACACGACGGCCCGCCCGTTCTTCCGGGCGATCGACCGCAGCAGCGTCGACTTGCCGGTGCCGGGCGGCCCCTCGATGACCACGTGCCGGCCGGTCGCGAGCGCGACGGTGAGGACCTCGCGCTCGCGACGCAGCCCGACCGGTGCGACCTCAGTGCTGATGTTCGCTCCGCCGGCGCTGCGCTCAATAGACGATGACGCCACGGATGTTCTTGCCGTCGTGCATGTCCTGGTAGCCCTGCGCGATCTCGTCGAGCGAGTAGGTCTTGGTGATCAGCTCGTCGAGCTTGAGCACGCCCTCGCGGTAGAGCTGCAGCTGGCGCAGGATGTCCCAGTTCGGGTTGGACATGCCGAACATGGCCCCCTGCAGCCGCTTCTGGAACAGGGTCAGCTCGGAGATCGCGATCGGGAGGTTCGCCTCGGTCATGTCGCCCAACCCGGTCACCACGGCGGTCCCCGCCTTCCGGATAGCCCCGAAGGCCTGCGCGACGTGCTCCGGCTTGGTGACGCCGACGGTGACGATCGCGGAGTCGGCCCCCTGCCCGTTGGTGAACTGCCTGGCGAGCTCGGTGGCCTCGTCCATGGACTCCACCGCTTGCGTGGCGCCCAGCTCCTGCGCCTTCTCGCGCTTGAACGCCACGGGGTCGACCGCGATGATGTTGGACGCCCCGGCGTGGGCCGCGCCCTGCACGGCGTTGATGCCGATCCCGCCGATGCCCATGACGATCACGGTGTGACCGGGCTCCACCTGCGCGGCGTTGACCGCGGAGCCCCACCCGGTGCCGACGCCGCATCCCACCAGGCACGCCTTGTCCAGGGGGATGTCGTCGGGGACCTTCACCGCGGAGTCCGCGGACACCGTGGTGGTCTGCAGGAACGTCGAGATGCCGCACATCTGGCCCACGGGCTGGCCGCCGTCGGCGAGCTTGAGCCGGAAGTCGGTGGGGTCGCCCCAGCGCGCCCCGGACAGCAGGGTGGCACCGAGGTCGCAGAGGTTCTGCATGCCCGACGCACACCAGCGGCAGTGCCCGCAGGACGGCAGGAACGAGAAGACGACGTGGTCGCCCTCCTTGAGGCCCTTGCTGTTGACCGCCGCCTTCGTGATGATGCCGGCGCCCTCGTGACCACCCGCGAACGGGTAGATGCCCGGCTTCATGTCCCCGGTGGCCATGTGGTCGTCGGAGTGGCACAGGCCCGACGCCACCATCTGGACCTGGACCTCGTTCTCACGCGGGTCGTCGACCTCGAGGTCCACGACCTCGTACTTGCCCGGTGCCTGCCGGATGATGGCGCCACGGGTCTGCATCGCTGATCTCCTTCGATGAGCGGCGGGACCTCGTTCATAGCAGCGTGCGCATGGATGCGAAAGCGCTGCGGACGGGGATCTTCTACGAAACGTTGACGCAACGTGATCGACCAGTAGAGTTCGGACCCACCCGTTCGGACCGGAGCCGCTCCCATGACGGAACTGTTCAACGCCGCCGCCCACCTCACCGAGCGCCGCGTCGACGCGGGTGACGGCGAGCGGATCGCGCTACGCCACCCCCGGGGCACCCACACCTACGCCGAGCTCACGGAGGAGGTGCGCCGCGTCGCCGCCGGCCTGGTCGACATCGGAGTGCGCCCCGAGGAGCGCGTGCTGCTGTGCATGGCCGACGACGTCGAGCTGGCCACCGGCATCCTCGCCGCGATGTACGCGGGCGCCGTGGCGGTACCCGCGTCCACCATGCTCACCGCTCGCGAGCTGGCCACGCTCGTCGTCGACTCACGGGCCAGGGTGCTCGTCGGCAGCCCGCAGTTCGCCGACACCGTCACCGCTGCCGCCGCCGACGCGCCGGACCTGCGCCACGTCGTGCTGACCGGCGACACCGCGCCGGAGGTCCCGGGCGCGATCGGGCTCACCTGGGACGACCTGCGGGGCGTCGAACCGCTCGCGGCCCCGTACCGGACCTGGGACGAGTCGCCCGCCCTGTGGCTCTACACGTCCGGCACCACGGGCAGGCCCAAGGGCGCGATGCACCGCCACACCGACATCCGCTACGTCTGCGAGACCTACGCCGCCCAGGTGCTCGGCATCGGGCCGAACGACGTGTGCCTGTCGGTGGCGAAGCTGTTCTTCGCCTACGGCATCGGCAACTCGCTCTTCTTCCCCCTCTCGGTGGGAGCGAGCAGCGTGCTCGAGCCGTCGCGACCCGACCCCGCCCTGTACGCGCGGCGGGTGGCCGAGCACGGGGTCACGCTGTTCTTCGGCGGCCCGAGCTTCTGGGGCCCGCTGATGGCCGCCGGCCTGCCGCGGGAGACGTTCGCGACCGTCCGCAACGGGGTCTCGGCGGGCGAGGCGCTACCGCCCCGGATGTTCCACGGCGTCCGCGACATGTACGGCTTCGAGATCCTCGACGGCATCGGCTCCACCGAGGCACTGCACATCTTCATCTCCAACGTCGCGGGCAAGGTGGTGCCGGGCAGCTCCGGCTTCCCGGTGCCCGGCTACGAGGTGCAGCTGCGCCGGCCGGACGGCAGCGTCATCGACGGTGCGGGCGAGCCCGGGATGCTCTACGTCGCGGGCGAGTCGCTGTGCACCGGCTACTGGTGCCGCACGAGCGTCAACCGGGCGGTGTTCCACGGGGAGTGGATGCGCACCGGCGACCAGTACGTCCGCAACCCCGACGGCAGCTGGACCTGCCTCGGCCGCGCCGACGACGTGCTCAAGGTGGGCGGGATCTGGGTCAGCCCGTCCGAGGTCGAGGCCCGGCTGCTGGAGCACCCGGCGCTCGCCGAGGCCGTCGTCATCGGCGTGCCCGACGCGGACGGCCTGGACAAGCCGGTCGCCTACGTCGTCGCCCGCCCCGGTGCCACGGTCGACCCCGACGAGGTGGTGGCGTTCTGCCGCGCGGGCCTGGCGGCGTTCAAGCGCCCCCGCCTCGTCGTGCAGGTCGACGGGCTGCCCCGCACGGCGACGGGCAAGATCCAGCGCTACCGCCTCCGTGAACGGGCGGCAGCCACGATGACCCCGGCTCCCACGACTGCCGACGAGGTGGCCGAGGCGAAGGCCTGAAGCGCCCGGCTGACGTTCTACATCTACTTGCCGTTCTGACAACCAGCTGTAGACTGATGCGTGTCCACCGCGCCGCCGCCGCAGGAGGAGCGTCAGCGATGACCAGCACCGCCGAGCCGGCCCCCGAACCGCAGATCAGTTTCGACGCCGCCCCCTCGAGCTACCGGCACTGGAAGCTCGACGTGCAGGGCGAGGTCGCGTACCTGCGGCTCGACGTCACCGAGGACGGCGGGCTGGTGCCCGGCTACGAGCTGAAGATGAACAGCTACGACCTCGGCGTCGACATCGAGCTGCACGACGCCGTCCAGCGGTTGCGCTTCTCGCACCCGCAGGTGCGGGCAGTGGTGCTCACCAGCGCGAAGGACCGCAACTTCTGCGCGGGCGCGAACATCCGGATGCTCGCCCGGAGCAGCCACCCGTGGAAGGTGAACTTCTGCAAGTTCACCAACGAGACGCGCAACGAGATCGAGGACGCCACCGCCCACTCGGGGCAGACCTGGATCGCCGCCGTGAACGGCACCGCGGCGGGCGGCGGCTACGAGCTGGCGCTCGCCTGCGAGCAGATCCTGCTGGTCGACGACAACTCCTCCGCGGTCGCGCTGCCGGAGGTGCCGCTGCTCGGGGTCCTGCCCGGCACCGGCGGGCTCACCCGCGTCACCGACAAGCGGAAGGTGCGCAAGGACCGCGCCGACGTGTTCGCCACCCGCGCCGAGGGCATCCGGGGGCGGCAGGCCGTCGAGTGGCGGCTGGTCGACGAGGTGATCCCGAAGCGGAAGTGGGACGAGACGGTGGCCGAGCGCGCCGCCGAGGCCGCCGCCCGTTCCACCCGGCCGGCCGACGCGCATGGCGTCGAGCTGCCCCCGCTGCAGCGCGAGGAGACCGCCGACGGGCTGCGCTACCAGCACGTCGAGGCGCGCTACGACCGGGCGGGAGGGATCGTCGAGATCACCGTGCACGGGCCAGAGGGCGACGTGCCCGACACCGTCGAACGCGTGCACGAGCTGGGCGCCCGGTTCTGGCCGCTCGCCATGACCCGCGAGCTGGACGACCTGATCCTGCGGCTGCGCGCCAACGAGCGGGAGCTCGGTACGTGGGTGATCCGCACGCGCGGCGATGTCGAGGACGCGCTGGCGTTCGAGCGGGTGATCGCGCGGTACTCCGGCGAGGACTGGCTGGTCAACGAGATCCGGCACTACTTCAAGCGGGTGCTCAAGCGGCTCGACGTCACGTCCCGGTCGCTGGTGGCGCTGATCGAGCCGGGCTCGTGCTTCGCGGGCGCGCTGCTGGAGCTGGCGCTGGCCTGCGACCGGCAGTACATGCTCGACGGCTTCCTGGAGGAGGACTCGCAGGAGGGTGAGCCGGCCCAGATCGTGCTGTCGGACAGCAACTTCGGCACCTTCCCCATGGGCAACGGCCTGTCCCGCCTCGCGAGCCGCTTCTACGGCGACGACGACCACGTGGCGAAGCTGCGCCAGGAGGCCGGCCGCAGGATCGACGCGGCCGAGGCGCTCGAGCTGGGCCTCGTCACGGACGCCCCCGACGACATCGACTGGGACGACGAGGTCCGGATCATGCTGGAGGAGCGGGCGTCCCTGTCCCCTGACGCGCTGACCGGCATGGAGGCCAACCACCGGTTCGTCGGGCCGGAGACGATGGAGTCCCGGATCTTCGGGCGACTCACCGCGTGGCAGAACTGGATCTTCGTACGACCGAACGCAGCGGGCCCCGACGGCGCGCTGCGCCGGTACGGCACGGGCCGCAGGGCCGACTTCGACCGCAGGCGGGTGTGAACATGTCGATCGACTACTCCGAGAAGATCCCGAACAACGTCGACCTGGCGGGTGACCGCAAGCTGCGGCGGGCGCTCGAGTCGTGGCAGCCCAACTTCCTCAACTGGTGGAAGACGATGGGCCCCGCGGTGCCCACCGAGGACGTGTACCTGCGCACGGCCGTCGCGGTCGGGCGCGAGGGCTGGGCCCACTTCGACCACGTCCCGATGGACGAGTACCGCTGGGGCGTCTTCCTCGCCGAGCGCAACACCGACCGCCGGATCGCGTTCGGCGAGCGGAAGGGCGAGCCGGTGTGGCAGCAGGTGCCCGGCGAGTACCGCGCCGACCTGCAGCGGCTCATCGTGATCCAGGGCGACACCGAACCCGCGTCGGTGGAGCAGCAGCGCCGCCTCGGCGAGAGCGCGCCCTCGCTCTACGACCTGCGCAACCTGTTCCAGGTCAACGTGGAGGAGGGCCGCCACCTGTGGGCGATGGTGTACCTGCTGCACGCCTACTTCGGCCGCGCCGGTCGCGAGGAGGCCGAGGCGCTGCTGCAGCGCAACTCCGGTGACATCGACTCGCCGCGCATCCTCGGCGCGTTCAACGAGGAGACGCCGGACTGGCTGTCGTTCTACATGTTCACCTACTTCACCGACCGGGACGGGAAGTACCAGCTCGGAACCCTGAAGGAGTCGGCGTTCGACCCCTTGAGCAGGACCTGCGAGTTCATGCTCAAGGAAGAGGCGCACCACATGTTCGTCGGCACCACGGGCATCGACCGCGTGGTGGCGCGCACCGCCGAGCTGATGCGCGAGCACGACACCGACGACGTCGCGCCGCACGGCGGGATCCCCCTGGACGTGATCCAGAAGTACATCAACTTCCACTACTCGGTGTCGCTCGACCTGTTCGGCTCCGAGCGCTCCACCAATGCCGCCAACTACTTCACGGCCGGCCTCAAGGGCCGCTGGCAGGAGGAGCGGCGCAAGGACGACCACGTCCTCACCGAGGACGCTGCCCACATCGACGTCGTGCGGGACGGCGAGATCACCACCGACGAGGTGTCGGCGCTCGTCGCGCTCAACCACGACCTGCGCCGCGAGTACATCGCCGACTGCGAGACCGGCCTCAAGCGCTGGAACCGGGTGCTCGAGAAGGGCGGCGTCGACCGGCGCCTGTACCTGCCGCACGTCGGGTTCAACCGCCACGTCGGCGTGTTCGGCGGCCACCACGTCACGCCGAAGGGCGACCTCGTCGGCGAGGACGTGTGGGAGGCCAACCGGGACAAGTGGCTCCCGAGCGAGGCCGACAAGACCCACGTCCGGTCGCTGATGCGACCCGTGTACGAGCCCGGCAAGATCGCCGGCTGGATCGCGCCGCCGTCGAAGGGCATCAACGACAAGCCGGTCGACTACGAGTACGTGCACTTCCCCTGACGGAAGCGCAGCGCCTGACGGAAGCGCAGCGGTGACTCGCCGACCTCCCGCTTGAACGCGGTGCTGAACGCGCTCTCCGACGCGTAACCCAGCTCGGCCGCCAGCGAGCCGATCCGGGCGTCACCGTCCCGGAGGGCGCGCTGCGCCAGCAGCATCCGCCACCGGGAGAGGTAGGTCAGCGGAGGTACCCCGGCGACGGTCCGGAAGCGTTCGGCGAACGACGTCCGCGACATCGCCGCGGCGCGCGCCAACTCCTCCAGCCGCCACGGCCGCCCGGGCTCGGCGTGCATGAGGCCGATCGCCGGGCGCAGCCGCTCGTCGGTCAGCGCCCGGAGCCATCCCGCGGGGAGCTCGGCCTGGTGGACGTAGGCGCGCAGCACCTCGAGCAGGAGGAGCTGGCCGTACTGCCGGATCGCGAACGCCGAGCCCGCCCGGTTGCCGGTGACCTCGTCGAGCAGCCGGTCGAGCGTGGCGCGCAGGCCCGTCGCCCCGTCCGACGACCGGACGTGGCCCAGCGGCGGGAGCGCCTGCAGCAGCAGCGCCCTGGCGGCGGGGTTGATGTCGACCGCGGCACCGATGACGACGTCGTCGTTTCCCGGGTCGGCCCCGGCGAGGTGGGTGAAGCTCTCCTCGGGCACGACCTCGCGGCGGAGTCCGTCGCCCGTGCCGCCCTCGAGCGACAGCCACGACCGGTCGTTCAGGATGGCGACGTCGCCCGCCTCGATGTCGATCGGATCGGCGACGCCGTCGGCGGCCAGCCGAACCCGGCCGTGCACCAGCGCGATGAGCTTCAGCGGGTCCCGGACCGGGGCGCGGGCCACCCACGGGCCCCGCACCGCGAAGCCGCCCGACACCAGCCCGCGGACCTGGACGAGGTCGAACACCTCGGACAGTTGGTCATCGACCACGTTCGTACTCCCGCGCAAGAAAATCGGACCGCCGATGATTCAGCGTACGGGCTGAGGCGCGCACAGTGGTGACATGAGTCAGAAGCAGCACCCGCTCGGAACCGGGTTCACCGCGGCGTCCACGGCCGACGACGTCCTCGAGGGCATCGACCTCTCGGGCAAGAACGTGATCGTCACCGGCGGGCACACCGGGCTCGGGCTCGAGACCACCCGTGCGCTCAGCAAGGTCGGCGCGTCCATCACCGTGGGTTCGCGCAACCCGGACCGCGCGGCCCCCGCGCTGGCCGGGATCGAGCGCGTCGAGGTCGACCGGCTGGACCTCCTCGACCCGACCTCGATCGACGCCTTCGCCGCCCGCTACCTCGGCTCCGGCCGCCCGCTCCACATCCTGGTCAACAACGCCGGGATCATGGCCGGCCCGCTGTTCCGGGACGCCCGCGGATACGAGTCGCAGTTCGCGACCAACCACCTCGGCCACTTCCAGCTGACCCTGGCCCTGCTGCCCGCGCTGCGCGCCGCCCACGGCGCCCGGGTGGTCAACGTGACGTCCGGTGGCCATCGGCTCTCCGACATCCGCTGGGACGACCCGCACTTCGCCACCGGCTACGACCCCATGCTCGCCTACGGCCAGTCCAAGACCGCCAATGTGCTGTTCGCCGTCGAACTGGACCGCCGATGGGCAGCGGACGGGATCCGGGGCTACGCCGTGCACCCGGGCATCGTCGTCACCACCGGACTAGGACCGTCGCGGGCCGAGGACGGGCCCGCGGTGTCCGAGGGCGCCCAGCGGGCCATGGGCCTGATCGACGACTCCGGACGGCCGGTCATCGACCCCGACCGCGAGCTGAAGACACCGCAGCAGGGCGCCGGCACCAGCGTGTTCGCCGCGGCCAGCCCGCTGCTCACCGGCATCGGCGGCGTCTACCTGAAGGACAACGACATCTCACCGCTGGACACCCCGCGCCCCATCGACTTCGGTGCCGAGCAGGACATCCCGTCCGACGTCGTGCCGCACGCCCTCGACCCCGAGTCGGCCCGGCGGCTCTGGGAGCTGAGCGAGCGGCTGCTCGAGAGGCGCAGCCAGAGCGTGTCCGTGACGGCCCACCCCTCCGGCTGAGGTCCCGGGGCCGGCATCGGCCTCGGCGAGGGCGGCCCGGATCAGTGACTGCGCGGCCCAGCTCATCACGTCGGTGGCGGCGTCCGGTGCCAGCCCGCACGCGTCGCGGGTGACGATCAACGCGTCCACTCCGTGCTCAGCGCCGGCGTCGTCGCCGACCTCATGGGTGTCCCGGCCGGAACCGGCCCGTCAACGTCCCCATGCTGCACGTCTGCGAGTTCCGCGACGGCAAGATCAGCCGCGAGAACGTGCGGCTCGACGGTGCCGCGGTCATGGCGCAGCTCGCCGGCGCATGACTATGGCGCCGACGCCGTGCCCGTCGCCGAGCGGCACGAGCTGCGCGCCGCGGCCCCCGGCCTGCGGGTGGTGGACGTGGCGGGCAACCCACGTCGGTGTGATGACCGCTAGTAGAACTCGACCGTGTTCACCACGTTGCGCAGCGGGCGACCGTCCAGCAGGCGGCCGGCGTTCTCCGCGAAGAGCTCGGCGATCCGCCGCCCCTCCGCGGGGGTGAGCGTGGCGTTGTGCGGGCTGATCAGCACGTTCGGCATGTCCCACAGCGGGCTCGCCGGGTCGAGGGGTTCCGCGGTGAAGACGTCGAGCGCGGCGAATCCGACGCGCCCGTCGCGCAGGGCCTCCACCAGCGCGCCCTCGTCGATCACGGCGCCGCGCCCGACGTTGACGAGCGTGGCGCCGGGCCGGACCGCGGCGAGCACGTCGGCGCTCACCAGGCGTTCGGTGGCCGCGGTGGCGGGCAGCGCGACGACGATGCCGTCCACCCGCCCCACCACGGCGGCCAGCTCGGAGGGGTGCACCAGCTCGGCGACGCCATCGACCGGGTCGCCGCGCCTGCTGGTGCCGATCACCCGCGTGCCGAACGCGGCGAGCAGCCGGGCCACCTCGCGGCCGATCCCGCCGAGGCCGACGACCAGCACGGTCTGCTCCCGCAGCTGCCCCATCAACCAGCGGTGCGGCCACTCGTGCCGCTCGGCGTCGGCCCGCAGCCGCGGCAGGTTCTTGGCGCCGGCGAGCAGCCCGAACAGGGCGTACTCGGCCAGTGGGCCGGCGTGCACCCCGGCCGACGTCGTGAACGTGACGCGCTCGAGCTGCGCGGCGGACAGGCCTGCGCGCTTCACCAGCGCGCCGCCGCCGGCCGCCATCGTGTGCACCCACCGCAGCCGGGGGTTGGTCTGCACGGCGCGCCGCAGTGCCGCCGGGTCCTCGCCAGGCACGCCGTAGAGCGCGTCGGCGTCGGCGATGATCTCGGCGAACCGCCGCTCCTGGGCGGGTGTGCGGCGGAACGAGGGATCGCCGTGGTGGTCGGCGGGGTAGCGCGGGGGCGGCAGCAGCTCCTGCTCGCAGACGAGCTCCACCCGCGGCTCGAGCCGCGGGACGAGCGCCGCCAGCTCCTCGGTCAGGGGCGTCACCACGGCGACGTGCAGGCGATCATCCACGGGCCCAGCATCTCAAGGTGCCGGACCGGGGGACGATCCGTACCAGGCTGAGTCCACGCACGGCCCCGGCGCCTTCGGCATCCTGAGATCCATGGACCGCACCGAGCTCGGGATCGCGCTGCGCACATGGCGGGAGCGGCTGCGCCCCGCGGACGTCGGACTGCCGGCGGGCGTGCGGCGGCGCACCCCCGGCCTCCGGCGTGAGGAGGTCGCCGGCCTCGCCGGGATGTCGGTCGACTACCTCACCCGCGTGGAGCAGGGCCGCGGCCCGCGTCCGTCGGAGGCCGTGCTCGGCGGCCTCGCCAGGGCCCTGCGCCTCAGCGACGCCGAGCGCGACCACCTGTTCGGCCTCGCTGGGGTGGCGGCGCCCCCTCCGGGCCGCATCCGCAGCGCGGTACGGCCCAGCGTGCAGCGGTTGCTGGACCGCTTCACCGACCTCCCGGCCCTCCTGCTCGACGCCAAGTGCGACGTGCTGGCCTGGAACCCGCTCGCGGCCGGGCTGCTCGGCGACCTGTCGGCGGTGCCACCGGCGCGGCGCAACCTCGCGTGGCAGGCGTTCCTCGGCGAGGCGAGCCGGGTGGTGGCCGACGGCGAGGAACGCGGGCGCCTCGACCGCGCGATCGTGTCCGACCTGCGCCGCACGGCAGCCCGCTACCCCGACGACCCGGGCCTCGGCAGGCTGGTCGCGGAGCTGCGCGCCGGGAGCGATCGGTTCGAACGCCTCTGGACGCTGCGCGAGCTCGACGAGCGCCACGGCGACACCAAGCGGATGCGCCACCCCGAGCTGGGCGTGCTCGAGCTGGACTGCAACGTGCTGCACGTCCAGGGCGACGACCAGGTGCTGCTGGTCTACTCGGCGGCTCCGGGGAGCCGGGAGGCCGAGGCGCTCGCGCTGCTCGGCGTGCTGGGGCTCCAGGAGGTCACGACCCCGGCCGGGTAGTGGCGATCAGTCGTCGTCATCGTCGTCGGGCTCCGGCTCGCCCGGGCGCAGGATGTCCACGCTGCCGAACGCGCCCGTGGCGTCGACCACCACCTCCGTGCCCTGGCCGGTGCAGGCCAGGGCGCAGTCGGTGCTGCCGAAGATCACCGCTCCCGTGGGCCGCGCGCGGACGCCGTCCGGGACCACGACGTCGACGCTGCCGAAGAGCATGCCCACCTCGACCCGCTCCTGGCCGGGCGCGACGGTGATCTGCCGGTTGCCGAAGATCGCCGCGCCGTCGTCGGCCGTGACGACGTGCGAGCCGACGAAGATCAGCGCACCGATGGCCGCCACGCCGACCAGGCTCCCGCCGATCCGCTGCCCGAGGCTCTTCTCGGTCGGAGCGGGGGCGCTCTCCGGAGCCGCCACGGCGACGGTCGGTTCCTCGTCGGGACCGGGCCGGTACGGCGGCAGGTCGCGGACCAGCTCGTCCAGGTCGCTCTGGGTGCGGGCGGCCCAGCACTGCGCGGCGCGCTCGTCGTACTCGGAGAGGGTGAGCACGCCGTCGGCGTGCGCCTGTTGCAGGTGCGCGTCGACGGCGCGGCGTTCGCGGTCGCCGATGCGCAGCTCGGGCCGGGGCGGTTCGTCCACGTGCCCATAGTGCCGTTACCGGCGGGCGGCGCCCGCGGTGGTCGCGACCGGGGTGTCCCAGTCGATGTGGTGCCCGTGCAGCCGCTCGGCGGCTTCCGCCCCCTGCCTGCGCAGGAAGATCGGCAGCAGCGCGTCGCGCAGCACCCGAGCGAGCGGCCCGGCGGCCTTCGCGGTGCTCGACCGCACCCCGGCCGCCACCACCCGCCGCTCCACCCGCGCGCGACGCAGCCGCTCGTACGCGGCGAAGGCGGCACCGGGGTCGGGCAGGTCGCGCAGGCACCGGCCGAGCTCCACCGCGTCCTCGCTCGCCATCGACGCGCCCTGCCCGGACGCGGGCGACGTCGCGTGGGCGGCGTCCGTCGCTCAGCGCGCGGTAGAGGTCGCTGCGGCGCAGCGTGACGCCGACCGTGCCGTCGGGAAGGGCCGCGCCGGTGCTCACTCGCCCAGCGGCTTCCCGGTGCACCTGCGGAAGCGCATGCGCGGCGTGGCGAAGCGATGTCTCGGACGACGTGGCCGAGGTCCAGCGCGCCCAGCGCGTCGATGCCGTTGACCTGCACCGTGAGGAACGCGCCCACGTCGTCGGCCGTGCCCTAGTGGGCCTCGTACACCGTGGGCGTGATCGCCGACTTCCTCGCGGAGCTGACCGGCGCGGACGCCGGCCCGTCGGTGGTGCCGCCGCTGTCGGACGGCTCCCGCGGAAGGGGCACCACGAGCAGCAGCGGCAGCTGACCCGCGGCAGCGCGGGTGGGTCGGCGGACGTGGGCCACCACCCATCCGGTGCGCCGAGGATGCCCGTGCACGAACGACACGCCCATCACCTCCGGACCCGAGTCCACCACGGGGGTCGGACATTCCGGGAGCACCCGGGGACGCGTTGTCGCGAGCGGCGGTCGAGCGGCCGCGTTGCAGGGCCGAGGCCCGTGACGGACCCCTTCGTCGCGCCGGTCCGGACGTAGCAGAGAGACGCCCGCGTGCACGACCGGATCTCGATCGCCCGGGCGGTCAGGCCCTGGGCGCAGCAACTGGCCGAGCATCGCCGCCTGCCGGTGTCCACCGAGACGATCCCGCGTGAAGCGGGCATCCATTGGCATGCGAACACCGCGCTCGAGATCCCGGGACACGGCACACCAACAGGCGTGATCGACGTTGCGAGCCCGACCCCAATCCCGTAGTATCGAACATATGTTCGATAGTGTCTGCGAGGAGGGGGTCGGCGATCCCGTCGACCCCGAACTCGAGGATGCCTTCGACTGGGTGGCCATCGAACGCGAGCTGCGCTGCGGCGACGAGGAGCGCACCTGGGGCAACACCGCGCCGTCCGGGTTGTTCGCGCTGGAGATCGACGCCGACACCGAGTGCGAGGCCGGGCTGTCGGACGCCCAGCTGATCGATGCGATCGTCGGGTTCGACCGGGTCGCCGCATGGGCGCAGGCCCGGCAGGCGCGGTTGCTGGCCGAGTTCGCCCGCCGCCGCCCCGGCGACGACTCCACCCTGGTGGCCACCGACAAGCCGTGCACCGTGAGCAGGTTCGCCCCCGACGAGGTCGGGCTGGCGCTGACCCAGGCCCGGCTCACCGCGAAGGCCCGGCTCGGGCGGTCGGTGCAACTGGAGCAGGTGCTGTCCGAGACCCTCGCCCTGTGGGAGCGGGGTCGGCTCGATGAACGCCGGGTCAGCGCGATCTGCGACGCCACCCACCACCTGAGCGCCGAGACCGCCCGCGCGGTGCAGCAGCGGGTGCTCGACCGCGCCCCGGAACAGACCCTCGGCCAACTCAAGGCCGCCCTGAAACGGGCCGTGATCGCCGCCGACCCCGAAGGTGCCGCCGAACGGCACAAGGCCGCCCGCCGCGACCGCCGGGTCTCCATCAGCGAAGAACAGGACGGGATGGCCTCGCTGTGGGCGCTGATGTCGGCCGCCGACGCCCAGGCCGGCTACCAGTGGCTCACCCGCCTGGCCCTGGGTTGCGGCAAGGACGATCCGCGGGGCATGGACGCCCGCCGCGCCGACCTCGCCGCCGCCCTGCTGTCCGGCCGGCTCACCAACGCCGCCCCCGACAGCGACACCGACAGCGACAGCGATGCCGATCCCGACACCGGCAGCGACACCGGTGCCGGCTCCGAGAGGGACGAGGCCACCGACGCCGGCACCGACGCCGGAGACGCCGCGGACGCCGGCGATCACGGCGGGGCTGGGGTCGGGGCGCCGTGTGACGCGCAGGCATCAGCAGCCGGCGAAGCCAACGGTCCCGGCAACACTGCGAGCGACAACAGTGCGAGCGACCACGGCGCCGGCGATCACGGCGCCGGCGATCACGGCGCGGGCGACCACTGTGCCGCACCCCGGCCGGTGACCCCCGGCAAACCCCTCGTCCAGGTCCTGATCCCCTTCACCACCCTGCTCGGCGCCGACGACCACCCCTGCGAACTGGTCGGCCACGGCCCCATCCCCGCCGACCTGGCCCGCGAGATCGCCGGCGACGCCACCCTCAAACGCCTGGTCTACGACCCACTCTCCGGCACAGTGCTGGACTACGGCCGCAGCACCTACCGGCCCCCGGCCGGACTCGCCGACCACGTGCGCGCCCGGGATGTGTACTGCCGGGGCCCGATCTGCCGCCGCCGCGCCCTGGACGGGCACCTCGACCACATCACCCCTTTTCCGCACGGCCCGACCAACGACAAGAACCTGCACGGCTGCTGCGGACACGAACACCGCATGAAACACGCCCCCGGCTGGGCCGTGCGCGCGCTACCCGACGGGCGCATCCAATGGATCACTCCCACCGGGCACCGCTACCACAGCCACCCCCACGACTACCGCACCGACGACGAACTGCCACCCGACAAGGCCGGCACCCGCAACAGCCTGCCGAAAGACCTCGCCGCACGGCTGGAACGCATCCAACGCGGCCGCCGCACCACCGCCCTCTGGGACGGCAGGACCATCCCCGACGACGACGAAGGCGAGCCCCCGCCCTTCTGAGTCGGCGCGCCACTCCCGATGGGGCCGGTCGCCGAACTGCTGCGGCGGGCGCTTCGGGCTCGAACCCCGCCGGCGCCCTCGACGTCGATCGGGCGGGCGTCTCGAACCCGCACCGAAAGCGCAGGGTGTTCCTAAGATGGCCGGGGTGCCCGTTCCCCCGCTGTTCGATGCGGCCGCCGACACCTACGACGACGACCCGCACCACCTCGCGATCGCGCGGCAGCTGGTGGCCGGCCTGCGGCCGGTGCCGGAGCCGCGACTGGTCGTCGATGTCGCCACCGGCACCGGGTTCGCCGCACTCGCCGCGCTCGAGGCCCTCGCCCCGCGGCGCGTCCTGGCGATCGACGTCTCGCCCCGGATGATCGAGAAGGGCGCGGCGAAGACGCCGTCCGACGGCCGGGTCGAGTGGCGGGTCGCGCCCGCTGTGCCGCTCGACCTGCCGGACGGAGCGGCCGACGTCGTGCTCTGCGCGTCCGCGCTGCACCTCATCGGCGCGGACGCACCGCCGGAGTGGCGGCGCGTGCTGCGGCCGGGTGGGCAGGCGGCGTTCAGCGTCCCGGTGGCCGCCGACTTCCACCCCTCCCCCGCGTTCGCGGCGGCGCTGCCCGCCGACCTCGCCGTACCGGCCGACGAGGCGGGCGCCGCCCGCATCGCCCGTGCGGTGGGGTTCGCGTCCGTGCGGGTGACGACCACCGCACCCCCGCGCCGGTCGTTCCTGGTGTTCGGGGACGTGCCGCGATGACTGCCCGCGTCGTCGAGCTGTACACCTACCCGGTCAAGGGCTGCGCAGGAATCGCCGTGACCAGCGGTTTCCTCACCCCCGCCGGACTCGACCACGACCGGGCGTTCATGGTCGTGAACGAGCGGGGCGTGTTCCGCAGCCAACGCAGGGACCCGCTGCTCGCGACGATCCGCCCGCAGGTCGTCGACGACGGCCGCGAGCTGGTGCTGCACGCCCCGGGCACCGACGCCGTGCGGGTGGCAGTGGACCTCGACGGCCCCCGGGGCCCCGTCGAGATGTTCGGCGTGCCCTACCACGCCATCGACCAGGGCGATGCGGTCGCGGGCTGGCTCGGGCGCGTGCTCGGCGAGCCGAGCCGCCTCGTGCGGGTGCCCCCCGAGCACGACCGCCTCACCGACGGCGAGACGCCCGGCCGTGCGGGCTTCGCCGACAGCGGCGCCCTGCTGGTCACGAGCCGCGCGTCCGGGGCCGAGCTGGACCGCCGGATCGGCGAACGGGGTGGGGATGCGGTGGCCATGGAGCGGTTCCGGCCCAACGTCGTGGTGGACGGGTGGACGGAGCCGCACGTCGAGGACCGGGTGCGCGAGATGTCGGTCGGCGGGGCGGAGCTGGCCTTTGCCAAGCTCGCGATCCGGTGCGCGGTGACCCTGGTCGACCAGCGCACCGGAGCGCGGGTCGGGCCGGAGCCGTTGCGCACACTGGCCGACTACCGCCGCGTCGCCACGAAGGGCGTTGCGTTCGGCACCAAGTTCTCGGTGGTCCGGACCGGGTGGCTGGCCGTCGGGGACGAGCTCGTGGTGCGCCGGTGGGCGGGCGAGTCGGTCAGCGCCTGATGAGAACGCGGCCCCACGGCTTGTAGACCGACAGCACGGTGGCGATCACCAACGACGTGCCGGAGACGAGCGGGGGGAACACCAAGCTCGACAGGTCGATGTCGACGGGCACGCCGGCCGCCAGGCGCCTGCCGGCCTCGGCGGCGTCGTCCATCGCGGGCCCGAGCAGCACGACCACCAGCGACGTCAGCACGATGTTCAGCAGCAGCTTCACCAGCACCCACCAGTGACGCACCAGGCCGTGGTGGGTGCCGGCGCCGAGGACGAGGCCGGTCACCAGGCCGGCGAGGCCGCTCACCAGGATCGGCCAGAACAGCAGCGGCATCGCCTGGTAGCAGAGCGCGGCCGCGGCGGTGTCGGACGTGAGCGGCGGGGTGAAGACGAGCACGCCGAGCATGACGTCGAGCCCGATCCAGGCGCCGACGGCGACGATGTGGGCGACCAGCACGCCCTTGCGGGTGCGGGGCCGCATCCGCCACCGGGGCCGTCCCTCGACCAGCATCCTCGCCATGAACCCATCGTGGCGGGTTCGGGCGCGCCCCGCGTCCGGGCCGGGGCGGCGGTGGGCGTGCGACCGCCGCGGTAGCGGCGCCGTCGCCGGTACCCCGCCCGGCGTACCTGGCTTACGGTGACCGCATGCGCGCAGCGGTTCGGAACGGCTGGTGGGCCGGCCCGCTCCGCACCGTCGTCCTGCCGCTGGCCGTGGCGGTCTTCACGGTGGCCGGGACGTTCCGCGCGGCCCAGATCCAACCCTTCGCGCGGCCGCTGGACGCCCCCGCCGTCGCGCTGCTCCTCGTCGGCGCGGCGGCACTCGTGCTGCGCCGCCGCTACCCCGCCGTGGTGCTCGGCGTCGCCGCCTGCGCGGCCTGGGTCTACCTCGCACTCGATTACCCGTACGGCCCGGTGTTCCTGGCCGGGCTGGTGGCGATGTGCAGCGCGGTCGTCTCCGGGCACCGGCGCAGCGCCTACGCCGTCACGGGCGTCGCGTTCGCCGGTCTGCTCGTCCTGCACCTCGTCCGCTTCCCCGACCAGCCGTTGCCGCTCTTCGGGGCCGGTGGCTGGCTGTCGTCGCTGGCGATCGTCGTCGCGGTGTGCGAGTGGTGGCGCGCCCGGAGGGAGCGGCTCGCGCAGGAGCGGCTGGCGCAGGAGGAGGCCGAGCGCAGGCGCGGCAGCGAGGAGCGGCTGCGGATCGCCCGCGACCTGCACGACTCGCTCGGCCACCACGTCAGCCTGATCAACGTGCAGGCCGGGGTGGCGTTGCACCTCATGGACGACGACCCCGAGCAGGCGCGCTCGGCCCTCGCCGCGATCAAGAAGTCCAGCGGTGAGCTGCTGCGCGAGATGCGTGCCACGCTCGGCGTCCTGCGCGGGGTCGACGAGGGCCCGCCGCGCGCCCCGGTGGCCGGGATCGCCCGCCTCGACGACCTGCTCGCGGAGAACCGGTCGGCGGGCCTGCCGGTGGAGCTCGAGGTCGTGGGTGCGCGGCGCGAGCTGCCGCCCAGCGTCGACCAGGCTGCCTACCGGATCGTGCAGGAGTCGCTGACCAACGCGCGCAAGCACGCCGGGCCGGCCGGCGCCCACGTCCGCCTGTGCTACGCCGACGACGGGCTCACCGTGCGGGTCGACGACGACGGCCGCGGCACCGCCGCCCCAGCCGAGTCGTCCGGCGGCAGCGGGCTGCCCGGGATGCGGGAACGCGCCGGCGCCCTCGGCGGCACCCTCACGGCGGGTCCGCAAGCAGGCGGCGGCTTCCGCGTCGAGGCTCGGCTCCCCACCCCCGCGGCGAGTCCTGCCCTCGAGCACGGGGAGCCCAGCATCTCGCCGCGGCGCGTCTGAACCGGGTCATGACGCTGAATCAGTACGCCACCGTCGGCGCCGGCCGGTGACCGCGTACACCAGAGCGACGTGTGGTCGGCCGGCAGGCCGAGTATCGGCTCGAGCCGCCGAATGTACTTGGTTCCGACGATCCGCACGAACACCCGAGAACCCGGTAGCTCTGGCCGAGGCGTCCCTGGATCCGTCGGCTCAACCGGCCGGGGTGAGCGCCGTGATCCACAGGTTGAGCTCGTCGCGCACCGAGCGCAGCTCCGCGACCCAGGGGGCGAGGTCCTCCACCGCGCGCACCCTGCGGTACGCGCCCGGGGTGGCCTGCCGCGGGAACGCGAGCCGCACGGCGACGTGCAGCATCTGGAAGTGGAGCAGGACGAGGTCGGACAGCCTCCGTTCGACGGACCCGTCGCCCGCGGACGGCGCGAAGTCCAGGGACCAGGTCCACAGCCGCTGGTACTCCCCCGCGACCCGGGTGCCCTCCCGGGCGACGAACTGCGCCGACTCCGCAGGCTCCGCGCACGCCTGCAGCACCGCCTCGGCCCGCTCCTGCAGGAGGATGGCCTGGTCGGCGATGGCGAGGAGGGCGAGCAGGTCGGCGAGGACGCGTTCGGGCCGGTCCTGGCTCGCCATCGCGTTCCCCCCACAGTGGTCTGGATCACGAAAAGCCTAGTGGCGAGGCACGGGCCGGACGAGTAGTGCTAGCCGGAATCAGCCGGTACCGGTGGGCGGGCAGGAGTAGTGGGTCGCGGTCACCCGCTGCATCGCCGCGGCCGCGTTCGTGGACAGCGACCGCGCGCTGAAGTAGACCTCGCCGCGCACCTCCGGGTGCTCCCGATCGAGGTCCAGGTGGGCGGAGAGCTCGCCGTCGTCCCACGCCGGTCCGCTGCCGACCTTGTACGCCGCCTGGCCGATGTAGAGCTGCACCGAGGTGCCGGCCACGGCATCGGCCCACCACGGCACGAGCACGGCGTAGTCCGCCGTCGGGTGGCCGATCTCCCAGTAGACCTGCGGGGCGATGTAGTCCACCCAGCCCTCGCGCACCCAGCGGTAGCTGTCGGCGTAGGTCGTGTCGTAGGACTGGACGGCGGCAGTGGTCGCCGACCCGCGCGGGTCCGCGGACCGGTTGCGCCAGACGCCGAACGGGCTGATCCCGAACGCGATGTCCGGGTGCAGTGCGGAGAGCCGCTCGGACACGCCCTCGACCAGCTCGTCGACGTTGTGCCGCCGCCAGTCGCCGACGTCGGAGGAGCCCCCGCCGTACGCGGCGAACGTCTTGCCGTCGGGGATCTGCTCGCCGTCGACCGGGTAGGGGTAGAAGTAGTCGTCGAAGTGCACGCCGTCGATCGCGTAGCGCTGCGCCACGTCGAGCACGACATCGGTCACGAGCCGCCGGACCGCGGGCTGCCCGGGGTCGTAGTAGAGCTCGCCGCCGTAGGCGAACACCCAGTCCGGGTGCTGCCGGGCCGGGTGATCGGGTACCAGCTGTGCCGGGTCGGCCTGCTTGCTCACGCGGAACGGGTTGAACCAGGCGTGGAACTTCAGCCCGCGGGCGTGCGCCTCCTCGACGAGGAAGGCGAGCGGGTCGTAGCCGGGGTCCTTCCCCTGTTCACCGGTGAGCCACTGCGACCACGGCTCGTACGGCGACGGCCACAGCGAGTCGGCGGTGGGACGCACCTGCACGATCACGGTGTTCAGCCCCTGCCGCTGCACGTCGTCGAGCATCGTGCGGTACTCCCGCTGCTGGTCGGCGACGGACAGGCCCGGCCTGCTCGGCCAGTCGATGTTCCCGACGGTGGCGATCCACACCGCCCGTGTCTCGCCGTCGTCGCAGCCGGCGGGCCGCTCGACCGGCCCGGCACCCCACAGCCCGAGAGCGAGCACGAGGGCGGTCACACCCCACTCCACCACCCGAGCCCGCATGATCGGTCAGTATCGGGTGTCCCGGGTCGGTCCCGCGCAACGGACACCCGGAAGTCGGGATCTTCGCCCGCGAGGGGGCCACCTGGTCGTGCGAGGCCGGGGGCCGGACGAGGGCACACTGTCCGGATGGAGCAGCGTCCGCCGACCCCGACCGAGATCGCCCGGCGGCCGGAAGCCGCCGACCCGCGCCTCGACCTGCTCGCCGGCTCCATCGACCTGCACCTCGGCCGGATCCGGTTCGTGCACCCGCGCGACCCGGCCGCCCTGCTGTACGAGGACGACGTCGCCGCCGACCAGGCCTACCCGCCGTACTGGGCGGAGCTGTGGCCGAGCGGGATCGAGCTGGCCCACGCCGTGTCGGAGCGCGACTGGACGGGCACGTACGCCGTGGAGCTGGGCTGCGGGCTGGGCCTGCCGGCCGTGGCCGCCGCGCTCGCGGGAGCGCGGGTCCTCGCCACCGACCGGTCCGCCGACGCGCTCGCGTTCGCCGCGGTGAACGCCGAGCAGAACGGCACGAGCATCGAGACCGCGCGGTGCTCGTGGGACGAGCCGGAGGAGCTCGTCGGCCGCGGCCCGTTCGGGCTCGTGCTCGCCTCCGACGTCCTGTACGGCCAGCGCAACGTGGACCAGATGCACACCCTGCTCCCCCGGCTGGTCGGCGACGGAGGGCAGGTGTGGATCGCCGACCCGGAGCGCCCGCTGAGCGGGGAGTTCCTCGACGCCGCGCGGGCGCGGTGGGCGTCGGTGCGGACCTCCCCGACCCGGTTGCCGAAGGTCTGGATCCACCGCCTCACGCGGACCGGGTGACCCGCCGCCGCGTCGCCCAGTAGCGGATCAGGATCGCGGCGGCCACCACCGACTGCCCCGCGACCAGCGCGACGCCCACCCCGGTGAGCCCCTGCGCCGGCATGAGCACCAGCGCGAGCGGGATGACCAGCACCGCGACCGCCGCGGGCACGCCGAGCAACACGGCCCGCTGCTGCCGCACCCTGGCGCCGAAGAGCGCTGCGGTGACGATGACGTTCGGGATCGCGGAGAGGGAGCTCAGCGCGAGCAACGCCGTCCCGGTCGCGGCGTAGTGCGCGCCGAAGATCGAGAGGATCAGCCCGGCGCCCGGGACGATGACGAGCGCGGCGGGCAGGATCAGGGCGAGCGACCTCGTCACCGTGCTGCGGCGCGCGGCGTCCAGCGCCTCCGGGTCGGCCGCCACGTGGGCCACGAGCGACTGCCCCATCCCGTGCGACACGAGGTACAGGCCGTACGCGATCGCCCACGCGACGCCGAACGTCGCGGCCTGCTCTGCACCGAGCGTCACGAGGACGAGCAGCGGCAGCCCGAACTCGACGGCGTTGGTGAACAGCCCGCCGGTCCAGTCGGCGGACACGAACCGGGCGACGGCGCGGGGCCGCACCGGCGATCCGGTGGGCGGCTCCCCTGGTGCGGGCGCCGGCAGGACGCGCAGCAGGTACCCGGTGATGCCGAGCACGATCAGCGCGGTGGCCACCATCCACGACACGGCGATCGCCCCACCGAACGCGACCAGTGCCCCCACCCCGAGCAGCGCGATCTTCAGCAGGGAGAACACCAGGTTCTCCAGCGGCACGAGCGTGGCCCGCTTGACCGCGGTGAGGACGTAGTCCTGGATGACGAACACCGTCCAGACCGGCGTGGACAGCACGAAGAACGCCGTCAGCGGACCGCCGCCGACCCCGTGCTGCAGCTCCGGCGCCCACCACCCGGCCCCGAGCGCGAAGATCCCGCCCGCGACGGCTGCGACCACGACGCCGACCGCGTAGCAGGTGAACACGAGCCGCCGGGCCGACCGCCCGGCGACGGGCACGAACCGCAGCAGCGCGTTGCCGAGGTTCAGCTGCGCGCCCACCGCGATCAGGGTCATCGTGGAGATCAGCGTGTTGTTGATCCCGACGACCTCC
This sequence comes from Pseudonocardia adelaidensis, assembly GCF_039543345.1. NCBI lineage: Bacteria > Bacillati > Actinomycetota > Actinomycetes > Pseudonocardiales > Pseudonocardiaceae > Pseudonocardia > Pseudonocardia adelaidensis. The sequence goes on along the minus strand of NZ_BAABJO010000024.1, from coordinate 38,281 downwards.
GGGGGGAACAGCCGGGCGGCCACCACCCAGTAGAGCAGCCCGATGACCGAGGTCAGCCCCGAGCTGAGCACGAGCGCGAGCCCGTCGCGGTGCTGCGGGGCGCTCCAGCCGGCGAGGACGCCCCGCAGGCGGCCCGCCAGGCCCGGCGCCGCCGCGTCAGGCATCGCCGGCGTCGGCCCCCGCGGTGTCGCTCGCACTCGCGGGCACGGCGGGGCGCTCCGGCGCGAGCGGGCTGTTGCCCATGACGATGTCGGCCGCCTTCTCCGCGAGCATCAGCGTGGGCGCGTACGTGTTGGCATTGATGATCGACGGGAACGCGGCCGCGTCGACGACGCGCAGACCCTCGACCCCGCGCACCCGCATCGTGGCCGGGTCGAGCACCGCGTCCTCGTCGGCCCCCATCCGCGCCGAGCACGACAGGTGCAGGCCGGGCTGTCCGGTGCGGGTCACCCAGTCCATGACCTCGTCGTCGGTGCGGACATCGGTGCCGGGCAGCCACTCGCCGCCGTCGAGGTGCTTCATCGCGGGCTGTCCGAGCAGCTCACGGGCGATCCGGACGGCGGCGAGCCACCGCGTGCGGTCCTCGGCGCCGGAGAGGAAGTTGAGCTGCACCGCCGGGTGCGTACCGGGGTCGGTGGAGGTGATCCGGACGGACCCCCGCGCCTCGGAGCGCATCACCTCGACGTGCATCTGGTAGCCGTGCTGGTCGACCGGCATCGACCGCTCCTCGCTCTGCATCGCCAGCGGGGCGAGCACGAAGAACAGGTCGGGGTAGCCCTGCTTGGGCGAGGTGCGGACGAACCCGCCGACGCGCATCGGGTTCCACGCGCCCGGGCCCCGACCGAAGAGCAGCGCCTCGCCGACGATCTTCGGCCAGTTCGACTTGCGGCGGACCGCCGCCATCGACACCGGCTGCAGGCACATGTGCTGGATGTGCACGGCGTAGTGGTCCTGCAGCGAGCGCCCGACGCCCGGCAGGTGCTGCACCACGGGCACGCCGAGCTCCTCCAGGTGGGCCCGGTCCCCGATCCCGGACAGCTGCAGGATCTGCGGCGAGCCGATCGCCCCCGCGGCCAGCACGACCTCCCGCGCCCGCGCGAGCGTCTCGGTGCCGTCGTGGCGGTACCGCACGCCGACCGCGCGCCCGCCCTCGATCTCGACCTTCCCGACCAGCACGCGCGTGCGGACCTCGAGGTTGCTGCGCCCGCGCACCGGCCACAGGTAGGCCCGCGAGGCGGACTCCCGCCGCCCGCCGCGCACGCCCTGGTCGAGCGGCGCGAAGCCCTCCTGCTCGGAGCCGTTGGTGTCGTTCAGGACCTTGTGCCCGGCCTGGCGGACCGCCTCGAAGAACGCGTCGAAGATCGGCCCGTCGGTCGGGCTCGGCGCGATGGTGTGCGGGCCGCTGCGCCCGCGGAAGTCGTCCTCGGCCTCGCCGACCCGCCGCTCGAGCCTGCGGAAGTAGGGCAGGCAGTGGGCGTAGTCCCACTCGTCGGTGCCGGTCTCCTGTGCCCACCGGTCGTAGTCCGCCCGGTTGCCCCGGGTGTAGAGCATCCCGTTGATGCTGGTGGAGCCGCCGAGCACCTTCCCGCGCGGGTGCTCGATCCGCCTGCCGGACAGCTGCGGCTCGGGCTCGCTCACGTAGCGCCAGTCGTGTGCGGCGCTCCCCACCGGCATGCCCATGGCGAGCGGCAGGTGGACCGCGAGGTCCCACCAGTAGTCCGGCCGGCCCGCCTCGAGGAGCAGGACCCGGGTGTTCGGGTCCGCGCTCAGCCGGTTGGCGAGCACGCAGCCTGCGGCGCCACCACCCACGATCACGAAGTCGTACGTCTGCTCGGGCATGGTGGGGCTTCGCACCTCGGTTCACGGTCTCGATCGGACGGCCGTCAGGCTAGCCGTGGAGCCTGAAAGCAGACTGTGAGTGGCCGCCCCGCGAACGCCCGCCGACGAGCGCGTTGCGCCCGGCTGCATGTGACCGGCGCCACAGAACCAGGCTGTCCCCTCCTCCGGATCCGTTCGTCGCCCTCACGACAACACCGACCGAGGAGGACGGTATGGGCAAGGTGATCGTGATCTCGTTCGTCACGCTGGACGGCGTCGTGGAGGACCCCGACGGCTCCGGCGGCACGCCGCAGGGCGGCTGGGCGTTCCGGTACGGACCGGAGGCGACGGCGGGCGACAAGTTCGGGCTGGGCCCAGTGCTCGACACGGGCGTGATGGTGCTGGGCCGCACGACGTGGCAGCTCTTCTCCCGCATCTTCGGGCCCCGCACCGACCCGTTCTCGCAGAAGATGAACGCCATTCCCAAGATCGTGGCGTCGCGCAGCCTCGAGCGCGCCGACGGCTGGCAGGGCTCGACGGTGCTGCAGGGTGGGCTCGACGTCGAGGTGGCGCGGCTCACGGAGGACCGGGACGTGGTGGTCCCGGGAAGCGCGAGCGTGGTCGACCACCTGGCCGCGCGCGACCTGGTCGACCAGTACCGCCTGCTGGTCTTCCCCCTCGTGCTCGGCCAGGGCCGCAGGCTCTTCGCCGACGGCACCGCGCCCGTGGACCTGGAACTCACCGGCACCGAGGCCCTTGGCCCGGCGCTGCGCCTGGTGTACGACCGGCACAACATCAAGGAGAGCTGATGCGGTACGCACTGCTGATCAACGAACGTCCGGGCGCCACCGACTCGCACGACGAGCACGAGCGCGCCGCCGTCACCGCCGAATACATGGCGTTCCACGACGACCCGCGCGTGACCGGTGGGGAGCGGCTCCAGCCTGCGGAGACCGCCACCACCGTCCGGGTCGCCGGGGAGGAGGTGCTGCTGACCGACGGCCCGTTCGCCGACACCAAGGAGATCTTCGGCGGATTCTTCCTGGTGGACGCGCCCGACCTGGACAGCGCGCTCGAGCTGGCCGGGAGGGTTCCGGCGCTGCGGTTCGGCGGGTCGGTCGAGGTGAGGCCCCTCGTCGAGTACGGCCGGTGATCGACGAGATCTTCCGGGCCGAGTGGGGCCGGGTCGTCGCCTCCCTGGTCGGCTTCTGCCGCGACGTCGACGTCGCGGAGGAGGCCGCCCAGGAGGCGTTCGCCCTGGCCTCGCAGCGCTGGGCACGCGACGGGCTGCCCGACGAGCCGCGGGCGTGGCTCGTGACCGTCGGGCGCAACAAGGCGATCGACCGGCTCCGGCGCGAGCGCCGGCACGCCGAGAAGGTTCAACTCCTGCCGCCACCTGCGGAGACACCGATGCCCGCCACCGCGATCCCCGACGAGCGACTCGAGCTGATCTTCCTCTGCTGCCACCCCGCGCTGGCGCCCGAAGCGCGGGTCGCACTGACGCTGCGTGCGCTGGGCGGGCTGGACACCGCGGAGATCGCGCGGGCCTTCCTGGTCTCCGAGGAGACGATGAAGCGCAGGCTCACCCGGGCCCGCACGAAGATCAAGGCCGCGGGGGTCCCGTTCGCGGTGCCCGGGGAGGACCTGCTCCCGGCCCGCCTCGGCACCGTCCTCGCCGTGCTCTACCTGATCTTCAACCAGGGGTACGGCGACCAGCGCGTCGACCTGGCCGCCGAGGCGATCGACCTGGGCCGCATGCTGGTGCGGCTCCTGCCCGGCGAGCCGGAGGCGAGCGGCCTGCTGGCCCTGATGCTGCTGCACGACGCCCGCCGCGACGCGCGCACCCGCGACGGCGAGCTCGTCCTGCTGGCCGACCAGGACCGCTCCCGCTGGAACGCCGCGCAGATCGCGGAGGGACGCGCGCTGGTGCGCGGCACCGACGGTCCGTACGCCGTGCAGGCCGCGATCGCCGCGCTGCAGACCGAGGACCCGATCGACTGGGCGGCCGTCGCCGACCTGTACGCCAGGCTCGGGGAGCTCACCGGTTCCGCGGTCGTCGAGCTCAACCGCGCCGTCGCGGTGGCCGAGACCTCCGGCCCGGGCGCCGCGCTGGCCGTCGTCGACGCCGTCGCCCCCGATCTCGACGGCTACCGATACCTGCACTCCACCCGCGCCGAGCTGCTGCGTCGCCTCGGTGACCCGGCCGCGGCCCGCACCGCCTACCGCCGAGCGCTCGACCTCACCACCACGGACCCCGAGCGACGGTTCCTCGAACGCCGCCTCGCGGAACTCTGAGCACCGGAGGTCTGGTCCGCAGGCCGGAGAGATGTGATCATCGGCTCCCCCGGAAGAGGCAGAGGAGCCGCCCGTGTCGGATCGCGAAGGAACCGCATTCATCAAGGCTCTCGGGCGCTGGGACACCATCGCGGTCGGGTTCGGCGCGATGATCGGCTTCGGCTGGGTCGTACTGGTGGGCGGCTGGCTGGAGGATGCCGGCACGCTCGGCGCTGCGCTGGCCTTCGTCGCGGGTGGCCTGGTCATGACGCTGGTCGGACTGGCGTACGCCGAGCTCGTCGCCGCGATGCCGCGGGCAGGCGGCGAGCACAACTACGCGCTGCGCGCCATGGGCTCGCGGCCGGCGTTCGTGACGTCGTGGGCGATCGTGCTGGGCTACGTCTCCGTGGTCGCGTTCGAGGCCGTCGCGCTGCCGCAGACCGTGCTCTACCTCGCCCCGGACATGCTGGCCGGACGGCTGTGGTCGGTGGCCGGGTACGACGTGTACGCGACCTGGGCGCTGGTCGGGGTCGTGGGCGCCGTGCTGATCACCGCGATCAACTACATCGGGATCCGCCCGGCGAGCGTCGCGCAGACGATCGCGGTCGCGTTCCTGCTCTTCGTCGGGCTCGTCCTGCTCACGGGCATGTTCGTCGGCGGGGAGGCCCACCACTTCGAACCGTGGTTCGCCGGCGGGCTGGCCGGGTTCGTCTCGGTGCTCGTCGCCACCCCGTTCCTGTTCGTCGGCTTCGACGTGATCCCGCAGTCGGCCGAGGAGATCGACCTGCCGCACCGGCAGGTGGGCAAGCTGCTCGTCGTCTCGGTGCTGATGGCCACGGCCTTCTACGTCGTGGTGGTCCTCAGCGTCAGCTCGGCGCTGCCACACGGCGAGCTCGCCGCGGCCGAGCTCGCCGCGGCCGACGGCATGACCGCGCTGTGGGACACCCCCGTGATGGGCACCCTGCTCATCCTCGGCGGCATCGCCGGCATCCTCACCAGCTGGAACGGGTTCCTCATCGGCGCGAGCCGGATCATCTACGCGATGGCCGAGTCCGGGATGCTCCCGCGCTGGTTCGCCTACGTGCACCCGCGCTACCGCACACCCACCCACGCGATCCTCGTGATCGGCGGGCTGTCGGTGATCGCGCCGCTGTTCGGGCGGCAGATGCTGGTGTGGCTCGTCGACGCGGGCGGGATCAACATCGTGGTCGCGTTCCTCCTCGTCTCCCTGTCGTTCCTCGTGCTGCGCAGGCGCGAGCCGGACATGCCGCGCCCGTTCCGGGTGCCGGCAGGGCCCGTGGTGGGGTGGGCGGCCGTGGTGCTGAGCCTCGGGCTCGCGGTCCTGTACCTGCCCGGGATGCCGGCCGCGCTCGCCTGGCCGGCCGAGTGGACGATCGTCGGGATCTGGTGGATCGTCGGCCTGTGGTTCGTGCTGCGACTGCCGCGGGTCGGCGCCGGACCGCAGGCGGAGGAGCGACTCATGGAGGCGACAGCGCGACGATGACCGGCATCCATCCCTCGAACGCCGACGCCGCCACCGCGTGGGACGGGCCCACCGGCGACTTCTGGGCCGACAACGCCGACATGTTCGACTCCGGCGTCGCCCGCTACATGCCGCCGTTCCTGGACGCAATGGAGATCGAGCCCACCTCCCACGTGCTCGACGTCGGCTGTGGCAACGGGCTCACCACGCGCGAGGCGGCCCGGCGGGCCGCGGCCGTGACGGGAGTGGACCTGTCCGCCCGGATGCTCGACATCGCGCGCAGGCGCGCCGCGGCCGAGGGCCTGACCAACGTCACATTCACGCAGGCCGACGTGCAGGTCGCCGACCTCGGCGAGGCCCGCTACGACCGCGTGATCAGCCGCAACGGCGTGATGTTCTTCGGCGACCCGGTCGCGGCGTTCGCCAACCTCGCCCGCGCGCTGAAGCCGGACGGCCGGATGGTGCTGCTGGTCTGGCAGACCATGGCCGACAACGCGTGGTTCACCGCGTTCCGCCGGGCGGTCGCCGTCGGCCGGGACCTCCAGCTGCCCCCGCCGGACGGTCCCGGCCCGTTCGCCCTCGGCGATCCGGACCGGGTGCGTAGCCTGCTGACCGCCGCCGGTTTCGCCGAACCGGAGCTGCGGGGAGTCCGCGAGCCCACGTACTACGGCCGGGACGTCGCGACGGCCCATCGGTACGTGTCGGAGCTGGTCGGTGGACTGATCACCGAGCTCGACGACGCCGGACGCGCCGAGGCCACGGCCGCGCTGCGCGCCGACCTGGAAGAACACCTCGGACCCGAGGGAGTGACGTACCCTGCGGCGATGTGGATCATTACGGCCCGCAGGCCGGAGGCATGATCGCCCGGATAGTCGGGGGCGCCCTCGCCGCGGTGGCCCTCCTCGCCGGATGCTCGGCCGAGCCCGCGACCGCCCCCGACCCAGCCCCGGCGCAGAGCGTGCTGGACGCGGTGCTCGCGAACGGTGAGGTCAAGGTCTGCAGCACCGGCGACTACCGCCCGTTCACCTACCTCGACGCGGGCACCGGGCAGTGGGAGGGCATCGACGTCGACATGGCGGGCGACCTCGCCGCGAAGCTCGGCGTGCGGCTCACGCTCGTGAAGACCACGTGGGGCACGCTCGTGGACGACCTCGGCCGGACCTGCGACATCGCCATGGGCGGCATCTCCGTCACCACCGACCGCGCCGAGCGGGCGTTCTACAGCGACCCCTACCTCGTCGACGGCAAGACGCCGATCACCCGCTGCGAGAACGTGGCCCGGTTCCAGACGGTGGAGCAGATCAACCAGCCCGGGGTGCGGGCCGTCGTGAACCCCGGGGGCACGAACGAGCAGTTCGCCAAGACCAACCTGACGCAGGCCACCATCGTGCCGCACCCCGACAACAACACGATCTTCGAGGAGATCCTGGCCGGCCGGGCGGACCTGATGATCACCGACGCCACGGAGACCCGGTGGCAGCAGCACCAGCACCCCGAGCTGTGCGCCGTGCACCCCGATGCGCCGTTCACGTTCTCCGAGAAGGCCTACCTGCTGCCCCGGGGCGACGTCGTCCTGAAGGAGTGGGTGGACGGCTGGCTGCACATCGCGCTGAACGACGGCACGTACACGCGCTTCGCGCAGCCGCGGCTCGGCTGAGGCTCAGACCGCTCGCACTCACACGCTGCGCAGCACCGAGACGATGATGCCCAGCACCACCGCCTCGTCGCCGTCCATCACGTCGTAGGCCGGGTTGCGCGGCTCGAGGAAGACGTGGCCGTTCCGGCGGCGGTACACCTTCACCGTGGCCTCGCCGTCGATCATCGCGGCCACGATCTGGCCCGAGTACGCCTCGGACTGCTGGCGCACCACCACGGTGTCGCCGTCGCAGATCGCGGCGTCGATCATGGAGTCGCCGCGGACCCTCAGCGCGAAGACGTTGCCGCGCCCGGCGAGCTCGCGGGGCAGCGTCAGGACGTCGTCGACGTGCTCCTCGGCCAGGATGGGCGTGCCCGCCGCGATGTCGCCCACCACGGGCACGGGGACGGAGTCGCCCGCATCCGCGGCCTGCGGCTCCTGCAGGAAGGCGCGCACGTCGATCGGCCGGGCGACCGCCGTGCCGCGCCGCAGGAACCCCTTCTCCTCGAGGCTCGCGAGGTGCTTCGACACCGACGAGGCCGACCGCAACCCGACGGCATCGCCGATCTCCCGGGTGCTAGGCGGATACCCGTGCCGCACGACGAAGTCCCGGATGGTGAGCAGGATCCGCTGCTGCCGCAAGGGCAGCGAGGAAGCATCCAGGAGATCGAACACGCAGAGGATGATCGCACCGTGGATCCGTAGTGCTGTTCAGCGGGCCGGAAATCAGCAGTACGGATCCACAGTGCTACCAGCTGCCTCGGTGGACCACTTCGTCCACCTTCCTGCGGCCCCTTCTCAGGGATGGGGAGCGCACGTCTTCCTCTCCCCGGTAGCCCACCGATATGCATCCGATCGGGCGGTACTCCTCCGGCACCCCGAATGCGTCCCGGAACGTCGTCGTCCGATCGGGCGGGATGCCGAAGAAACAGGCGCCCAGCCCCTCGTCCACCGCGGTGAGCAGCATGAGCAGCGCGGCCATGCCGGCGTCGATGTCCCAGTAGGGCACCGGCCAGCGGCGCTCGTCGCGGTCGGTCCAGCCCTTGTCCGGTTCGGCGTACCGGTCCAGGTACGCGGCCTTGTGCGACAGCGGCACGACCAGCAGCGGGGCGCGGCGCATCCGGGTGAGCCAGCGGTCGGGCGCGCCGCCGCCGGTGGTTGCGGCCCAGAACCGCTCCCGCTCCTGCGGCGACTCCAGCACCAGGAACGCCCAGCCCTGGCTGAACCCCGCGGACGGCGCCCGGATCGCGTGCTCCAGCAACCGCTCCCGCACCTCGGGCGGGACGGGTCGGTCGGGGTCGTAGTCCCGAACCATGCGGCGGCGGCGAACGACATCGGCGAACTCCACGGGGGTACCCTGCCGCACCCGCTGGGGTTGCGGTGGCGGCCGTCCCCCGACCCGGCGGCATGCCCGCCGGCGGTGACCGAAACCGGCACCGCGGGGACTCGGCAACATCGGCGTCACGCCGTTTCGGGCGATCTCGCCATCCGCCTGCGCAGCAGGACCGCGGCGGCCACCACGCACTGGGCGCCGAGCCACGCCCACCCGGCGCCGGTGATCCCCATCATCGGCACCAGGACGGCGGTGCCGATCATCACGAGCGCGCAGAGGGCGGCGGGCTGTCCGACCAGCACCGAGCGGCGGCGGCTCACGCGCGCCTCCCAGACCGTGGAGTTCGTGACGACGTTGGGGATCGCCGACAGCACCAGCAGCGCCAGCAGCAGCGTTCCGGTCTGCGCGTAGGTGCCGCCGAACACCCACAGGATCGGGTAGGACGCGAGGGCGGTGACGGCGGCGCCGGGCACGATGAGCGTGAGCGCCTTGCGCTCCATCCCGCGGCGGGCGCGGTCGGCTCCGGCGCGGTCGGCGGCGGCGTTGTGGGCCACCATCGACTTCCCCATGCCGATCGCCACCAGGTAGAACGCGAACGCGATCTGCCAGACCACCCCGTACACGGCCGCGCCGTCGGGTCCGGCCAGGTTGATCACGACGAGCGGGAGGCCGAAGACGGCGGCCTGCCAGAAGATGTTCCCCGCGTAGTCGGCGCCCACGAACTCGCCGAGGTCCCGCACCGTGACCGGGTGGACGACGGTCGGGGGCGCTGCCGTGCGCACCGCGCGGACCAGCCAGCTGGTGACCACGAGCACGACGAGCAGGGTGGCCACCACCCACCCGACCGCGATCCCGCTCCGCATGGCGAGCCAGGCGCCGACCGCCAGCAGCACGACCTTGAGCAGGGAGAACACGAGGTTCTCCCACAGCACGAGGTCGGCGCGCTTGATCGCGGTGAGGGCGGCGTCCTGGAGGACGAACACCGTGTACAGCGGCGTGCTGATCACGAAGAAGCCGATCAGGGCCGGGTACCCGACGGCCGCCACGAGCTCGGGCGCCCACACGCCCGCGCCGAGCGCGAACGCGAGGCCGAGCACCGCCGCCACCCCGATGCCGACGGCGAAGCACCCCGCGACGATCCGGCCGCGCCGCTCGGCCACCGGGACGAAGCGCAGGATCGCGTTGCCGAGGTTCAGGTGGGCGGCCGAGCCGAGGAGCGTCATCGCCGAGATCGCCGTGGAGTTCAGCCCGACGGTGGTGGGGTCGAACAGGCGGGCGGCGAGCACCCAGAACAGCATCCCGATGCCGGACGACGCGGCCGAGCTGAGCACGAGCGCCATCCCGTCGCGGTGCTGCGGGGCACGCCAGCCGTCCTTGGCCGCGCCGCTGAGCGACAGGGGTGCGGTCACGGCGTCGAACTCCACGGTGGGGGCGTCGAGCTCAGGGGGTGGCGGCACGCGACCCATCATCCGGACGTCCCCCGACGTGACCGCATGCAGGTCGTGCCTCCCCCGAACAGCGCCAACGTGGCGTCTATCGGGACCGGCGGCCGGGTCGTTAGCCCGCCGGGTCGGCTGTCCGCCGCGCCGTGGCCCCGTGTACCGTCCTGCGCCGTCAAGAGCCACTGCACACCCGAACGAGTGACACCGGGCGCCGTGGCCGGCACGTTGCCATGAGGGGGGCGCAGTGACCGACTCGTTCGATCACGTCATCGTCGGTGGGGGTTCGGCGGGTTCGGCATTGGCGAACCGGCTCTCGGCGGATCCGGCGCGGCGCGTGCTCGTGCTCGAGAGCGGCCGGCCCGACTACTCGTGGGACGTGCTGATGCGGATGCCCGCGGGCATCGCGTTCACCCGCGGCGTGAGCTTCTACGACTGGCGTTACCGCAGCGAGCCCGAGCCGGGGCTGCGGGGCAGGCGGATGAACCTGCCCGCGGGCCACATGCTGGGCGGCACGAGCAACCTGTACGGGATGCTCTACCAGCGCGGCAACCCGCTGGACTACGAGGGCTGGGCCGCGCTGCCCGGCATGCAGAACTGGGGCTACGCGCACGTCCTGCCGTACTTCAAGCGCATGGAGGACGCCGAGGTCGGCGGGCCCCTGCGGGGTCGCGGCGGCCCGCTGACGGTGCAGAAGGGGCGCCCGGGCAACGTCCTCTCCCAGGCGTTCCTGCTGGCCGCGCAGGAGGCCGGGCACTACGCCACCCCGGACGTCAACGGGTACCGGCAGGAGGGCTTCGGGACCCTCGACCACAACATCCGCAAGTCCCGGCGCTGGTCGGCCACCCGCGCGTACCTGCGTCCGGCGATGGACCGGCACAACCTGACGGTCCGCACCGGCACGACCGTCTCGAAGATCATGTTCGACGGCACCCGGGCGGTCGGGGTCGAGTTCGTGGACCGGAGCGGGCACGTGCACCACGTGCTCAGCCGCGACACCATCCTGTGCGCCGGTGCGATCAAGAGCCCGCACATCCTCCAGCTCTCCGGGGTGGGGGACGCCGCGGCGCTGGAGTCGGTGGGGATCCCCGTCGTGCACCACCTCCCCGGGGTGGGGGCGAACCTGCAGGACCACCTCGCGATCCAGATCCAGCACTCCTGCACCAAGCCGGTGTCGTTGCAGCCCACCGCGAACCTGAAGAACGCGCCGTGGATCGGGGCGCAGTGGTTGTTCCTGCGCAGCGGCCCGGGCGCGACCAACCACTGGGAGGCCGGCGGCTTCGCCCGCAGCAACGACAAGCTGGCCTTCCCGAACCTGATGTACCAGTTCCTCCCGTTGGCGTCGAAGTCGTACCCGACCTCGCCCACCGGGCCGCACGGCTACCAGGTGCACGTCGGGGTGATGAACTCCGACTCGCGCGGCAGCATCACGCCCACCTCGGCGAGCTGGCGCACGCCCCCGGCGATCCAGTTCAACTACCTGACGGCCGAGAAGGACCGGCGGGACTGGATCGACGCGGTGCGGGTCACCCGGGAGATCATGGCGCAGTCGGCGCTCGCCCGGTACGACGGCGGCGAGGCCGCACCCGGCCCGGACGCCCAGACCGACGACCAGATCTGGGACTGGGTGGTCACGAACGCCAAGTCCGCCATGCACTACTCCGGGACCTGCAAGATGGGCACCGACGACCAGGCCGTGGTCGACCCGGACACGATGAAGGTGCGCGGGCTGGACGGCGTGCGCGTGGTGGACGCGTCGGTGATGCCGGTCGTCACCAACGCCAACACCTACGCGCCGGTCATGGTGATCGCGGAGAAGGCCGCCGACATCATCCTCGACCGCCCGCCGCTGCCGCCCGACCACACCGAGTACTTCCGGCGCGACCAGTCCCGGACCACCGAGCTGCGGGTGGCCACGCCGGACTGAGACGGCCGAACCGGGACCTCAGTCCCGTTCACCCTCGAAGGGCAGGATGCGGGCCCACTGCTCCCGCACCTGCTCCTCCACCTCGCCCGCGTCGCCCGCGCCGTCCGGCGGCACCACGGCGAGGTCCGGCTCCCCCGGCCCGCGCTCCTCGGCCATCTCCAGCACGGTGACGAACACCTGGGCGCACGCGAAGGCGTGGTCGACGTTGCTCTTGACGCCTGCGTAGCGGGCGTCGTCGAGCTCGAACGCGAGCGGGTAGATGCGGCGCAGCACGGTGACCAGCTCCCGCGCGGAGCCGAGCGCACCGTCGTAGTCGCCGACGAGCGGGGCGCGGATCGTCAACGCGTCCATGAAGGCGCCCTCGAGGTCGCGGGCGAGTACCCGCACCCGGAACAGGGTGGCGTCGGCCTGGTCCTGGGCGAGCAGGAGGCAGTCCTCGAGCTCGGCTGCCACTTCGAGGGCACGGTCGAACGTGCCGTTCAGGAGCACGCTGAGGGATCTGCGACGCCCGGCCACGGCGGCGACTCTACCGAGAGTCCCAGCTCGGACCCAGGGAGAACTCTGAGGAGTCGCCGGGAGCGGTCAGCGGGAGGGAGGCGGCCCACCCGGACCGCCCGCTGGTGCGCTGCCGGCGGCCGGCCTGGTGGTGGTGTCGACGGCGGCCGTGAGGGACACCGGGTAGAGCCCGGTGCTCGACGCGCCCGCCTGCGGCTCATCAGGGTCGTGATGTCGAACGCGAGGCCCTGGTCGACGACCTCCTCAGGGGCCTCCCTGTGCGCTTCCTGTCCACTTCCTGTGACGGCGGCGACCGGGTGCCGATCGGGTTACGACAGGATGGGGTTCCCCCGGCCGCGCGACGAGGAGGACCGTGGCGGACCACCGGACGAGCGACGTCGGCTCCCAGGACACCGGGCAGCTGCTGCGGAAGTGGCGGGAGCGCGCGCTGCTGACCCAGGAGCAGCTCGCCGCGCGGGCGGGCCTGTCCGTGCGCTCGATCCGCCGGTTCGAGCGCGGGGGCGCGGCCCAGAGCACCTCGATCCGGCTGCTCGCCGAGGCCCTCGGGCTGAGCCCCGACGAGCGCGCGATCCTCGTGGCGGCGAACCGCGAGCCCGTTCCGGACCGGTTGCGCCAGCTCCCGGGCCCGTCCCCGCTGTTCACCGGCCGGGAGCCGGAGCTCGCCGACCTCGACCGGGCGGCCGACCCGTCCCGGCTCGTGATCGCCACGATCGCCGGCATGCCCGGTGTCGGCAAGACCGCACTGGCGGTGCAGGCAGCCCACCGGGTGGCGTCGCGTTACCCGGACGAGCAGATCTACCTCGACCTGCACGGCTACGACCGGGCCGGTCGCCCGGTGGAACCGGGTGATGCGCTCGACCGCGTGCTGCGCTCCCTCGGCGTGCCCCCGGAGCAGATCCCGGCCGAGCCCGACGACCGCGCGGCGCTGTACCGCAGCAGGCTCGCCGGTCACCGGGCCCTGATCCTGCTCGACAACGCGGCCACCGAGGAACAGGTGACGCCGTTGCTCCCGGGGACGGCCGGAAGCCTCGTGCTCGTCACGAGCAGGCGCCTGCTCACCGGCCTGGACCACACCCACGCCCTCTCCCTGGACCTGCTCCCGCTGCCCGACGCCGTCACCCTCTTCACCCTGGCGGCGGGAGAGGAGCGGGTGCGCACCGAACCGCCCGCGCGGCTGGCCGAGCTCGTCGAGCTGTGCGGACGGCTCCCCCTCGCCGTGCGTATCGCCGCCGCACGGCTGACGGCACGCCCGTCCTGGCCGGTCGCCCGCCTCATCGACCGCCTGCGCCGCTCCGAGCTCGAGGCGGGCGAGCGCAGCGTCACGGCCGCCATCGACCTGTCCTACCGGCAGCTCTCCGCCGAGCAGCAGCGCGCCTACCGGCTGCTCGGACTCCACCCGGGCGCCGATCTGACCGCGCACGCGGCCGCCGCGCTGCTCGGCACGAGCCGGCTGCAGGCCGAGCGGCTGATCGATCAACTGCTCGACACCCACCTCCTGCAGGAACCGGCCCCCGGCCGCTTCCGGTTCCACGACCTGGTCCGCACCCACAGCACCGCCAGGGCGGACGCCGACGAGCCCGAGCCGGACCGGCGGGCCGCGCTCACCCGGTTGTTCGACCACTACCGCCACAGCGCCGCCGTCGCGATGGACACCGCGTACCCGTACGAGCGTGCGCGCAGGCCCGACGTGCCCCCGTCCGGCGAGCCCGCGCCCGTGCCCACCGACCCGGCCGCTGCCGCCGCGTGGCTCGACAGCGAGCTCCCGACCGTGCTCGCGGTGGTCCGGCAGGCCGCCGACCACGGCAGTCCCGGCCACGTCCACCACCTCGCGGCGATCCTGCACGTCCACGTCGTCGGCCGGGGCCGGTACGCCACCGCGGAGGCCCTCCACGAACAGGCGCTGGCGGTCGCCCGCGCCACCGGCGACCGCGCCGCCGAGCAGCGCGCGCTGGCCGACCTCGGGCGCACGCACCTCAAACAGGGCCGCAACGAGGAGGCCGCCGACCGCTACTCGCTCGCGCTCGCGCTCGCCCGGGACACCGGCCACGTCGCCGTCGAGATGGACGCGCTCCTCGGCCTCGGCCAGTTCCACCTGCTCCGGGGCCGCGGCGCCCAGGCCGCCGAGCACCTCTCGCACGCCCGGCGGCTCGCCCACGACACCGGCCACCACATCACCGAGCTCAACGCCCTGATCGCGCTCGGCTGGCTGCACCGCCAGCTCGGCGACTACGAACAGGCCTTCGAGGCCTTCGGGCAGGCGCGGAAGCTCGCCCACGACACCGGCAACAGCAGCAGCGAGGCCGACGCTCTGGCCGGGCTCGGCTGGCAGTACCGGCAGCAGGACCGGCCCGGGGACGCCATCGCCTGCTTCGAACGGGCCCACCGGATCGCCCACGGGATCGGCAGCCGCCACGGGGAGCTCAACGCGATGATCGGCCTCGCCGCGGCACAGCGGGTGCTCGGTCTGCACGATCAGGCCGGCGAGACCTACCGCGCCGCGCTGGCGCTCGCCCGCGAGATCGGCAACCGGAACCTGGAGTTCGAAGCACTGCAGGGGATGGGCCGCCTCCACCTCGCCGCCGGTCGTCCCGACCAGGCCCTCGACTGCCACCGGGACGCGCTCGAGGTCGCGACCGGACTGCAGCAGGCCGCCGACCAGGCGAACGCGCACGACGGGCTCGCACACGCCTTCGCGGTCCTCGGCCGGCGCGAGGACGCACGGCGGCACTGGCGGCAGGCCTTGGCCATGCTCACCGAGCTCGGCGCCGAGAACACCACGGACGGCGAGGTCACCACGGCGGGCATCCGGGCCAACCTCGGAGCGGACCGCTTGGCCGGTAGCTGACCGGCGAATGGCCTGGCCCCGCTCCGCCGCGTCGCGGAGAGTCGCCCCGTGCCGGGAGAACGACACGTTGCGGAGCACGTCGTGGCGGTGCTGGCGACGCCCGCCGCGTCGATCGTCGAGCTGGGAACGCCCGCCGACGTACTCACCCACCACCGGTACGCGGTGCGGTACTGCGCGGTCGAGCCGGGCGTCGTCCCGCTCGCGTCCGGGTTCTCGGTCGAGGCGGTCCACGGCCTCGACGTACTGGCCGCCGCCCACACCGTGATCGTCCCGGGAGGGCCAGGCCGGCCGCTCGACCCGCCGCCGGCGACGAGCCACGCGCTGCGCACCGCGGCCGCCCACGGCGCCCGGATCGCCGCGAGCGGCTCGGGCGCCTTCGTCCTGGCCGCGGCGGGCCTGCTCACGGGTCGCCGGGCGACCACCCGCCACGACCTCGCCGACGACATGCGGCGCCGGTTCCCGCGGGTCGTCGTCGACATCTCCGCACCCACCGTCGTCGACGGCGGCATCCGCACGTGCGCGGGCGGCCCGACGACGGGCGAGATGTGCCGGGAGCTCGAGCGGCACGACGACCGGCCCACCGCCGACGACCTCGCCGACGTGATCGAGTGGGCCACGGCACGCCTCGCGCAGCCCCTCAGCCTCGCCGACCTCGCCCGAGCCGCGCACGTGAGCTCGCGGACCCTCGCGCGGCGCTTCGAGGCCGCGTTCGGCACCTCCCCGATGCAGTGGCTGCTCGCGCAGCGCATCCGGCGCGCCCTGCACCTCCTCGACACCACCTGCGAACCCGTCGAGCGGATCGCCCGGATGACCGGCTTCGGCAGCACGAGCAACTTCCGCCTGCAGTTCACGCGCGCGACCGGGGTGTCCCCGCAGGCCCACCGGCGCGCCGCGCGCGAGCGGGACGACCTCGGCGCGCGCAGCGCCGGGTAGCCGGGCTCCCGCGCGCGTATCATCCGTCGGCGCTCGCGCCTCTTCGTCCGCCGGACGACCATGGACCCCGGCGAGCGAACGCGAGGAGGGGCCATGGCCGCGCTGCCACCGGAGTACCTGGATCCCAACACCCCACCCGACGTCGTGGTGACCGATGTGCTTCCGCCGCGCATCGACGACCCGACGCTCGGGGTCGGGCTCGGTCAGCGCGACCCGGACATCCCGGCTCCACCCACGGACCCCGCCCACCGGCTCGTGACGGTCGGCGACTCCCTCACCCACGGCCTGACCAGCGGGGCCGTGTCGCGCACGGACCTCTCCTGGCCCGCCCTCCTCGCCCGGTGCCTCGACGTCCCGTTCCAGGCCCCCACGTACGGCGGCCCGCTCGGGGGCCTGCCGTTCAACATCGAGGGCCTGCTGCGGAAGCTGCAGGAGCGGTTCGGCGACCGCCTGAACGCCCTCGAGGTGCTGGCGCTGCCGGTCGCCCTGCAGCAGCTCGCCGACCAGAACGAGGACTACTGGGAGCGCGGGGACGGGAGCAGGCCGCCGCGCACCGACGTGCGCTACGACAACCTCGGGATCTACGGCTGGGACGTCCGCGACAGCCTGTCGTACACGGGCGGCCGCGCGACCGCTCGGATCGCCGCCAACCCGGCGCACGACGACCTGCTCGGTGCGATCCCGTCCAACGACAACGACATCGCCGCGTGGTCCGTGCTCGCGCCGTTCGGGGTCGCCGCGACCCAGATCGGGTCCGCCGCGTGGCACGGGCGGGACGGCGGCATCGACACGCTCGTCATCGTCCTCGGCGGGAACAACGCGCTCCGCACCGTCGTCGACAAGAAGATCCTCTGGAGCGGCGACGGCTACGCGGACCTGGACCGCAAGGGCAGCTACAACGTGTGGCGGCCGACCCACTTCGCCGCCGAGTTCGCCGAGCTCGTGGGGGCGGTCGAGGCGATCAGCGCGCGGCGGGTCGTCCTCGCCACCGTGCCCCACGTGACGATCGCGCCGATCGCCAAGGGGGTCAACCCGCAGGCGCCCGGCCAGAAGTGGCGCCCCGGTTCGCGGTACTTCCCCTTCTACGTCGACCCGTGGATCGACGAGGCGGGCTTCGACCCCGCCAAGCACCGGCACCTCACCCACCAGCAGGCCCGCGCCGTCGACTCGGCGATCGACCAGTACAACGCCTCCATCGCCGATGCCGTCCGCGGCGCCCGGCAACGTGGCCGGGACTGGTACGTCTTCGACCTGTGCGGGGTGCTCGACGGGCTGGCGTACCGGCGGTTCATCGCCGACGCCGAGGCCACCGCGCGCCACAGCTGGTCGGCCCGTGCGCTCCCGGAGCCGATCGCGGACCTCGACACCCGGTTCTTCCTCTCCGACCGCACCGGCAGGCTGCAGGGAGGTCTCTTCGGGCTCGACGGCGTCCACCCGACGACCTCCGGGTACGGGATCGTCGCGGACGAGCTCGTCGCGGTCCTCGCCGCCGCGGGCGTGGCCGCCAAGCACGTCGACTTCGCCGCGCTGCGGCGGGAGGACACGCTCAACCAGGACCCGCCGGCCCTGATGACCACGGCGTTCGACATCGCGACACCGTTCCTCGCCCGCCTGGTCTCCCGGAGCCGGTGAGGGCCTGCCCGCCGGTCGTCAGGCGCGCCAAAACGGGCCGGCCCCGTCGCGCCCGACGAGCAGGTCTGGGCGGAGCGCGCCGAACAGCACCGTGAGCAGCAGGTCGGCGGTGTCGGACGGGGGCTCGTCCTTGCGGTTGATGCTCCGCACCAGCAGCAGGTTGACCAGCATGCCGCTGATCTCGCCCGCGGGCGGGTGGGAGCGCAGCTCACCGGTGGCCTGGCCGTGGTCGATGAGCAGCAGCAGCGCCACGTTGACGGGGGCGAGGATCCGCGGGTCACCCTGGTCGTCCGGGTCCGGCGCCTTCCCGACCTTGATCGTGTAGTCGAGCATCGCTGCGGTGAACGCGGCCGTCAGCCCGCGGTGGTACCAGCTGAGGCGCGCCAGCGCCTTGACCTGGTCGATGAGCGCCTCGACCACCGGACGCCGGGCGGCGATGTCCTGCTCGGCCTGGTGGATGTGACCGCGCACGTAGGGCTCGTACACGGCTCCGAGCAGGGCGTGCTTGGTCGGGAAGTGGTTGTACGCCGTGGCGGGGCTCACGCCCGCGGCGTCGGCGATGTCCTCGATGCGCGTCGCGGCCCACCCGCGACGGCTGAATGCCGAGTCGGCCGCTGCGATCAGCGCCGCGCGCGTGCGGATCCGCTTGGTCCGGGCCGCGCGGGCTCGCGGATCGGCCGGCTCGTCCACACCCCACCGTTCCCGGGGGCACAGCCTGCCTGCGCCGCCTCGATTTCGCGGTGACGGTACAGGAGGCCGCCGTGCGGCCCGGTCCGGTCCTCGACGGCGTACGCGAGGGAGTCGCGCGGCGGCACTCCGTGACGGGTACCGCATCTGCGACAATCGTTATGACCCGACCTGTCCTTTTCCTCCGGGAATAGCCGGGTTCCTTTTTCATCGACCGTTCAAGCCGTGTTGGTGCGCGATCCCGCGCCCGGGCGTGACGCTGAGTCGTCCGGTCCGAGCTCGGGAAGGCGCGCATGGACGTCACCTTGATCGTGGTCGTGGTCGTGGCCACGGCCCTCGTCTTCGACTTCACCAACGGGTTCCACGACACGGCGAACGCGATGGCGACCTCGATCGCCACCCGCGCGCTCTCACCGAAGGTGGCGGTGACGATCGCCGGCGCGCTGAACCTCGTCGGCGCGTTCCTCTCGGTCGAGGTCGCGAAGACGATCTCCAGCGGATTGGTCGACGAGGCCAGGATCGGCCCGATCGTGATCTTCGCCGGGCTCGTCGGCGCCATCCTGTGGAACCTGCTGACCTGGCTGCTCGGCCTCCCGTCCAGCTCGTCGCACGCCCTCTTCGGCGGGCTCATCGGCGCGACGCTGGTGGCCGCGGGGGTGAACGCGGTGAACTTCGGGGCGGTCCTGACGAAGGTCGTCATCCCGGCCCTGATCTCCCCGGTGCTCGCGGGCGTCGTGGCCCTCATCGCCACCTACCTCGCCTACCGGATCACGAGGCGCGCCGACGACGGCACCGTGACCCGCGGTTTCAAGCTCGGCCAGATCGTCTCGGCATCGATGGTCGCGCTCGCCCACGGCACGAACGACGCGCAGAAGACCATGGGCGTGATCACCCTGACCCTGATCACGGCCGGGTTCCTCACGCCGGACTCGGGCCCGCCGTTCTGGGTGATCCTCTCCGCCGGACTCGCGATCGCGCTCGGCACCTACATCGGCGGCTGGCGGATCATCCAGACGCTCGGCAAGCGGGTCAGCGAGATCCAGACCCCGCAGGGCTTCGCCGCCGAGACGAGTGCGACGGCGGTCATCCTCACCTCGTCGCACCTGGGCTTCGCGCTCTCCACGACGCAGGTCGCGACTGGCGCCATCTTCGGCGCGGGCGCCGGGCGCAGGCTCGCCGCCGTGCAGTGGGGCGTGGCCGGCCAGATGGCGGTCGCCTGGATCCTCACCCTGCCCGCCGCGGCCGCGGTCGGCGCCGCCTCGGCCTGGCTCGCCTCCACCGGCACCGTCGGGACGATCATCGTCGCGCTGGTCGCCATCGCGCTCGCCGGTGGCATCTACGCCGCGTCGCGGCGCCGCCCGATCACCGCCGAGAACGTCAACGACGTCCCGGCCCCGAATGCGCCCGCCGGCGCAGCAGCCTGAAAGGGGATCTCCTGATGAGCATCGCGTGGGGATCACTGCTCGTGGTGTGCGTGGTGTCGCTCGCGGTCGGGGTCGCGGTCGTCGCGCTCGTGGCGTTCGCGCTCGTCGGCCTCTCCGCACGGGCAGCACAACCCGTCGGTGGGCCGGGTGACGGCGCACGCCCGCCGGTGAGCCCCGCGGCCGGCACCACGATCGCGGCGATCTGCCTCCTGGCGGTCGCGGCGATCGTCGGCTACGGCCTCTACCTGATCGTCGCCTGAGCGTCCCACCAGGCGAGCACCCGGCTGCCGAACAGCGTCAGCCACTTCGACGGCTCCCCCGCCGGCACGTCCACCTCGAACCACACCCGGCCCGGGTGCCGGCGGGCCTGGAGCCACGTGCCGTCCGGCTGCCTGGCGGCGCGGACGAGCTCGATCGCGTCGCCCATCCGCGGGTCCGGGGCCGTGCCGTCAACGAGCGACGCCTGGCGGAAGTACTCGGCCGCGTTGAGCACGCTGTAGAACCAGCGGAACGGGTAGGCGAAGCGGTCGACCCACGGTGCCACGGGCTCGCCCGTCGACAGGCGGCGGAAGAGCCCCCGTTGCAGGAGGTACTCCTCGCCGGAGCGCCGGGCGGCGCGCGTCGCCTCCGTGCCTCCGGTCGCGACGTCGTGGGCGAGCAGCCCCTTGAGCGAGTTGAGCGTCGAGTGGACCGATGAGCGCGCCGACCCCTCCACCCACTCGCAGTTCCAGCCGCCGTCCGGTAGCCGGTGCTCGAGGAACCAGTCGACGATCCCGGTGACGTCGGCCCCGAGCCAGATGCCGTTGGCAACGGTCCAGGCGTTGATGCAGCAGTCGACCTCGCCGCCCCAGTACGGCAGGTTCTGGTACTCCCAGCGGCTGTTCTCGGCGAGCAGCTCGGCCGTGCGGCGCTCGCGCAGCACGGCGGGGTCGAGTCCCCACTCCCGGAGCGTGACGAGCGTCCACGTCGTCGCCGTCCACGGCTGCCCGACCTCCCCCGTGTCGGGGCCGAAGTCCGCGGGGAAGAACGCGCCACCCGCCCACTGCCCGTCCGGGTCCTGGAGCGCGAGCAGGCGCGCACCGAAGCCCTCGGTCGCGATCCGGGCCCGCGTCGCCTCCCAGACCTCCGGCGGTTCATGCACGAGGTCGCGCTCGACCTGCCACCGCAAGGCGGGATCGGAGTCGCGAAGCCAGGTGATCAGGGCGTCGCTCACCACGGGGCAACCCTATTGGCGCTCGTGGCGTTCCGCGGAACGCCGCTGTCAGGCCGCGGTCTCGACCCGGCGGGGCAGCAGCACGAGGCTCATCCCGGCCCGCCAGGACGACCATCGTCGAGATCGGGCGTGCCCCCAGGACGACGCCCGGGCCGCGATTCCGGCGAGCGAGACCGACGCGAACGAGTGCTCGGCACGCCGGAGCCCATCGAGGTCCACGCCGACGTGACCGGGTCCTCACACGCGAGGAAGATCGGCCGGAGGCCGACCCCGGTCGGCGTTGTCCACGCGCTCGACGTCGACACCACCGCTTTTCGATCTTTCCCGGCGAGCTGTCACGTCGATGTCGAGCGTGCGGATGGGTTCGAACTGTTGTCCCCGAAGCTCGGTAAGAGTGTAATTCGCGGCTGGGCACGGGAGGGGGCGAGGCGCTATGGCTGCGTCAGGCCAGGTGACGGGGGACCTCGAGGCACGGCGGCACGGTGTGGCGCGGCTGATCCCGGCGGCGGGGTTCGGCGCGTGCCCGGCCCACCCGGACGTGCCGGCTGCACCGCGGCCGGCGGGCGAGACCGCCGAGGGCGCCCGGCGGTGCCGGCGCTGGACGTTGGCCGTGGTGTGCCTGGCGTCGGCGCTGCTGCTGTTCAACGTGACCGCGCCGAACGTGGCACTGCCCGCGATCGCGGCCGACCTGTCGGCCGGGTTCGCCGCGCAGCAGTGGGTGCTGTCGGCGTACGCGCTGGTCCTGGCGTCGTTGCTGCTGGTCGGTGGGGCGCTGGGCGACCGCTACGGGCGGCGCCTGCTGTTCCTGCTCGGACTCGCAGGGTTCGGCGCCGGGTCGCTGGTCTGCACGCTGGCGCCGGATGCGGGGATGCTGATCGTCGGGCGGCTGGTCCAGGGTGCGGGGGCGGCGGCGCTCTTCCCGTCCGGGCTCGCGCTGATCGCTGCGGAGTTCGACGGGCCGGCGCGGGCCCGCGCGATCGGGGTCTGGGGTGCCAGCGTGTCCGGCGCGATCGCGCTGGGCCCGCTGGTGGGCGGGGTCCTCGTGCAGACCGTCGGGTGGCGCGCCCAGTTCGCGCTGGCCGTGGTCCTGGTGGTCCCGACCGCCGCGGTGGGGATCCGGCACCTGCGGGAGAGCCGGGACGGCTCCTCGACGAGGCTGGACTGGGCGGGCGCCGGGCTGCTCACCGGCGCGATGGTCCTGCTGATCGTGTTGATCCAGCGGGGGAACGCGGTCGGCTGGCTCTCCCCGGTCACGCTCGGCATGGCGGGCGGGGCGCTGGTGCTGCTCGGCCTGTTCGTGCTGGTCGAGTACCGCAGCACGGCGCCGCTGATCGCGCCGGCCCTGATGCGCAACCCCACGTTCCTCGGCGCCACGCTCGTGGCCGTCGTGTTCGCCGCCGCCGGGTTCGCCCCGCTGGTGTACCTCACGCTGTTCCTGCTGCGCGTCCACGGGTCGAGCCCCACGCTCGCGGGCCTGGAGGTCGCGCCGTTCGCGGTGGCGTCGCTGGTGGTGTCGTTGCTGGCGGCCCGGGTGGTGGCGCGGCTCGGGGTGCGGATCTCCCTGGTCGGCGGGCTCGCGCTGTGCGGGGTGGCCCTCGCGCTCATGCTCGATCTGGGCCCCGGGTCCGGTGGGCTGCGGCTGCTCCCGGCGCTGCTGATCTTCGGCATCGGCGCCGGGGTGGTCAACCCGACGATGACGGTCGCGGCGCTCAGCACGGTGGACGCCGCGCACAGCGGGATGGCGTCCGGCATCAACAACACGGCCCGTCAGCTCGGAATCGCGGCCGGGATCGCCGGGCTCGGGGCCGTGTTCGAGGCCCGGCTCGCCGCCGGGACGGGCGATCGGCTCGCGGCAGGTGGAGTGCCCGGTTCGCAGGCCACCGCGGCGGCGGACCTGGCGGCGTCGGGTGACACCGACGGCGCGGCTCGTTCGCTCGGCCGGGCCGCGGCCGCACTCGAGCCCGCGTACACGGCGTCCTTCACCCAGGCGCTGTCGGTCGTGTTCCTCGTGGGGATCGGGATCGTCGCGCTCGGCGCACTGGTGGCCGTCGTCCTGATCCGCCCGATCGCCGCACCCGCCCGTGCCGGTGCGTTCGCCGTGGTCGGCGACGCGGACGGGCGGGCCACGGAGGCGACCTGCACGCACCTCGACCAGGTCTCCCCCGATGTGCCCGCGAGCACCGACCTGGGCTGCGAGGACTGCCTGCGCGACGGCGGCACATGGGTCCACCTCCGCAAGTGCCTGCGCTGCGGCCACATCGGGTGCTGCGACAACTCCCCCGGACGCCACGCGAGCGGGCACTGGCACGCCACGTCGCACCCGCTCGTCCAGTCCTTCGAACCGGATGAGGACTGGGCGTGGTGCTATCCCGACGAGCTCCTCCTCGCACCGGACCGCTGATTCTGGAACCGTGATGGGGTGACGGCGAACGGTGGGAACCTGCGGCCACTCGAGGAAGGGGTGGTCCGGGAGTTCGGCGGCACCGGCGAGAAGGTGAACCTCTCCTACGGGGCCTACCTGCACCTGGACGAGCTGCTGTCGGCACAGCACCCGGTGAGCAGGCCGGTGCACCACGACGAGCTGCTGTTCATCGTGCAGCACCAGACCTCCGAGCTGTGGCTCAAGCTGGTGCTGCACGAGCTGCGGGCGGTGCGCGACCGGCTGCGGGCCGACGAGCTGCGGCCCGCGCTCAAGGGCCTGGCGCGGGTCAAGCACATCCAGCGCCAGCTGACCGAGCAGTGGGACGTGCTGGCCACGCTGACGCCGTCGGAGTACGCCGAGTTCCGCCGCTTCCTCGGCACGTCGTCGGGGTTCCAGTCCTACCAGTACCGGGCCGTGGAGTTCGTCCTCGGCAACAAGAACCCGGCGATGATCAAGTTGTTCGAGCACGACCGCTCGGCGCGCGAGCTGCTGGAGTCGTTGCTGGGCGAGCCCACCGTCTACGACGAGTTCCTGCACCACCTGCACCGGCACGGGCACGACATCCCCGAGCAGCTGCTGCACCGCGACGTGACGCAGCCCTACGCGTTCACCCCCGAGCTGGTGCCGGTGTTCCGCCGCATCTACGAGCACTCCCGGGAGTTCTGGGAGGCCTACGAGGCGTGCGAGGAGCTGGTCGACCTGGAGGAGAACTTCCAGCTGTGGCGGTTCCGCCACCTCAAGACCGTGGAGCGCACGATCGGCACGGTGCGCGGCACCGGCGGTTCCAGCGGGGTCGCGTTCCTGCGCGCCGCGCTGGAGCTCACCTTCTTTCCCGAGCTGTTCGCCGTCCGGACGGAGATCCAGGCGTGACCACGACCCGGACCACGGCCGAACGGGCCGCCGAGCTCGACGCCGCCGACCCGCTCGCCCCGCTGCGCGCCCGCTTCCTGCCCGCGCCCGGCGTCGTCGCCTACCTCGACGGCAACTCGCTCGGCCGCCCGGTGGCCGACGCCGCGAACCGGCTGGGCGAGTTCGTGCACCACGCGTGGGGGCAACGCCTGATCCGCGGCTGGACCGAGGACGGGCCGGACGGCCCGTGGATGGACTGGCCGCAGCGGGTCGGGGACCGCATCGGCGGCCTCGCGCTCGGCGCTGCACCCGACCAGACCGTGCTCGCCGACTCCACCACGGTGCTGCTCTACAAGCTCGCCCGAGCCGCCGTCGACGCCGCCGCGGCCGCCGACCCGGCCCGGCGGGTCATCGTCGCGTTCGAGGACGACTTCCCCACCGACCGCTACGTCGTCGAGGGCATCGCCGCCGAACGCGGCGGGAGCGTGCGCTGGCTGCGGGCGGACATCGCCGAGGGCGTCACCCCCGACCAGGTCGCCGCGGCCGCCGGCCCGGACACGGCACTGGTGCTGCTGTCGCACATCGCCTACCGCTCCGGGTGGATCGCCGACGCTCCCGCGATCACCGCTGCCGCCCACGACGCGGGCGCCTACGTCCTGCTCGACCTGTGCCACTCCGTCGGGGCCGTCGAGCTGGCGCTGGACGCCTGGGGCGTCGACCTCGCCGTGGGCTGCACCTACAAGTTCCTGAACGGCGGGCCCGGTTCCCCCGCGTTCGGCTACCTCCGGCGGGACCTGCACGAGCGGCTGCACCAGCCGATCCAGGGGTGGATGGGCAGGCTCGACCCGTTCACCATGGGCCCGGGCTACGTCCCCGCCGCCGGGATCCGGCACCTCGTCTCCGGCACCCCACCGATCCTCGCCGCCGTCCCGCTGCTCGCCTCCCTCGACCTGCTGGAGGCAGCCGGGATCGCGGCGGTCCGCGCCAAATCGGCGGCCCTCACCGGGTTCGCGCTGGAACTGGTCGACGAGTGGCTCACCCCGCGCGGCGTCCAGGTGATCTCGCCCCGCGACCCGCGGCGGCGCGGTGGGCACGTCACGATCCGCCGGCCCGGGTTCCGCGACGTCGTCGACCGGCTCTGGGCCCGCGGTGTGCTCCCCGACTACCGCGAGCCCGACGCCATCCGGATCGGGCCCGCGCCGCTGTCCACCTCGTTCACCGAGGTGCACGACGGGCTCGCCGTGCTGCGCGACCTGCTCTGATCAGCGCGCGACGTGATCGGCGAAGGTCGTGTCGACGTACTGCTGCTGCGGGATCGGGGTGTCGTACTCGAGCGCCCCCACCTGCATCCACATCCGTTCCATCGCCGCGAGCTGGTCGGGCAGCGGCGCCAGGTTCGGCAGCCACGCGTAGAGCGGCACCGACTTGACCTGCTCGGGCGTCTGGCCGGTCGCGTCCCCGATGATCTTCAGGTTCTCGTCGGAGTAGCGGGCGTCGCCCTGCAGGTCGCGGGCGCCGCGGGCCAGCGCGTCGAAGAACTTCTGGGCGACCGGCGTCTTCGCGAACTCGCCGCCGTACAGGATGCCCGTGCCGGACGTGCCTTCCGGGGTGGTCCAGATCTTCGTCGCGATGCCGTCGGCCACCGCCTGGCTCCAGAACGGGGCCGAGACGAACGCGGCGTCGATGCCGCCGGTCTTCAGGCCGGTCGGGATGTCCGGGCTGTTGAGCTGCACGAACTGCACGTCCTTGATCGTGAGGCCGGCCTCCTCCAGCGCCATGCCGACGTAGAAGGCGCTCGTCGCACCCGCCCCGCCCAGGGCGCCGATCTTGTGCCCCTTCAGGTCGGCGACCGAGCGGATCGTCCCGTCGTCGACGAGCGGCTTGGCCACGATCAGCGCGGAGGCCGGGTTCTCGGTGTCGGCGTCGGCCACCCCCATCGAGCCCACGACCCGGACGTCGAGACCGGACTGGATGGCGCTGAACATGCCGGCGGAGAACCCGGCGAGGACGGCGTCCAGCTTGCCGCTGGCGGCGAGGGGGATCGCGTCCTGCCCCGACTTGACGTTCTGGATGTTGACGGTGAGGCCCGCGTCGCGGAAGTAGCCCTTCGCGTCCGCGACGTAGAGCGGCGCGAAGATCGGCAGCTGCACCACGCCGACGTCGACCGTGGTGTCCCCGGCGCCGTTGTCGGTACCGGTCGAGCCGCCGCCGCACCCCGCCAGGGCCATGCCGAGCACCAGCGCCACCGCCAGAACTGCCCGTCTCCTCATGTGTTCCTCCCCTTCCTGCGTGGACCGCCCGCGTGCCGCCACGGGAGCAGCACCCGCTCGCACGCGATGACGAGCCCGGTGACCAGGGCGCCGATGACCGACACGGTGATGAGCCCGACGAACATCGTCTGCGGCTGGAACAGCTGCCACGAGTTCCAGATGAGGTAGCCGAGACCGTTGTTCGACGCGACGAACTCCACGGCCGTCACGACGATCACGGCCATCCCGGCCGAGACCCGCAGGCCGGTCAGGATCGACGGCGTCGCCCCCGGCAGGAGCACGTACCGGAAGAGCCGCCAGCCGGACGCCCGGTAGGCGCGGGCGGCCTCGAGGATCCGGGCGTCGATCTGCACGATGCCGGCGAGGGTGTTGATCTGGACGACGAAGAAGACCGAGATCGCCACGGACAGCACCTTCGGGGTCTCGGTGAGCCCGAAGATCAGCAACAGCAGCGGGAGGATCGCGATCTTCGGCAGCGCGTACAGCGCCGTGAACGTCGGGCCGAGCGCCGCGCGGACCGGGCGCCACACGCCCATCAGCAACCCGACGAGGATCCCGGCGACCGCTCCCAGCAGGAGCCCCACGACGAGCCGCGCCGCCGTGGCGCCGACGTGGATCCACAGCTCGCCGCCGACCACCATCTCCCACCCGCGGGCGAGGATGCGCGACGGCGGGGTGAACAGCCTGCGGTCGAGCGCCCCGGTCAGCGCCGCGACCTCCCACGCCACCAGCAGCACCGCGGGCGTGAGGACCGCCAGTCCCAGGTCGCGCAGCTGCAGCCACCGGTGCCGCCGGTACTCCCGGTCGACCGCCTCGTCCAGCGCCGGTGTCATGACAACCTCAACGAGGCCTGCACCTCGTCGCGCAGCGACTCCCAGATCTCCTGCCGCATCCGCGCGAACTCCGGCGCGGACTCGACCTCGATGCTGCGCGGCCTCCCGAACGGGACCTCCAGGACGTCCTTGATCCGGCCCGGACGGGCCGACATGACGACGACCCGGTCCCCGAGCAGCAGCGCCTCCTCGATCGAGTGGGTCACCAGCACCACGGTCTTGCGCTCGGCCTCCCACAGCCCGACGAGCTGCTCCTGCATGAGGGTGCGGGTCTGCGCGTCGAGGGCGCCGAGCGGCTCGTCCATCAGCAGCGACGGCGACCCCGTCGAGAAGGCCCGCGCGATCGCGATGCGCTGTCGCATGCCGCCCGACAGCTGGTGGGGGTAGGCGTCCTCGAAGCCCGTGAGGCCGACCTCGGCGATCCAGCGGCGGGCATGCTCCTCGCGCTCCCGCCTCCCGACCGACGCCATCTGCTCGCCGAACGCGACGTTCTGCAGGACCGTGAACCACGGGAACACCCCGTGCTCCTGGAAGACGAACGCGGAGCGCGGCACCCGCCCCTCCGGGAGGTGGTTGCGCACCTCGCCGACGGTCGGGGTCTCGAGCTCTCCGAGGATGCGCAGGAGCGTCGACTTCCCGCACCCGGACGGGCCGACGATGCAGGTGAACGACCCCGTGGTCAGGCTCAGCGTGATCTCGGCCAGCGCCTGCACCGGGGTCCTGCCGACGAAGATCTTCGAGACACCGGTGACGACGAAGGCGTCCTCGTGCGTCGGCGCTGATGTCATGCGGCGGTCCTGTGGCGATCGGCCTATGGGGCGTGCGGCAACCGGGGGTGGAACGTTGCCACGACCGGTTCAGCATTGCAGTAGGGTCACGCGCGGTCGGAGGCAGGCTCCGGCCTACTCCGGTGGGGGGATGTCATGAACCACATCGTGCGGAGCCGCACACGCAGGGCGATCGTCGGGGTGGCCCTGCTCGTCGGGAGCGTGGCTGCCGTCGTCGGTTCGGCGCACCTCGCCGATGCGGCGCAGCCGCGTCCGGTCACGGCGGTGTCGGCAGCCGACACGGATCCGAGCGACCCGGTGGGTACGTGCTGGTACACCCGGGCCTGCGCGGAGTGACGAGGCCGCTCTCGTAGGCCGTGATGACCGCGTGCACGCGGTCGCGCAGGTCCAGCTTCATGAAGATCCGCCCGACGTGGGTCTTCACCGTCACCTCGCTGACGTGGAGGTGCTCCGCGATCTCGGGGTTGGTCAGGCCGCGTGCGATGTGGACGAGCACCTCCGTCTCGCGCGGGGTGAGCCGGGCCGGCAGCTCCGACGCCGCCGAGCGCTGCTCGGGCCGCGCGGCGAACTCGGCGAGCAGGTCACGGGCGACGGCCGGTTGGAGCCAGGCATCGCCCGCGGCGACGGCGCGGGTGGCGGCGAGGAGGTCGGCGGGCGCCGAGTCCTTGAGCAGGAACCCGGACGCCCCGGCGCGCAGCGCCTCGTGCACGGTGCGGTCGACGTGGTAGGTGGTGAGGATCAGGACCTTCACCGGCCGGTCGGCGTCGCCCGCGAAGGTGTCCGCCGTGATGCGCCGGGTGGCCTCGACCCCGTCCATCACCGGCATCCGGACGTCCATGATCACGACGTCGGGCTGCAGGAGCCGGGCCTGCTCGACGGCCTCGCCGCCGTCGCCGGCCTCTCCGACGATCTCGACGTCCGGCTCGGCGTCGAGCAGCATCGCCAGCCCGCTGCGCACGAGCGGCTGGTCGTCCGCGACGATCACCCGGATCATGCGGCCACCGGGGCACCGACCGGCAGCGTGACGGCGACGCGGAACCCGCCGTCGGGCAGCGGGCCCGCGGTGAAGCGGCCGCCGACGGCCGCCACGCGCTCGTTGAGGCCCATCAGTCCGTAGCCGGATGCGTGCGGGCGGATCTCCAGCGGTCGTGACGGGGCGTCGTTCGTGATCGAGAGCTGCAGCTCGTCGTCGGCCCACCGCAGCTCGATGACCGTGGGCACACCCGTGCCGGCGTGCTTCACGACGTTGGTGAGGGCTTCCTGCACGGTGCGGTACGCGGACAGGTCCGCGCCCAGGTCGAGCGCCCGCGGCAGGCCGTGCCGGACGACGCGGACCGGCACCCCGGCGGCGAGCACGCGCTGGACGAGGGCGTCGAGCTCGTCCAGCCCGTCCCGGGGCTGCGTCTCGGCGTCGTCCGCCTGCTGCCCGTCGACGCGCAGGACCCCGAGCATCCGGCGCAGCTCGACCAGGGCCTGGGTGCCGGCGCCCTCGATGTCGGCGAGGGCCTGCGCGGCACGGTCCTGCTTGCCCGCGGCGAGCACGCGGCGAGCACCCGCTGCCTGCAGGGTCATCACGCCGACCGAGTGGGAGACGATGTCGTGCAGGTCACGGGCGATCCGGGTGCGCTCGGCCGTGAGGGCCTCCTGCGCCGCGCGGAGCCGCTGCTGCTCGAGGAGGTCGAGCTGTTCGTGGTGGGCCCGGGCCCAGCGACCGAGGCTCCACGCGCCGGCGTTCACCAGCGACAGCAGCGTCAACGACGCGGCCAGCACGGAGAACACCAGCTCCGGCGGCGCCCCGGCCACCTCGCCCGCGGCCAGGATCACCGTCGGCACGAGGCTGATGGCCAGCGCCCAGACCCCGGTCGCGCGCGACGCCTGGTTCGCCACGGTGAACAGGGCGATCACCAGCCCGACCACCGGGCCGTACGAGGGGATCGCGACCGCCGCGATCACGGCGTGCACCCACAGCACGGCGAACACCACGAGCGGTGCCCGGCGGCGCCAGAACAACGCGGCGAAACCGGCCACCGCGTACCCGGCGACCCAGGCGGGGAACTCCCCGGGGCCGGAGAGGACCTTGGAGAACCCGACCAGGTCGAGCGCGCATCCGCCCGCAACGACGAGCAGGTCACGCCAACGGACCCAGCCCTGGGCGGACGTCATGAGCGCATCATTTCGCACCGGAACCGTCCCGGTCGTCCGCCCCCGGTAGGACGCCCCGGATCCGTCCACGGGTGGACGCGCTGCCGCGTTGATCATTAGATCCTGCGCGCCGTCCTGATCGACGCACCCGGCTCGATCGAGTACAGCAGACGTGGGGGACCCGTGAAGTACTTGCCCGTGAGGTTCATGCATCGATGTGCCGCCGTGCTCGCGGCGGTCACGGTCGTGGCCGGGGGCACCGCGTTCGAGGCCCAGGCCGCCCCCGCCAAGTCCGCGTCGTTCGGCCCGACCGTCATCACCGATGTCCCGAAGGCGCCGGACACGACGAAGGGCGAGAAACCGATGCAGAAGGTCGTCCCGATCGGGACGATCAGCACCGAGCTCCAGGAGGGCAAGACCGCCTACGTCTACTCCACGATCGACGCCTCGGACGCCGCCGACGTCAACCTCATCGACAACGAGGTCCGATGCTCGGGGGCCAGCACGGCGAGCGTCGTCATGGGCGAGAACGTGTTCCCGGGCAGCACCTCCCCGCTGCGCAAGATCACGGTTGTCACGCGCTTCCTGGTGACGGCGCGGAGGTCCGGGACGCTCACGTGCACCCAGTACCTGCGCACGGCCTCGACATCGCCGAACGTCTCGCGGGAGACCGTGAGGAGCGAGGTGAGGTTCGCCTCCGAGGACGTCGTGGGCGACGTGAACGGCGTGGCGCTCCAGCGATCCCTGAAAGAGGGCACCCCGCCCGTGACGACCTCGGTCGCGACCCCCGTCCTCAGCGGCAAGCTCCCGGCGGGCCCGAAGCAGTTGGCCGTCATCGCGGACGTCGAGTTCCACCGCTGCGGCAACGAGTGCACGGAGCGGGTCCGCTTCGCGCTGACCGTGACGACCTCGGGCGGCGCGAACTGCGCCTCCGCTCCGGTCGCCCAGATCGAACGCACCCTGCAAAGGGGCATCAACCACGTCGCGGTCCCGCTCTACACCATCGTCCCGCTGAAGCCCGGCTGCACCGACTTCCAGGCCAAGGTGACCACGACCCACCTGGCGGGCAACCCCGGCACCATCGGCGGCCCGGCGAGCGGGCTCTGCGACACGACCGGCCCCAACGGCTGCCCGGCCCCGCAAAAGAACCACGAGTCCGCGATGACCCACATCTTCGCCGTGCCGAGCTAGCGATAAGCGGTTGCCGCCGGAGCTACGGTCCGATCGTGGCAAAGGCCGTACTCACCCCGCAGGCGGAGAACTTCCCCGCCTGGTACCAGGACGTCGTTGCGCGCGCCGAACTGGCCGACAACGGTCCGGCGCGCGGGACCATGGTCATCCGACCGTGGGGCTACGCCATCTGGGAGCTCATGCAGGCCGACATGGACCGGCGGATCAAGGCGACCGGTGCCCAGAACGCCGCGTTCCCGATGTTCATCCCCATGAGCTTCCTGGAGAAGGAGAAGCAGCACGTCGAGGGCTTCTCCCCGGAGCTCGCCGTGGTCACCCACGGCGGCGGGGAGGAGCTCGCCGAACCGCTGGTGGTGCGCCCCACCTCCGAGACCGTCATCAACCACTACTTCGCCAAGTGGGTGCAGTCCCACCGGGACCTGCCGCTGATGATCAATCTGTGGAACAGCGTGGTCCGCTGGGAGATGCGGCCGCGGGTGTTCCTGCGCACCACCGAGTTCCTCTGGCAGGAGGGGCACACCGCCCACTCCACCTACGAGGACGCGGTCGAGGAGACCCACCGCATGCTGGAGGTCTACCGGCGGTTCATGGAGGAGACCCTCGCCATCTCCGTCGTGGTGGGCGAGAAGTCGCCGGGCGAGCGCTTCGCGGGCGCCGACCACACCTTCACGTGCGAAGCGCTGATGCGCGACGGCAAGGCGCTGCAGATGGGCACCAGCCACAACCTGGGCCACAACTTCGCGCGTGCCTTCGACATCCGGTACCTGGACGCAGGCGGCGAGCGCCGCCACGCCGCCACCACCTCGTGGGGCACGTCCACCAGGATGATCGGCGGAACGATCATGGTCCACGGCGACGACCACGGGTTGTGCCTGCCCCCGGCGATCGCACCGCACCAGGTGGTGGTCGTGCAGCTGGACGGCGACAGCGCCGGGGCGGCCCGGCGTGTCGAGGCCGAGCTGCGGGGTGCGGGCGTCCGCGCGCACGTCGACGCCCGCACCCACACCTCCTTCGGGCGCCGCTCCGTGGACTGGGAGCTGAAGGGCGTGCCCGTCCGGATCGAGCTCGGCGCGCGCGAGCTGGCCACGGGCGAGGCCACCCTGGTGCGCCGGGACGACCGCAGCAAGAGCACGGTGCCACTGGACGGCGCCGCGCGCGCCGCCACCCATCTGCTCGAGGAGGTCCAGGACGCGCTGCTCGCGCAGTCCCGGACGTTCCGCGAGCAGCACACCCACCCCGTCACCGACCTCGACGAGTTCGCGCGGCGCGTCGGCGACGGAGGGCTCTTCCTCGCCGCCTGGTCGGGCACGGAGGAGTCGGAGCGGCAGCTCGGCGAGCGCACCGGCGCCACGATCCGCTGCATCGTCGACGCCGCGCCGCCCGCGCCCACCTGCCTGATCAGCGGCCTGCCCGCCGCGCACACCGTGCTGATCGGCCGGGCCTACTGATCGGCGCTGCGGCGGATGAGCGGCGGAGCCGCTTTGTGGGAGCACGCCGCCGGCACCGCTACCGGCACCGCTACGCAAAGCATTTCAACAGTCACAAATCGCCCGGGTCGTCGCGGAGCGTCAGCACGGTCCGCAGCACGTACTCGACGGCCGTCTCGAACGCGCCACCCCGCAGCTCGTCCCGGGCGGCGAGGTTCCGCGACGCGAACTCGAGGGCCTGCTCGGGGCCGAACCGGCGGACGACCATCGCGGCGATCTCCTCGAGGTCGAGGCCGGGGTGGTCGAGGCGGACCAGGGCGAACTCGACGACCAGCTCGTCAACGGTCACGGCGCCGCTCATCCGATCAGCGGATCCGCCGGCAACCGCGACAGCATGAGGACGGCGACGTCGTCGTCGGCCTGGTCGCTGCCGAGCAGCTCGAACATCACCTTCCCGCAGACCGCGTCCGCCGGACCCGGGCAGAGCGCCATGCACACCCGTTCTATCCCGACGTCCGGGGAGAGACCTCGCCGTTCGACGAGGCCGTCGGTGTAGAGGAAGAGGCCGTGTGCGGGCGCCAGTGGGATCTGCGTGGTGCGCCGCCTGCGCGTGGGGTCGACGCCGAGCGGCAGGTCGGGTGGCAGGTCCACCACCTCCGCGGCACCGTCCGGTGAGACCGAGATGGGCGGCGGATGACCGGCGCACGACGCGAGCAGGTGGTCGTGGGACGGGGGCATGACCGCGCACAGGGCGGTGGCCATCACCCCCCTCTCGAAGTGCCGCACGTGTTCGTCGAGGTGGGTGAGCAGGTCGGCCGGGTCCTTGGTCTGCAGCGCGTACGCACGCAGCGCCGTGCGGATCCGGCCCATGGCGGCGGCCGCCGCCAGGCCGCGACCCGCCACGTCGCCGACGACGACGTAGACGTACCCGGACGGCACGTCGAAGACGTCGTACCAGTCGCCCCCCACCTCCCCGCCGCCGCCGGGCGCGTACCGCGTGGCGAACTCAAGGCCCGGAACGACCGGGAGCTTCGCGGGCAGGAGGCTGCGCTGCAGCGTGGCTGCGGCCGCCCGCGACACCTGGATCTGCCCTGACTGGATGGCGAGGGCCACGCGGTCGCCCGCGAGCTGGAGGAGCACCGCGTCCTCCCGCGTGAACCGGCGGGACGACAGGCTCCCGACGTGCAGGACGCCGATCACCTCACCGCCCGACAGCAGCGGGACGCCGAGGAGGGAGTGGATCCCCTTCTCCCGCAGGATGGGGTTGAGGACGTTCGAGTGGTCGACCTTCTCGATGATCACCGGCTCCTTGTCCGCGGCGATCCGGCCGGCGAACCCCTTGCCGAGCGGGATCCGGACGCCCTGGCGCACCTCCTCCTCGATGCCGCGGGCCGCCGTCGCCACGAGGTACTGCTCGGACTCGTCGAGCAGGAGGACGGCGGCGGTGTCGACCCGCAGGAGGTCACGCACCCGGTCGAGCAGCTCGACGAGCATCTCGTCGACGCCGAGCTGCCCGAGCGCGGTGTCCGTGACCGCCTCGATGCGACGGAGCCGCTCGCGCGGAATGTGGGCTTCCGTCGCCATGGACGGAGACTATCCCGAACGGCGTCTCCGATGGCGGATCAGACGTTGCCCTTGACCTCGTCGTAGCCGACCTTCCCCGGGGCCTCGGTCGGCGCGTAGATCACCCGGATCACGCCGGTCGGGAAGGTCTCCGTCGCCGTCACCGCCATGTGGTAGGGCGTGTCGCCGTCGTCGAACAGCCTGCGGCCCTTGCGCGCCGCCACCGGGTGCACGAGCAGGCGGAGCTCGTCGACGAGTCCCGCGGCGAGCAGCTGCTGCACGACGGAGATCGAGCCGGGGACGAGGATGCCCTTGATGCCCGCCTCGGCCTTGAGCGCGGCGACGGATTCGACGAGGTCGCCCGCGATCAGCTCGGAGTTGCGCCACGAGAACTCGAGCGGCTGGCGCGAGACGACGACCTTGCGCATGTCGCCGAGCTGCTTGGCGAGGGGTGCGTCCTCCTCGCCCGCCTCCTCGCGGCCGGGCCACGCCCCCGCGAAGCTGTCGTAGGTCTCGCGGCCGATGAGCAGCACGTCGGAGGTCGCGTAGTCCTCGGTGACGGCGCGGCCCATGTTCTCGTCGAAGTACGGGAAGTGCCAGTCCGGGTCGATCTCGGCGACGCCGTCGGCCGTGGTGAACTGGGTGGAGATGACCTTCGCCATCGTGGTGTCCCTTCGCATCGGGTGCTGTCGGTGGGTAGACCGACGCGCTACCGGAAGCTCATCGGTCCGGCGGGTGGACGCGCAACCCGCCGACGAGCGCGAGCACGGCGGGCTCCACCTGGCGACGCATGGCGGCGGGGTCCTCGGCGTTGGCGATCAGCAGCGCGGCCTCGCCGAGCGCCCCGATGACGAGGTGCGCCAGCGGCCGCACGTCCTGGCGGGCGATCACGCCCGCGTCCATGGCGCCGCTCAACGCTGCGGTCACCAACCCGAGCCCGTGGCGCTCGTCGATCTCGCGCCACTGCGACCAGCCCAGCACGGTGGGCGCGTCGACGAGCGTGACCCGGGCCAGTCTCGGGTCGGTGCACGAGTCGAGGAACGCGCGCACACCGGCGTCGAGCAGCACCTCGGGGTCCGCGACGCCGGCGAGCCCGGAGGCGATCTCGGCGACGAGCTCCTCCTCCAGCTGCTCGTGCACGGCCCGGAACAGGTCGCGTTTGCCCTGGAAGTGGTGGTAGAGCGCGCCGCGGGTGAGCCCGGCGCGCGCCACGATCTCCTCGGTGCCCACGGCCGCGTATCCGCGGTCGGCGAACAGCTCGCGGGCCACGCGCAGCAGCTCGCGCCGCGTCTCGTCGGCACGCTCGTCCCTTGTTGACATACCGGCTGCATGTTAACGTCGAGACTCAGATACAGGTTGTATGTGAATGGAGCCCGCCATGCCGCAGGTGCAGCTGCCCCAGGGCACGATCCACTACGGCGACAGCGGCTCGGGCCCCGTCGTCCTCCTCGTGCACGGGCTGCTCGTGAACGGCTCGCTGTGGGAGCGGGTGGTGCCGCTGCTGGCCGAGGACTTCCGGGTCGTGGTCCCCGACCTGCCGCTGGGCTCGCATCCCGAGGCGATGCACCCCGACGCCGACCTGTCGCCCGCCGGGGTCGCCCGCCTCATCGCCGACTTCATGGACGCGCTCGACCTGGCCGACGTCACCCTCGTCGGCAACGACACCGGCGGGGCGATCTGCCAGCTCGTCGCCGCCGACCACCCCGAGCGCCTCGCCCGGCTCGCGCTCACCAACTGCGATGCCTACGAGAACTTCCTCCCGCCCGCGTTCCGCCCGCTGCAGCTGCTCCCGCGCATCCCCGGGGGCATGTGGCTGGCGGCGCGGGCCATGGCACTGCCCGTGAGCAGGTGGGTGTTCGGGCTCCTGGCGGCCACCCCGATCCCGCCCGCCCTCGTCGACGGCTGGGTGGGGCCTGCGCGCCGGGACCCCGGCGTGCGGCACGACGTCGGCAAGGTGCTGCGCCGCATCACCGCCCGCGACACCATGCGCGCGATCGCGGTACTGCGCGGGTTCGACCGCCCGACGCTGCTGGCCTGGGGCCGGGACGACCCGTTCTTCGCCGCCAGCCACCCCGAACGACTCGCGACGGACATTCCCGGCGCGCGGTTGGTGTGGATCGAGGGGGCCAAGACGTTCGTGCCGCTCGACGCGCCCGCCCGGCTGGCCGAGCTGATCCGGGACCCGGACGCCACACTGTGATCGTGCTGCCCGCTGCGGTCTTCACCTGGCTCGGCATGGTGCTGGCCATCTCGTTCCTCGAGGCGCCGCTCAAGTTCCGCGCCCCCGGCGTCACGCTGCGCCTGGGGCTGGGCATCGGACGGGTCGTGTTCGCCGCGCTCAACCGGGTCGAGGTCGCCCTGCTCGTCGTGGTCGCCATCGCGCTCGCCGTCGGTCCGCGTACGCCCGTGCTGATCGGGATGGCCGTGGCCGTGGCCGTGGTGCTGGGGGTGCAGCTCGGGCTGGTGCGCCCGGCGCTGAACCGTCGGTCGGACCGCGTGCTCGCCGGCAGCGACGCCGACGTGGAGGCGCCCCGCTCCCGCCACCACCTGGTCTACATCGCGCTGGAGATCGTGAAGGTCGTCCTGCTCGGCGCCCTCGGCGCCACCGCGCTCGCCACCATCGCTTGAGACGGCTGATCGAGGCTGGTCACGGCAGCAGGTGCTCCACCAGCTGATCCACGTCGACGGGTCCCCCGGCAGGCCTCAGCTCCGGCGGCACGCGCCCCCAGAGGACCAGGAGCCGGTCGGCGACGTCGAGCTCGACGACGGGATCGGCCGGAGCGGCCGTCGCCTGCGGAACCAGCAGGGGAGCCGATCCACGCCGGATCAGGACGTCGTCGAGACCCGCGCTGCGCAGTCGGAAGGAACCGACGGAGAACGCCGCCGTGCTCCAGCGCTGCGCCTCGTTCAGCGCGGGGATGGCGGCGAAGGCGGCCAACGCGTGATCGGTGAGGCGGGGCTCGCTCATGAACATGCGGCTGAGGGCGTCGTCGCCGACGAGGTCCCAGCGGTGCAGGGCCGCTTCGCTGTGGCTGTGAGCCCGCATGCGGCCTGCCGTCATGGTCCAGCCGGTGTACTCGAGCGCGTCCTCGGGATCCATCGCGGCCACGTTCCTCTCGAACCGCGTCGCCTCGATCAGCAGTCGATCGCGCAGCACCTGACCGTCGAGCTCCCTGAGCGGCGCCTCGCGTTCCTCCCAGGAGCGGGTGGCACGGCCCGGCAGGCCGGCCAGGTGCTCCTCGATCAGGTCGGCTCGTTCCTGCGCCGCGCCGGTGATGTGCGCGGCGATGCTGTGGGCGCTCCATCCCGCGCACCACGTGGGAGCAGTCGGTTCGAGCCGGGACAGCGACCCGATCAGTGCCGCCATGGCCGGGTCGGTGATACCCCCGTTCCGGTCCGGTACCTGCCGCATGCCCCTGTCCTCCATCGTGACCGCCGAACTCGCGGGATGAGGATTCCGATGCTGCCGACCACGACGTTTCCCGCGCTGGCGTTCATCGGACATTGTCCTAGTAGCGTGTCGCCGCTAAATCGGGTGCTATGCGGTGTATCGGTGCTCGGCAGCTCAGTTCTGCTGCTGAGAGGATGGGTGCTCGATGCCTCGCCCGAAGGTGTTCCCGGTCGGTCTGTCGGCTG